>NZ_JBIVMP010000003.1:0-500604 GCF_044753145.1 Glutamicibacter sp. NPDC088483
CGAGGCCCGGAAAGGGCCCGTCGCGCTATGCCGCTGCGGGGGCTCTGCCATCAAGCCTTTTTGCGATGGCACGCACAAGCTCATGAAGTTCGAGCGCCCGAAGTAGGGCACTGGATCCTGAAATGGGCTATTGCGCATCCGGGACCTGCAGCGTTTGATGCCGTTCGCCGAGCTGCCTGCGCGGACGCGGGAATGCGGCTAGTTGGTGGATCCCGGGTGGCGTGATCCCAGCCGCCTGGAATGCAGTTGCGGCAAGCCTGTCTAGGGTTTGGCCGCCAAGCTGGCGCCCAGGGATTCCAAAGCGCCAGGGACGACGGAGTAGTACGCCCACACCCCGCGCTTTTCGCGGTGCAGGATTCCGGCCTCCACCAGGATTTTCAGGTGGTGCGAGACCGTCGGCTGCTTGAGGCCCAATGGTTCGGGCAGGTCGCAGACGCACGTCTCGGCCGATTCGCTGGCGGAGACGATGGACAGGATGCGCAGGCGGTTGGGATCGCCCAGGGCCTTGAAGCGCAGTGCCAGCGCTTCGGCCTGCCCGGCGTTGAGGATTGCCTCGCCTTGGGATGGCGTGCAGCAGGCGTCGGCTGCCGGTGCTGGGGAAGTTCCTCCGGCAGGATTCACGGTGGCTGTGCTCACGGACCTTGGCTCTTTTCTTGGCTGGCGCCAGAGATTGACAAACGTCGATATGTTTCATCATACTCAAAACATCGACAATCGTCGATGCCTATTCTTGGAGTGATGAATCAGTGGCACCCGCGCCTGCGCTAGACGCTGCCCCCGTGGCGGCAAAACTTTCCTTCCTGGACCGCTACCTGGCCCTGTGGATCCTGCTGGCCATGGGCGTCGGCTTGGGTCTGGGCCGCATCTTCCCTCAGCTGGGCGAGCTGCTGGACCGCTTCACCGTGGCCGGGGTCTCGGTACCCATCGCCATCGGCCTGCTGGTCATGATGTATCCGGTGCTGGCCAAGGTCCGCTACAACGAAACCGGCCGCGTGCTGGCCGACAAGAAGCTGATGATCACCTCGCTGGCGATCAATTGGGTCCTGGCCCCGGCGTTCATGTTCGTCCTGGCCTGGGTATTCCTGGCAGACCTGCCCGAATACCGCACCGGCCTGATCATTGTGGGCCTGGCCCGCTGCATCGCCATGGTGTTCATCTGGAATGATCTGGCCTGCGGGGACCGGGAAGCGGCCGCGGTGCTGGTAGCTATCAACTCCGTCTTCCAGGTCATCGCCTTCGGTGCTCTGGGCTGGTTCTACCTGCAGCTGCTGCCATCGTGGCTGGGGCTGGAAACCACCAGCGCCGAGTTCTCCATTGCCGCCATCACCGCCTCGGTGCTGGTCTTCCTGGGCATCCCGCTGGTGGCCGGCTACCTGACCCGTACCCTGGGCGAAAAGGCCAAGGGCCGCGACTGGTACGAGGGAAAATTCCTGCCGAGAATCGGGCCGTGGGCACTGTACGGGCTGCTGTTCACCATCGTGCTGCTCTTCGCATTGCAGGGCGATAACATCATCTCCAGGCCCCTGGATGTGCTGCGCATGGCGATCCCGCTGCTGACCTACTTCGTGGTGGTCTTCGGTGCCGGAATGCTCATCGGCCACTGGCTGAAGCTGGGCTACCCGCGCACCACCACCTTGGCGTTCACCGCCGCCGGCAACAACTTCGAGCTGGCCATCGCGGTAGCCATCGCCACCTTCGGCGCCACCAGCGGCCAGGCCCTGGCCGGCGTGGTCGGCCCGCTGATCGAGGTGCCGATCCTGGTTGCCCTGGTCTACGTGGCCCTGTGGTCCCGGAAATTCTTCCCAGCTGCCAAGGCTCCCGCTACTTCTGCCTAAGGAAAAAACTCATGACTGCTATCGAAAAGCCTTCGGTTCTCTTTGTCTGCGTGCACAACGCAGGGCGTTCCCAGATGGCCGCCGCCTTCCTCGCCCACCTCTCCGGAGGGCGCATTGAGGTCCGCTCGGCCGGTTCCGCCCCAGCCGATTCGGTCAACCCGGCCGCCGTTGAAGCCATGAAAGAAGTCGGCATCGACATGTCCGCGGAAATCCCCAAGGTGCTGACCACCGAAGCCGTGCAGGACTCCGATGTGGTGATCACTATGGGCTGCGGAGATGCCTGCCCATTCTTCCCGGGCAAGCGCTACGAAGACTGGAAGCTGGAAGACCCCGCAGGCCAGGGCGTGCACGGCGTGCGCCCAATCCGCGATGAAATCCGTGCCCGGATCGAGAACCTCATCGCAGAATTGCTGCCAGCCAGCTAGGCGCAGACCGTCTCCAGAATTCCAGCAGCCAAGGAGAAGCCCATGAGTGAGCACCTTCCAGTCATCGTCATCGGCGCCGGCCCCATCGGCCTAGCCACCGCCGCCCACCTGCGCGAACGTGGGCAGGAGGTGCTCGTCCTGGAAGCAGGAGCCAGCGCAGGCGCCGCGATTTCGCGATGGGCCCACATCAAGCTCTTCTCCCCATGGCGCTTCAATATCGATGCCGCCGCCCGCCGGCTGCTGGAAACCCCCAGCGAGGGATACGCCGGAGGCTGGGAAGCGCCGCGGATCACCAAGCTTCCCACCGGCGCGGAGTTGGTCAGCGAATATCTCCAGCCGCTGGCTGCCCACCCGGACCTGTCACCGCGCATCCGCTACGGCCACCGCGTGGCGAAGATCAGCCGTGTGCTGGCCGACGGCCGCGGTGCCGACAAGGCACGCACCGCGCACCGCGATGAAGCCCCGTTCCTGGTGCGCACCGAGACTCCTGGCGGCCCGGTGGATCTTCTCGGCCGTGCCGTGGTTGATGCCAGTGGCACCTGGAACCAGCCAAGCCCGGTAGGCCGGGCCGGAATCGAAGCCATCGGTGAAGCGCAGGCGCGCGAGCGCGGCTTCATCATCTGCGGGCTTCCTGATCCGCTGGGCGCCGATGAGCAGGAGCTCGCGGGCAAGAAATTGCTGGTGCTTGGCGCCGGGCATTCGGCGGCGAATACCGTCATTGCCCTGGGCCGGTTGCAGAAGAAGTTCCCGGACACCCGGATCCTCTGGGGCCTGCGCGGGGCGGCCAACCCGATCCGGCTCTACGGCGGCGGAGCTGCTGACCAGCTCCCAGCCCGGGGCCAGCTGGGCACGTCGCTGCGCCGGCTGGTGGAGAACGGCAACGTGGAGCTGCTGGAAAATGTCTCCGTCGCTTCGATGAGCGCCGGCGAGCAGCTATCCGTGTCACTGGCTGACGGGCGCGAGCTGGCCGTTGACCGCATTATCGCTGCCACTGGTTTCCGCCCGGATCTGCAGATGCTCTCCGAACTGCGTCTGGACCTGGATGAATGCGTTGAAGCCCCGCGCCAGCTCGGGCCATTGATCGACCCGGAATTCCACAGCTGCGGAACGGTCAGTGCACATGGCGAAAAGCAGTTGGCGCACCCGGAAAAGAACTTCTACATCGTTGGAATGAAGAGCTATGGACGGGCTCCGACGTTCCTGATGGCTACCGGCTACGAGCAGGTGCGCTCCATTGCCGCTGCCTTGTCCGGCGATGCCGACGGGGCGGTCCGGGTTGAACTGGATCTGCCGGAAACCGGGGTCTGCTCCACGGATCTGGGCGGTCCCTGCGATGCCCCCGCGGCCAGCGACACCGCCTGCGGAACCGAGCCCGCCGAAGCTGCCAGCTGCTGCACCTCTCCGCAGCCGGGGAGCCTGGGATTGGCCACGGGAACACTGCACGGCAACAGCGAAGTGGCCGCCCAGTAAGCCAGCTTGGGCAAGGGGCGATCGCCACGGAAACTCGATGGAGCCAAGGGGCAACGCGGCATAAGTCGCGCTGCCCCTTGGCTCCATTTTCCCTCCAGGTCCGGGATAGGACCGCGTATCAGCTCACCGGGACCGGTGTGTTCCTGGCCGCCGGATCCTGCTGGGCTGCCGTGCCTCGGGTACCGGCACGCTGCGGGGCCGGGATTCCGGCGAGCGCCACCGCGCACACGGAAGTGAGCACCAGTGCGGTAGCTGAGGCGATGGCAGTCCACGGAGCCCGCTCGACGTAGCCGATGCCTTCGGCCAGCAGCAGGCCCCACTCCGGGGTGGGCGGCTGCGCGCCGAGCCCGAGGAAGCCGAGGGCGGCCAAGGCCAGTGCCACCCCGGGCAGCCGCAGCATCCCGTGCCTCAGCAGGGCCGGAAGCACCGCGGGCAGCAGATGCTGGACCCAGATCCGGCCGCGCGGCACCCCGGAGAGCGGAAGCCAGCGGATATGCGGCATGGCCCGGGCTTCGTCGAGCAGCGAGGCAGCATGCGTGGCCAGCGGAGGCCAGCTCACCCAGAGCACGGCCAGCGCCGCACCGCCGACCGAGGGGCCCAGCAGGGCCGCGATGACCACCCCGGCCAGAATCGGCGGAGTCGCGTTGGCGATTACCGCCGGCCCGCGCGAGATCTCGCCTGCTGCCGCTAGCAGCAGGCCGATCAGGATTGCGCAGGCCACGATTCCCAGCGCCGGGCCTACCGTGCCCAGGGTTCCGTGGGCCACGCGGGCCAGCAGATCCCGTCCGCTGGAATCGGCGCCGAATGGCAAACCGGCCCCCGGGGCTTGCAGCCTCTGGAAGGCAAGGGTGTAGGGGTCGCGCGGCAGTCCGAAAGCCAAGATGGCCAGCAGCGCGGTGCAGGTGATCGCCGCAGTCCAGCGCTGGATCCTGCCGTTGCCGCGCGCCTCGGGCGGGGCCGGCAGCGACCCGGCGGGCAGGGCGCCGCCGCGCAGCGCGCGCCGGGCCGCTGCGGTGAGCATTCCGATCAGCAGCGCCGATCCCGCCATCAGCAGCAGCCCGGCCTGCAAGGCGGGAATATCCTGCGCATTGGCCGCCCCGAGCAGGTAGCGGCCAAGTCCGGGCACCGCGAAGACCTGCTCCACGGCCACCGCGCCGCCGAGCAAGCCGATGAACACCAGGCCGAGCTGGTCGATGACTGCCGCGGCGGCCCGGCGCAGCACCCCGGAGAGGATGGCAGGGGCCGGAGCTCCGGCCAGGTGCCAGATCCCGGCCCAGCGTTCGGCGGCCACCGAGGCGATGGCATCGGCCAGCAGCCGGCCCAGCAATCCGCCGGCCGGGATGCCCAGGGCCAGCGCGGGCAGGATCGCGGTGTCCAGCCCGGTCCACCCGTAGGGCGGAAGCCATTGCAGCTGCACCGCCACCAGTACCAGCAGCAAGCTGGCCAGCAGGAATTCGGGCAAGGCGGTCAGCGCCACGCCCAGCGGCCCGGAACCTGAATGCTGCCGGTTGCGCAGCACGCGCAGCGCGGCGGGCAGCACCAGGGCGAAGGCCACGGCGAGCGCGATGATGGTGGCGAAGGCGGTGAGCGTGGCGGAGACCGACAGGGCCCGCCAGGCGCCGGGAGCGATTTCTGCCCCGCTGACCCAGGAGTTGCCCAGATCCCCGTGCAGCACCCCGGACCACCAGTGCAGGCTGGTGGCCAGCGGGCCCTGGTCCAGGCCCAGCTGCGCGCGCACGGAGGCCAACGCCTGCTCGGTGGGTTCCAGTTCGGCATAGCGTGCGCGCAGCACCGCGGCGGCCGGGTCCGTGCGCGAAAGCCAGGGCAGCGCGCCGGCTACCAGCAGCAGGGCCAGCGCGCTGAGCAGGCAGGATGCGAAGGACGGCCAGGAGAGGCGCCGCGCCTTCAGGGCGAACCAGTTCATCAGCGTTGCGGCTCCTGCTCGCTGTCCAGGCGGGTCTGCGCAGTGATCAGCTCGCGTTCGCGCGGATCCTGCGCGGCGTCGCGCACGGCGGGGCCCTCGCCCTGGATCACGCGTTCGTGCAGCAGCGCGATGGCCGCGTCGGTGCCCAGGATCCGGGCTTCGGCCAGCATGATCTGCTGCTGGCGCTGCTCCCCGGCTTCGGTTTCCGAGGCCCGGGCGATCGCCTGGTCCACGTCCTTGTCGCAGAGCTGGGCGATGGCGAAGCCTCCTTCGCAGGTGAAGTCGGAGGCGAAGTACGCAACCGGGTCCCCGGAATCAAGCACGGTGGCGCGCGAGAGGATGAAGGCATCGAAGGCGCCTTCCAGTGCGTCGGCCTCGATGTACTGGTATTCGCGCACATCCTGCTTCACGATGAATCCGGCCGCTTCCAGCTGCTGCTCCAGGATCACCGCGACTTCTGGCAGTTCGGCGCGGTCGGTGAAGGTGCCCAGGGTGATTTCCACGTCCTTGACCTTGGCTGGTTCGGCACGCTGGGCCAGCAGCTGCCGGTATTCTCCAGAATCGCGCAGTCCGGCGGCGTAGGGCAGGGCCGGGCCGAGCAGGCCCTCGGCTATATCGGCGCGGTTCTCATACACCGACTCCACGATGGCCGCCCGGTCGATGGCTTCGCGGGCCGCGGCGCGCACCGCCGGGTCGGCGAACGGGCCCTTCTCGGTGTTCAGGTACAGCGTGTTGGTGCGCGGCATCGGCACTTCGGTGAGCAGCTCCTGGTCCACCGTAGCGGCCTGCCCGGCGGGGATCGCCTCGATGACATCTGCTTCCGAGGTGCGCAGCGCGGCGGCGCGGGCGGTGCCATCGGGCACGAACTTCACGTCGATGCCCGAGGCTGCGGCCTTTTCGCCCCAGTAGCCCTCGTACCGGTCCAGGGTGGCCCCGGAAATCCCGTCTACGTCCACGATCTGGAAGGGGCCGGTGCCGTGGCCGGCCGGATCCACCCCGTTGGCGGTGTAGGCTTCGGCGGCGAAGATGGCCAGCTGCGGGCTGGAGAGCCGCTGGGGCAGCAGCGGGTCGGGGTCCGCGGTGGTGATCCGCAGTCCGTGCTCCCCGCGCACCGCGACCTTCAATGCGGTTCCGTTCAGGATGCGCGGCACCGGGGTGGAGTCGATGGCCCGCTGCAAGGAGTTCGCCACCGTTTGGGCGGTCAGTGGCTGCCCGTTGTGGAAGCTGACGCCTTCGCGGATCTCGAAGTCCCAGGCAAGCTCGCCGCTGCGTTCCCAGCTGGTAGCCAATGCCGGCTGGGCGTCCCCGGACGCATCGAGATTGACCAGGGTTTCGGCGGCGGACCAGCGCGAGAGCTTGAACGCGTCGTCGCTGAGCGGGCTGAGCCCGGAGCGGGGCGGCTGCATGTGGGCTACGGAGATGCGATCGGTGCTGCCGGCCTGCTCGGCGGCCGCGGAGAAGCAGCCGCTGAGGGCAAGTGCTCCGGCCAGCGGGATGGTGAGCAAGGCCAGGGTCTTGGGGCGGGGTCGATTCATGGGTGCGAGGTCCTTGGATGATGGGTGATGGGTGATCAGTTGGAGGGCGGGTTATCGGGACGGTGGGCGGATGGCGATGGTGCGCGAGCATTGCGCGGCCAGTTGCGGGTCGTGGGTGATCAGCAGCAAGGCAATGCCCGAGTTGGCGGCGGTGGAGAGCAGCTGGCCGGCGACTGCCTGGGCGGTGTCCGGATCCAGGGCGCTGGTCGGCTCGTCCGCCACCAGCACCGAGGGGTTCACTGCCACGGCGCGGGCCAGCGCGGCCCGCTGCAACTGTCCTCCGGAGAGCTGGTGCGGGCGCCGATCCAGCAGTGCCGTGTCGAATTGCGCCAGCTCGGCAGCCCGGTCGATGCCCGTTCCGGGGCCGGCTGGGGGAGCCAGCCGGTGGATGGCCTGCTGCAGCGAGGTGCGGATGCTCCAGCGCGGCACGAAGGCGGCGGCAGG
Source organism: Glutamicibacter sp. NPDC088483 (assembly GCF_044753145.1). Classification (NCBI taxonomy): domain Bacteria; kingdom Bacillati; phylum Actinomycetota; class Actinomycetes; order Micrococcales; family Micrococcaceae; genus Glutamicibacter; species Glutamicibacter sp. NPDC088483. The sequence goes on from NZ_JBIVMP010000003.1 coordinate 7,634, forward strand.
ATCCTGGGGCACGCCCTGGACCAGCCGGCGGCGTGCTGGCGCGTGGCTGCGCTTCGGTGCGCTCCAGTGCTGGCCCAGCACGCGGATTTCTCCGGAGTCCGGCAGTTCCAGGCCCAGCACGATGTCGGCCAGGGTGGATTTGCCGGCGCCGGATGGCCCGGTGACGGCCACCGATTCGCCCGGGGCCAGCGTGAAGCCAAGGGGCTCCAGGACCAGGCGGCGGGCTGCGCCGTGCCCGCGCAGTGCGCTGAGCGCGGATACTTCCAACGCGGGGATGCTCAAGCCGGTACCCGTTCCAGCCGGGGTGCGGTGGTGCTGGCGATCTTCCCGGAGTCCAGGACCAGGTGCCGGGTGGCCAGCGCTTTGGCGACTGCCGCATCGTGGGTGACCAGCACCAGGGCCTGCTGCTGGCCCAGCAGGGTGCCCAGCAGTTCCAGGATGAGATCCCGGGCGGTGTGGTCCAGGGCGCTGGTCGGTTCATCGGCAAGGATCACCGGGGCCTGGCTGAGCACGGCCAGGGCTATGGCGGCGCGCTGTGCTTGCCCTCCGGAGAGCTCTGCGGGACGTCGTGCGAGCAGCTGCGGATCGCCCAGCCCAGCGCCTTGCAGAATGCCGCGGACTTGCTGCGCGCTGGCGCCGGTGGCCTTGCGCAGTTGCCGTCCCAGCGGCAGCAGCGGATGCAGGGCGTCCTGGCCGCGCTGCGGGATGTAGCCGATGCGCGTTGAGCCGGGAGTGCGGGTTCCGGTGAATTCCAGTCCGGGCGCCCAGTTCCCGGTGATCATCGACAGCAGCAGCGACTTTCCTGCGCCGGACGGGCCGGTGATGACCACGCGCTCGCCGGGAAGAAGCGTGAACTCCTCAACGTCGAGCAGCGGGCTGGTGGCACTGGGCAGTCCCAGGCGTGCATTGCGCAGGAACAAGGCCGGGCTGGGCGGCAGCGGGGCGCGGGGCTGGCGGGCGAGCCCGGGCTCTTCAAGAGTCATAATGAGAATCATTATCACTTAAGTTTTCTCGGCAGCGCAAATCAGCCTCCGGGATCGGCAAGGCGGCCGCGGCGGGCCGCGGCCGCTGGCCAAGCTGGGTGAATTCGCCTAATTTTCCGTTGCCGTACCGAACCTCGGTGCTTGTGCATACCGTGGAATCAGGGTGCGGCAGCACACGGAGCAAGAGGAGAAAGCGATGATGGAGTCGTTATGGCAGGCGAAGCGTCCTTCCGGTGGCGCCGACCCATTCCAGCCGGGCGCAACCTATGACGCCATCGTCGTGGGCGCGGGGCTGACCGGGCTGGCCACCGCCGTGCTGCTGAGCCGGGCCGGATTGAGCGTCACGGTGCTCGAAGCCAGGTTCGCCGGGGCCGGAACAACAGGAGCGAGCACCGCGAAGCTCAGCTTGCTGCAGGGCACGGTGCTCTCCGGGATCCGGGAGCATTGTTCCCAGGAGGTCGTGGACGCCTATGTCCAGGGGAATCTCGAAGGGCAGTCGTGGTTGCTGCGCTATCTGGAGGAGCGGGATGTCCCCGTGCAGCGGCGGGATGCCTACACGTACACCGAAGCCGAATCCGGACGTGCCAGGCTGGAGAAGGAAGCCGAGGCAGCCCGCAGCGCCGGGGTGGAGGCCAGCTGGTGCGGCCCGGACATCGGATTGCCGTTTCCCGTCGCCGCGGCGCTGGCCTTGCCTGGCCAGGCGCAATTCAACCCCATGGAGGTTATCGAGGCCTTGGCCAGCGACCTGCGCTCGCGCGGGGGCAGGATCGTCGAGGGCGTCAGAGTGCGCGATGCCAGTGCCGGGGCCTTGGCCACGGTGCATACCAGCCAAGGCGAGAACCGTGCCCAGCAGGTCATCCTGGCCACGGGAATCCCCATCCTGGATCGGGGACTGTATTTCGCCAAAGTCGAACCATCGCGCTCCTACGTGGTTGCGCATCGCATTGATGCAGGCACAGGTGCGCTGCCCCAGGGAATGTACCTGTCCATCGACCAGCCAGCACGTTCGCTGCGGACGGTTCCTCTCGACGGGCAGGAGCTGCTGCTGGTGGGCGGCAACGGCCATCCGGTGGGCCAGCAGCTCTCCGAGCTCGGCCAGCTCAAGGACCTGGATATCTGGACCAGAAGGCATTTCCCCGGGGCCGAACTCGCCGGGCAATGGTCGGCGCAGGACTACAGATCGGCCAATATGGTTCCGTTCGTTGGCCAATTGCCCCGCGGGGGAGGGAACATCCATGTGGCCACGGGCTACAACAAGTGGGGGATGGCCAATGCAATTGCCGCCGCCCTCCAGCTCAGCGCGAACATCCTCGGCGGAAATATCGCCTGGACGCAGGCGTTGTCGCAGCGCGCGACCACCCCGGCCGACCTGGTCGCCGGGGCGAAGATCAACTCCCGGGTTGCTGGAAAACTCGTAGAGGGATGGAAACGCTCGCTGCTTGGCGAAGCAGGCAAGGGCGCCGCGCAGGATGCAGGCGGCGTGTTTGGCGAGGAGCGGACTCCGCCCGCCGAGGGCCAAGGTCTGGTGCTGCGCGAGGGCCTGCGCCCGGTCGCCGTGTCCACAATCGGCGGGGCCACCTGCCGGGTGTCCGGGATCTGCACTCATCTAGGTGGCGTGCTGTCGTGGAATGACGCGGAGAAATCCTGGGATTGCCCGCTGCACGGGTCCAGGTTCAGTCCGGCCGGGGAAGTATTGGAGGGGCCGGCGACGCAGGACCTCGCTGCTATCGACTCGGCAACTGGCACCGGCGGGGATTAGGAGACTGGGAAACACAGTTCAACGCCCGCGGGCCCGCCGAGTATTCATCTGCTGTGGCCAGGGAATGATTTCGGAAAGTGCAGGGATGATGATTCACTGGAATTTCAAGTACACCCGCCGTTCACCTTGGACCCCAGGAGAAGTTTTGCGAACCACCGGACCTGCCCGGCCACCTCTGCCTCGAACCGCCGCTTTCACCGCGATTGCCAGCATGGGCCTGGTCCTGCTGCTTTCGGGCTGCGGGTCGGACTACCCGCTGGGAGAAGAGCAGCGCAAGGCCGCTGAATCGAATAGCTCTAGCCTTCAAGGCACGCTGACCGGCGGCGGATCCACCGCGCAGAATTCCGCCATGAACGCCTGGACCACCGAATTCTCCACCATGCACCCCCAGGTCCAGGTGCAGTACGCCTCGGTGGGCTCCGGCGCCGGACGCGCCGGGCTCCTGGCAGGCGGCACCGAATTCGCCGGATCCGACGCTTACCTGAAGGAAGAGGAAGTCCAGCGCTCCATCGAGACCTGCGGCCCGCAGGGCGCGATCAATATCCCGGCGTATATTTCCCCGATCAGCATTGCCTTCAACCTGCCGGGCATCAAGGAATTGAACATGGATGCCCCAACGATCGCCAGGATCTTCTCCGGTGAGATCCGCTCCTGGCAGGACCCGGCCATCGCCCAGCTGAACCCGCAGGTCCAGCTGCCCGACCTGCCGATCACCGGGGTGGCGCGCGCCGACGATTCGGGCACGACCGAGAACTTCACCGAGTACCTGCATGCGGTTGCTCCCGAAGCTTGGCCGCACGAGCCGGATGGCGGCTGGCCGGATGCCACCGGCCTGGAGAAGGCCCAGGGCAATGCCGGTGTGGTGACCACCGTGACCCGCGCCGTGGGCGCGGTTACCTATGCCGATGATTCCCTGGTGGATAAGTCGCTGGGCAAGGTGAAGCTGAAGGTCGGCGAGGAATTCGTGGCAGTCAGCGGGGAATCAGCGGCCAAGGCCGTGGCCGAATCAGAACGGGTCCACGGCCGCGGTGAGCACGATATCGCCCTGGAGCTGGACCGCAAGACCACCGCCGCCGGCGCGTACCCGATGGTGCTGGTCTCCTACCTGCTGTTCTGCAGCGGCTACGAGGATCCGCAGACCGTGGAACTGGCCAAGACCTTCGGGCAGTACGTCGTCAGCGACCAGGGGCAGAAGACCGCAGCCGACTCGGCCAAGAGCGCGCCGATGCCGCAGCAGCTGGCCGAAGATGCCCGCGAAGCCATCGATTCGATCACCGCGCGTTCCTGATTCGGGCGAACAGCCCTGCTGCATCCATCCGCAGGAAGGATGCAGCAGGGCTAGCTATGCAGCAGTCTTGGCCGCCGCGCGGTACGCGCGATTTCGCGACCCGAGCAGCGCCGCGCCGATGACCGCGGCCAGCAGCGAACCGCACAGCACCCCGACCTTCACGTACTGCGCTTCCTCGCCGCCCTGGCCGAAGGCCAGCTCGCCGACCAGCAGGGAGACGGTGAAGCCGATGCCTGCCACGAAGGACAGCCCCAGCACATCAGGCCATTTGATGCTGCCATCCAGCTTGATTCCCGGAAGCCTGGTGACCAGGAAGGTGGCGGCGGTGATGCCCATCGACTTGCCCAGCACCAGGCCGGCAATGATGCCCAGTGCCACCGGGCTGGCCAGCGCTTCGCCCAGTCCGGACAGGCCGCCGACCGGAACACCGGCAGCGAAGAAGGCGAACACCGGAATGGCGATGATGGATGAGGGAATGGACCACCGGTCCGCGAAGTGGGCGGCCAGGCCTTCGTGGATCGCTTCGCCCTGCTCGGTGCTCCCGGTGCGCACATGCGCCCGCTGGGTGGCAATCACCGGAACCATGAAGCCCAGCAGCACGCCGGCCACCGTGGCGTGGATCCCCGAGGCATGCACCAATGCCCAGACGGTGGCGCCGAGCGGGATCAGGACCCACCAGGCGCGGACCCCGCGCTGCACTGCCAGCGCGAATGCCGCCAGCGGCAGCAGCGCGAGGAGCAGCGGCAGCCAGGCCAGGTCATCGGTGTAAAAAATGGCGATGATGGAAATGGCCAGCAGGTCATCGACCACCGCCAGCGTGAGCAGGAAGGTGCGCAGGGCAGGGGGCAGGAACTTGCCCACTACTGCGATCACGGCGATCGCGAAGGCGATATCAGTGGCTGCGGGGATTGCCCAGCCGTTGATGGCGGAGCTTCCCGATGCGGAGATGACAAGGACGTAGAACAGTGCCGGCAGCGCCACGCCGCCCACGGCTGCGGCCACCGGAACGATCGCCGTGCGCGGATTGCGCAATTTGCCGACAACGAATTCTTCCTTGAGTTCCAAGCCGACAACGAAGAAGAAGATGGCGAGCAGGCCGTCAGCGGCCCAGGCTCCGACCGAGAGATTCAAGTGCAGGGACTCGGGGCCGAAACGGAAGTCGCGCAACCCCTCGTACCATGGGGCTGCAAGGGAATTGGCCAGGACCAAGGCGGCGAGGGTGGCGCAGAGAAGCAGCAGCCCGCCCATCGAGTCCTGCTTGAGGGTTTGGCGGATTCCACGCCACATGGCGTGGGGTGCTTGGCGTGATACGCCAGTTGAGGGGTATGGCAAAGTAACGGGTCTTTCTGGGATCCGGGAAAAGGGCACGAGGGTGCGCGGAATCCACCGGAGAAAAACCAGGAGTCGGGACCGCGCAACTAGTGGCGCGGTGGCGGGCAGCCGGCGATCTCGCCGTGGGCGTTGGTTCCCCAGGAACTCAACCACCCGTTGGTGCCGCTGGCTAGCTTGGTCAGCAGTTTCCCCTTGGGGAAAACGGCAGCGAGAAGCCGCTGCGCATGCGTTGAGACGACCAGAGCCATGCTTCCAGCGTACAGACCAGTGAGGCATTGGCCTAACCCGTGACGGCCCTGCCGCCTTGGGCCTGCCGCTAGTGCATCAGGCTGGCGAACATCTTCAAGCGCAGCGCCTTGGCGGTGGCCATATGGGCCTGGATGAGTCCGCAGGCCTTGGCGCTGTCGCGCTCGCGGATGTTCTCCACGATGCGCTGGTGCTCCTCCAGCGCTTCGGTCCACCGCGAGCCGACCGAGAGCGTGGATGTCGGGGCATGGATCTGGTGGGTGGCCAGGCGCTCCAGCAGATCTTCCAGCACCGGGTTATGCGCAGCGCGCCAGAGCGCGCGGTGGAACTCGATGTTGGTGGCCAAGCGGGTGGCGTCATCTGGTTCGGACAGTGCCCGGTCCCGGTCAACCAGGGCCTGCAGCCGCATCAGGTCCACTTCGGTGCGCACCGAAGCGGCTTCCTGGGCGGCCTGGCCTTCGAGCAGGATGCGCAGGTCGTAGACCTGCATGATCTGCTCGGGGTCGATTTCCTTGACGAAAAGACCGCGGGCGCGGCGCTCCAGCAACCCTTCATGCAGCAGGCGGGTCAGGGCTTCGCGTACCGGGGTGCGGGAAACTCCAAAGCGTTCTGCCAGGGCGACCTCGCGCAGGGCATCCCCGGGCTGGAATGCGCCTTGCAGCAAGTCGTCCTTGAGCTGGGCATGGATTGAATCCGAATCGAGCTTGGCCATGATCCCCATTCTCGTCTAAGGCTGGATGGCGGGTAAAACCATTGTTCCGCCAGTACAGGCGTACTGGCGGAACAATGGGATTTAGTACTTAGGCAAGGTTACCGGCACGCCGGCCGAAGACCACACCGGCTGCCAGGCCGGAACCGCCCGGGTAGTTGGCCGAGAACAGGCCGCCGAGCATTTCGCCGCAGACGTACAGGCCTTCGATGATCTCGCCGTTCTCGTCCAGCACCTGGCCGTCGGTGTTGCCCTTCAGGCCGCCGAAGGTGAAGGTGATGCCACAGGTGACCGGGTAGGCGTAGAACGGGCCGGTCTGAAGCGGGTTGGCCCAGTTGCTCTTAGGGGGAGTTACCTTCGCGGCGCGCCCATCGAGCACGTTCGGGTCGTAGGCGATGGAGGTGTCGATGGAAGCATTGAATTCCGAGACGGTCTTGGACAGCGCCGCTGGATCCACGCCGATCTTCTGCGCCAATTCCTCAACGGTGTCGGCGATGACCTCGGAGATCTCCGGCATCTCGTACTCTTCGGCGCGCAGCATCGGACGCAGCGACGCGTCGAAGACCTGGTAGGCGATGGAGTCCGGCTGCTGCAAGATGACCTTGCCGTACTTGGCGTAGGTCAGGTTGCGGAAGTCCGCGCCCTCATCCAGGAAGCGCTCGCCGCGGTTGTTCACAATGATTCCCAGCGGGTAGGACTGGCGGGTCAGGCGATTGGTCAGCTCGCGGTTGGATTCGTTCTTCGGGGTCAGCGCGTCCCATTGGACCGAGTGGCAGGTGCTCCAGTCCCCGCCCTTGGCGGCGCCGATTTCCAGGCCGGCGGCCAGCATCTCGCCATTGTTGAAGGGGGTGCCGCGGACCTTGGCGTTCTGCCAGCCTTCGCCCAGGTGCTCCTGGCGCCATTGCGGGCTGGATTCGAAGCCGCCGGCGCCGAGGATGACCGACTCGGCGCGCAATTCCTGCTCTTCGCCGTTGGCGCGGACCTTGACGCCCACCACCTTGCCCTCTTCCACGATCAGGCCGTAGACGTCCTGCTCGAAACGGACTTCGGTGCCCAGCTTCCGGGCTACTTCCAGGTGGTCCTTCATCAGGCCTTCGCCGCCGTCGACGTTGCCCACGTGCAGGCCGCCCCAGAACAGGTAGCCGCCCTCCGGGGTCTTGTAGGCCTGGCGTTCGTACATCAAGCGGTACTTCAGGCCCAGGGACTTGAGCCAGCGCAGGCCGGGAGCTGCTTCCTTGACCAGGACCTCGGTCATTTCCTTGTCGTTGCGGCCCTCGGTCACCTTGGCGATGTCGCCGGCGTAGTCGGCCTCGGAGTAGGGCGGGACTTCGGAGACCGGGTGGCGCTCATCGAATTCCACCAGATCCTGCAGGTCTTCCAGGCCGTTGTGCGCAATGCGGGTAGCGCCTGCGGTGTAGTAGCTGTTGCCGCCGAACTGGTCGCGCGGAGCCTTTTCCAGGAGCAGAACCTTGCGGCCGCGGGTCACTGCCGCGTGCGCTGCGGTGAAGGCCGCGTTGCCGCCGCCGACCACAATGACGTCTGCGGCGTTGGCAGCGGTTTCCTGAGCATGGGTTGTCATGAGATGGCCTTTCGGAAATGAAGACGTGGGAAAACGTGGATCCGAAATTAGTGTATACACTAATGTGCATTAAAAGCCAGTGTGATGCAGGAAATTCAGCTGACCCACGAATACCGGTGCTCGGGACGGCCTGCCGAACCGTAGCGCGGACGCAGCTGGGCCTTGCCCGCCGTGACCAAAAAGTCCAGGTAGCGCCGGGCACTGACCCGGGAGATCCCGCAAATTTCGGCAACCTCCAAGGAAGACAGGGTGCCATCCGGATGGCCCGGTGCGCTGCGCAAGGCTTCTCCGACCAGTGCCATGGTGGGCGCGGTGAAGCCCTTGGGCAGCCGCTCGGTCTGCGCGCCGGTAACGGCCCCGGGTGCCAGTTCGAGGACTTCGGGGATCCGGGCATCCCCTCGTCCACTGGCGGCCTGGAGCAGCTGGTCGATCTCGGCCTGGCCCAGCTCGTCGATCTGCTCCTCTGGCTGCGCCACCGCTCCGGGCTGCTCCGAAACGCGCTGGGCATAGAGCGCCAGGCGCTGCTTGAACTCGTCCACGGTGAAGGGCTTGACCAGGTAATCTTCGACGCCGTGGCCCACTGCTTGGCGCACCGCATCGCGTTCATTGTTGGCGGTAATCATGATGACGTGCGCGTCGGATCCAGCTGCGCGCAGCTGGGCCAAGACTTCCAGCCCGGTCAGATCCGGCAGGTGCACATCGAGCAAGACCAGATCCACCTGCCCGGATTGCACAAAGGGAACCACGCCTGAACCGCGCTCCAGCACGCCGACCACTTCAAAATGCTCCATGCCCTGCAGGTAGCGGCGGTGCAGCCCGGCCACTGCGAAGTCGTCATCGACCACGAGTGTCTTAATCATTGAAGTAATCTCCTTGCACGGGAATGGGAATGCTCTGCTTAACCATAGGTGGCTTCGACGGAGGCCAGGCGGCGATGACCTCGGCGCCGCCCAGATCACTGGAACCGAACTTCAGCACGCCACCGCGCCGGGTCCGGATGCGGTCAACCAGGGCCAGGCCGATGCCCCGTCCGTGGACTGCTCCCGGCGCCCCGGTTTTGCTGCTGTAGCCAAGCTGCACCAGGCGGGCCGCGTCGCCTTCCTTGATGCCCGGGCCGGAATCGCTGACCGCGATGCGCATGCCGGTGGGCCCGGCGTTCAAGTGCAATGACACCACGCCGCCATCGCCGGCGGCCTCGATGGCGTTGGCCAGCAGGTTCGAGGCGACGGTGATGGCATCGTCGTCAATCGCGGTTCCGGGCACCACCGCGGAGTAGGGATGCAGTTCCAGCCGGACCCCGGCTTCGCTGGCCACGGCCTGCTTGGCAACGAAGAGCGCTGACAGGGTGGGGTCGCCCAGGTGCGTTTCCGGATGCTCGCCGCGGGCGCCGGAGAAGCGCTGTATATGCTCCTTGGCTTCTTCGTATTCGCCGATGGACATCAGCCCCGAGAGCAGGTGCAAGCGGTTGGTGAATTCGTGGGCCTGGGCACGCAGCGTATCGGCCAAGGACCTCTGGCCGCGCAACTCGCGCAAGGTCTCTTCCAGCTCGGTGTGGTCGGTCAAGGTCAGGGTGCGTCCATAGTGCTTGGGTCCCAGCATCGCCTCGCGGCGGGTGGCGATCAGCACGCGCTCTCCGGAAAGCACGTTCTGCACCGATTCGGCCTCGGGGGAGTCGCTGCGCAGCAGGTCCACCAGGCTCTGGTCCAGGACCTCTTCGGCTTGCTGGCCCACAGTGTCTTCGGGGAGATCCAGCAGCCGGCGCGCTTCGCCATTGACCAGGGTGAGCCGGCCATTGCCGTCCACGCCCAGTACGCCATCGCTGACTCCGTAGAGCACCGCCTGCTGCGCCTGCTTCAGCGAATCCACTTCTTCGGGGTCAACCCGGTAGATCCTGCGAATGGCCCGTTCCACCAGCGCGGCCGCCAGGGAGCCGATGGCCACGGCCAGGATAATCCACGGCGCGAATGCCCAGACGATATCAACCAGGCTGGCGCGCACCTTGCTTTGCAGGATGCCCACGGAGATGGTGCCAACGATCTTCCCCTCATTGAAGACCGGTTGCTTCACGCGCAGGGTGATGCCCAGGGGTCCTTCCTCCACGCCCCTGAAGGTTTCGCCGTTGCGGATGGATTCATGATCCGAGGAAACCGGCTGGCCGATGGACCCGGGATCGGGGTGGGCCACGCGGATGCCGTTCAAATCGGCAATGGCCACATAGTCCACTCCGGATGCCGATTCGGCCAGGTGGGCCAGCGGGGCGACGACTTCGGCTGCGTTTTCGGGATCCTCGGCCAGCGCGTGGCCAATCGGGGCCAGCTGGGCCGTTTCCTCGGCCACCAGGGCGACGCGGCTGAAAGCGCTGTCCTCCACCCGGTTGATCTCGAAGCGCATTACGATCACCGAAACTGCCAGCAGCGTGATCAGCACGGTGGCTAATTGCAGGAACAGGATGCGAACCCGGAAGCGCTGGCTGTTCTTTATCCATTGCATGGTGGACCGCTTGCTCCCGTTGTTTTTATTTTCTTAATTGCCCGTTATGACCAGAACCGCATTCCCGGTGTGTTTCGGCTCACTTTGACTGCACACTGGGAAAGGCCGCACCGGGAATCGGTGAGGTGAATCACTAACAATGAGGTTACGGAAAATGGTGAGCAAACGCATCTTGAGCCGGTCCCTGTACGGCGTTGTCGTCGTGGCGGTAGCGGGACTCGCATTCACCAACGCGGCAGCGTCGGGCGGAGAGTCCTCGGCGCGGAACAAGTTGGTCATCATGGCCCCTGCCTCGCCCGGCGGCGGCTGGGACGGCTTCGCCCGTGAAGCCCAGCAGGCACTGAAGTCCATCGGCGCAGTGAACAACGTGCAGGTCACGAACATCCCGGGAGCTGGCGGCACCATCGGCTTGAGCCAATTCGTGCAGATGACCGGGCGCCACGACATGCTCATGGCCACCGGCGGGGTGATGATCGGCGCAATCGAGCTGGCCGATTCCGAGGCCACCATGAAGGACGTGGAGCTGGTCGCGCGCATGTCTGATGACTACGCGGTGCTGGTAGTACCGGCCAAGTCCGAGATCAAGACCCTGGACGAGTTCATCGCGGCCTGGAAGAAGGACCCGGGGAAAACCTCGATTGCCGGCGGTTCGCTGGGTTCGATCGACCACCTGCTCACCGGTGCGGTGGCCCAGGAGGTGGGCATCGACCCGTCCAAGGCCAACTACATCGCGTACTCCGGCGGCGGCGAGGCACTGACCTCGATGCTGGCAGGCACCACCGTTGGCGGCATGTCCGGCTACAACGAAGTAGCTGACCAGATCGAAGCCGGAAACCTGCGGGCGCTGGCCATCTCCTCGGAAGAACGGCTGCCGGGGGTCGACGTCCCGACTTTCAAGGAACAGGGAGTTGACGCGGTCATGGCCAACTGGCGCGGCTTCGTCGGTGCCCCAGGCATCACCGAAGAGGACAAGCAGGTCTTCGTGGACATGGTCCACGAAATCCATGAATCCGAGCAGTGGAAAGATGCGCTGGAGCGCAACAACTGGACCGACAGCTTCATGATCGGCAAGGAATTCGAAGAGTACGTGGACAGCGAAATCGAAGTCACGGAACAAATCGTCAAGGGACTGGGACTATGAGCATTCAAGCACCCCAAGCAACAGAGGGCAACGGCACCGGCACCCGCCGCAACGCCGCCCCTGCCCAGAGCTTCTTCAGCGGGCGCAGCGAACTGGTCGTCCCGGCTCTGATGCTGGCCCTGGCGCTCTTCCTGACTTGGCAGACCGCCACCATGGAAGTACTGGGCAAGTCGGTCCCCGGCCCGCAGTTCTTCCCGACCATCGTGTGCGTGCTGCTCTACGGCGTGGTCATCGCCCACACCATCCAGATTTTCCGCTCCCCGCGCGGCGGCGCAGCCGCGCCGGCCGCGGAAGAAAAGCAGTACAAGACCCAGTCGGACTGGAAGACCATGGGCATGGTGGTGGCCGGCGTCATCGGCTTCATCCTGATCCTGCCCTACGCCGGCTGGATCCTCAGCGCGGCAGGCCTGTTCTGGGTCGTTGCCCGCGCACTGGGCAGCAAGAAGGCGTTATTCGACGTGAGCATTGCACTGCTCTTCTCCTGCGTGATCCAGTTGGCTTTCAACGCCGGACTGGGATTGAACCTGCCTGCGGGATTCCTGGAAGGACTGCTCTAGATGGAACAGCTCAATCTGCTGCTTGAGGGATTCTCAAACGCACTGACCCCAATGAACTTGCTGTGGGTGCTGCTTGGTGCCCTGCTGGGCACCGCCGTAGGCGTGCTGCCCGGCCTGGGCTCGGCGATGGCCGTGGCGCTGCTGCTGCCTATTACCTTCTCGCTGGATCCCACCGCCGCGTTCATCATGTTCGCCGGCGTCTACTACGGCGGGCTGTTCGGCGACTCCACCTCCGGCATCCTGCTCAATACGCCGGGCAATTCCTCGGCGATCGCCTCGACCTTCGAAGGCCACCGGATGGCCCGCAACGGCCTGGCCGCCAAGGCCCTGGCAACTGCGGCCATGGGCGCCTTCATAGGCGGCCTGCTGGCCACCACCGTCGTGGTGTTCTTCGCCCCGACCCTGGTCAAGCTGGCCACCGCTTTCGGTCCGGCTGAATACTTCGCGCTGGCAGTCTTCGCCTTCCTTGCAATCTCCTCGGTGGTTTCCGACTCGATCGTCAAGGGCCTGGTGGCCCTGGGCATCGGATTGGTCTTGGCCATGGTCGGGGTGGATGGGCCTTCGGGAACCATCCGCTACACCCTGGGCCTGCCACAGCTCTTTGACGGCATCTCCATTGTGGTGATCACCGTGGGCCTGCTGGCCCTGGGCGAAGTGCTGCATATTGCCTCGCGCATCCACCGCGACCCGGAAGCCGTGAAGATCAAGCCGAGCGGCCGTCCGCGCCTGCACCGCCACGACATCAAGAAGGCCCTGCCGGCATGGCTGCGCGGTACCGCTTTCGGCCTGCCTTTCGGCATCATCCCTGCTGGCGGTTCCGAGGTGCCGACCTTCCTGGCCTACGGCACCGAAAAGCGCCTGGCCAAGCGCCGCGGCGATATCGAATTCGGCCAGATCGGTTCCATCCGAGGCGTGGCTGCTCCGGAAGCCGCTGGCAATGCCACCGCCGGCACCGCCATGGGAGCCTTGCTGGCCCTGGGCCTGCCCACCAGCGCTACCGCGGCCATCATGATCGCCGCCTTCCAGCAGTACGGCATGCAACCAGGCCCGCTGCTGTTCGAACGCAGCGGCCCCATGGTGTGGACCCTGCTGGCCTCGCTGTTCATTGGACTGGTGATCCTGCTGGTCATGAACATGCAGTTCGCGGTGCTGTGGGCCAAGCTGCTGCTGGTCCCGCGCCACTACCTGTACGCAGGCATTACCGTGCTCTCGGTCCTCGGCGTCTACGCCATCAGCGCCGCGCTGCTGGATCTGTGGATCCTGCTGGGTGTGGGACTGGTTGGATTCGTGATGCGTCGCTACGAGATCCCCTTGGCTCCGGTACTGATTGCAGTGATCCTCGGCCCGCTGGCCGAAACCGAGCTGCGCCGTGCACTGACCGTCTCGGAAGGCGATGCGAGCATCCTGGTTTCCAGCGGAATCACGATTACCTTGTACTCGATCCTCGCATTGACGCTGGCATTCACCGCCTACAAGCACGTGCGTGCTAGCAAGAAGGCCAAGGAAGATGCCCAGCTGATCAACGCCTGATCATCTCCTTTACAGCAAAGCACAGCACAGCACAGCAGGCCTTGCCGCTTCTACCGCGGCAAGGCCTGCCGTGCGCGTTCAAGGCGCATGGCAGCACGGCGAAAGCCCGGTCCGAAGCCGGCGGCTGGATGCTTCCTGACTGCGGCTTGCCTGCGGTAGCTGCCCAGAGCACAGTGGGCTGTGGACGATGAAAGGAGCATGAATATGCCAGACGTAGCAGGCAAGAAAGTTCTTGCCGCAGTTTCCAACCGCGGAGTCGAGCAGGATGAGCTGAAGAAGCCAGTGGAGCACTTGCGCCAAGCCGGTGCGGAAGTGGTGATCGCGGCCCCGGAGGCCGGCCAGGTCAAGTCGCTGGTCGGCGATTGGGATCTGGGGGAGGTCTTCGAAGCCAGCGAAACGCTGGCGGCAGTGAACGAACAGGATTTCGACCTGCTGCTGATCCCCGGCGGGACACTGAATGCCGACAATCTCCGCTTGGATGCCGATGCCCAGCGCATTGCCAAGTCCTTTGCAGGTTCGGGCCGGCCGATCGCTTCCATCTGCCATGGGCCATGGCTGCTGGTGGAAACCGGATTGGCCAAGGGCAAGACCTTGACCTCATACACCTCGATCAGGACCGATGTCGTCAATGCCGGCGGCACCTGGAAGGACGAACGGGTTTTCCGCTGCCCGGCAAACGGCTTCGTGCTGATTACCTCGCGCAATCCAGGTGACCTCGATGCGTTCAACAGCGCCATTGCCGCGGAGCTCGGCTCCTAGCAATTGGCGGCCAGCCGGCCAAGCCGCCGTCGAAGCCAGCCTTCTGGACGGCGGCTTCGCTGCGCTGGGACCAAAGCACGCCATCCAGGGCTTTGGCGATCGAAGCGCACGCCACCACGCTGTGGTTGTCGCGTATTTTCCCACCTGTGGAGGCAGGAACATGGCTGCAGATTATGACGAGGTTCGTCCGGATTTCGCCGCGGCGTCCGAGAAGACGCTCAAGGACGTGCAACAAGCCGATGCCCCCGACGCGAAGAGCGTTGTGGCCGAGCTTGAAGAAACCGACCTTTCCGATGGCGTGGAGCTCCCTGGCGCCATCGTCGAGGAAGAGCTGAGCGTTGAAGTCCTCCCGCAAGCAGCGGACGAGTTCCACTGCGCCAGTTGCTTCACTATCCGCCATCGCAGCCAAGCCGTGCAGAAGACTGGCCTAGGCGTCATCTGCCGCGACTGCGCCAGCGAACTCGCCTAGATTCCTGGGATTCCCAGAATCCCGGCGTTCGGCGTTCGTCGTTCCAAGGCGTTGGGTATGGCGATGACGCTGAGGACTTTGCCATGGCTGCATGGAAAAGCGGGCACCCCGTCATGCCGGGGTGCCCGCTTCAGCAATTCAGCATCTGGTCAAGCCGTGTGCGGGTCCCGATGCTGTCCGGTCGCCTTGCGGGAGAGGAGCAATCCCAAGACGATCATGAGCGCACCGAGCCCCAGATGCAGCCAGTTATCGGCATCGTTCAGCGGGATGAAGTTGGCGGCGCTGTCGAAATCAATGACCAGCCCGTAGACCCACAGGGCCAGGTAGATGATTCCGCCGCCAATGAGGTAGCTGCGGGCAGCAGGCACGGTTCGCGCCATCAGGTAGCCGGCAACACCGAAGAGCAGATGCACGGCATTGTGCAGGTACGAGACCTGGAAAATTCCCAGCAGCTTGGCTTCAGAGTGGTGGCCGGCACCAGAGAGCGATTCGTAGTTGGTGGTGATTCCCGGAATGAATCCGAGGACGCCGACCAGGAAGAACACGATGCCGACCGCTAATGCGGCCTTTTGCACCAGCGGACGTGTTGCTATGACAGGATCTTTTGGATGTTCCATGATCTTGCTCCTTCATTCTGGCTGTTGCGATCGGAAGGAAACGTTGGCCAGGCATGCTGGCCGCCGTCATGCAAGCCACGCTAGGGGATTGCCGACTGGATGGCACGGGAATCTTCCAGTACCTAGGGAACGTCCAGAATCGGTGGTGCGCAGATCACTGGTGCCGCGGTGCGTGATCCATGCGCTTCGCTTCGTCTTGCGTCTGGAGGAAGAACGCGCCGAGTGAGCCTGCCAAGGTAGCGAACACCACCACGGAGTAGCTCGCCAAGATCAGCTGCAGGGCTTTGGAGAACGTATCCGTGCTGGTGATCCCGGAGCCGGTAATCGTTGCCATGGCGGTCTCGTACAGTGCCGAAGAATAGTCGCTGGTCGATTCCATCGCGTAGAGCAGTTGGCTGGAGGCGAGGATGACCACGGCGGTCACCGCAGCCAGCCAGCCGATGCGGCCGCTGAGCAACCTGCCTGCGGAGCGCGAACCGCGGACCCCTGCCGAGAGGATGCCGCTCACCCGGGCGACACGGCCAACCCGCAGCAGGCGGGAGGCCTGGAAAGCGCGCAGAAAACGCAAGAAAGGGAACAGCAGAAACAGCACCTGCCACCAGTTGCGGCGCCAGAAATCAGCTTGGGACCTGGCGATGATCGCCCGCAAGGAGAATTCTGCGGCGAAGATTGCCCAGAAAATCCATCCTGCGATGGCCAGCGTCCGGGTCCAGAACGGGTCGGTCACCAGCAACTGCCCGAGAACCACAAAGAGGAAGATCACGCCGAGCATCCCCATGGGACGGTCCAGGCGCGTGGCTAGCAGCTCGGCCTGTTCCCACCGGTAGATCCGGTGTCCTTTTTGCTTCGCCATGGTGCTTGCCTCCTTGGATCCCGAATCTAACCGGGTGCGGCAAGGGATTCGAGGGCAACGGCGGATACCCAGCATGCTTCCGGAAAACGGATCGGGGCGGAACCCGGCACCCGCCTGATTCCACCCCGATCACCGCTGCGTGCAGGTTCAGCTCCTGCGCTAAGCCAGCGCGCAGGCGCTAGCGGGTTTGCCGGCCGCCTTCCCAGCCCTCGGCCTGCACCTGTTCCTTGCGCAACTGCGCTTCGAGGCGCTCTTCCTCGATGACTGTTTCCTTTTCCAGGCTGACCCGCTCAACTGGCTCAACAGTCTTCTCCACGACGGGACGCTCCTCATGCAAGGTCACCTCCTGCTCATCTTCAGCCAGTTCTCCGCTGGTGCCAGCGGCTTCGGCATCCGTGATGGGCTCGCGCTCAAGCCGCACTTCCTCATGGCTCACCGGCACCGTGGTGGCCACATCCTCGGTGACCACGTGCTTGCGCAGGCGCACCTTGCCGGTTTCCACGCTTTCGGTTCCCACATGCAGCCGCTCCTCGGAACGGATGGCAGATGCCGGGGAGGTGCCGTCCACCGGATCACGCACGTCTTCCCGCGAATACTCGGCGCGGGCATCGGTCTCCGGGATGCCGGGCTGCACGGCGGCCTGGTCAGCTTCCTGGTAGGACAGGCTGTAGTAGTGGTAGAGCTCCTGCTCCTGCTCTGGGGCGAGCTGGCCCTCCGGATCGATGTTCGGGGCGTCCTTGACGGTCTGCTTGTCATAGGGCACCGAGAGCGTATCGCCGGCGACCGTTGCCTGGCTGAGCGGAACGAAGCTCTCGGAGAGGCCGAAGAGGCCCGTGCGGACGGTCGCCCATTCCGGCTGCCCGCTGCGGTCGTCAAGGAAAATCTGGCCGAATTTGCCGATCTTCTGGCCGTCGGGGCCAATGACGGTGCCGCCAATTGCGCTGAGTTCCTGAAGCTGTTCTGTGCTGATCATGGGTCTGTCCTCCTGCTGCGTTCGACTTCGGATCAATCCGGTAATTCCAGTCCGGCTGGCCAGTGGCCGGCCGGCTGAAGCTGCGCCTCCAAGTGGGCGTGACGGCCCGCAGCTTGGCTTCTTGCGGTGCTTTGCCGAGCCGCGGTGATTAGAGCGTGGCACACTTTGCAAGCCCTTGCGCCGGGGCTTGTGCTTGCATGGCCGCAAGCTCAGTAGCAGCTGTGAAAAGCGATCAGCAGGTGCCCGGGGCAGCTAGCGGGCGTAGGGCGAGGCGGGTGCACGGGTGGCTGCGGACAGCCGCGTCCGCAACTGCGGCGAAGCTGGAAAATCGCTGGGTTTCCTGCCGGGAACGGCCGTCGGGGCCAGGCGCCGTCTAATGTTCAGTTCGTATTGCTGCCCAGGGAAGGCGAACCAGCATCCATGACCAGGACCTTTGGGATCGAAGAGGAATTCTTCCTCGTGGATCCGGAAACTGCCGCCCCGGTGCCGATGGCCGATGAGCTCAGCGCCCAGCTGCTTGGCCTCGAACTGCCGGGCACCACGGTCCACCGCGAACTTCTGGCCAGCCAGCTGGAAATCGTCACCGGAATCTGCACCTCGGCGCAAGAAGCCGTGGAAGCGCTGGTGCGGCGGCGCGCCGCCATTGAGCGGATATGCCGCGAATACCAGGTGCTCCCCTTTGCTTCGGGAACGGCGCTGGGGCTTCCGAGCACTACGGAGTTCACCAAGGGCCAGCGCTACGCAACCATCCACGAGTTCGTCCCGGGGATCGCCCGCGAGCATTTCATCAACGGACTGCACATCCACGTGCATGTCCCGGATGCCGCCGCCGGAGTCCGGGCGCTGAATGCCTTGCGCGGCTGGCTGCCGCTGATTGCGGGAATGGGCGCGAACTCTCCCATCTGGAACGGGGAGCCAACCGGCTTCGCCTCGTGGCGGACGGTGCACTACCGCAGATGGTCTGCGGCAGGCATCCCGCCGGCTTTTGCGACAGCGCAGGAATACCAGCAGCGCATTGAGGACATGATTGCCTCCGGGGCGCTGCTTGATCCGGGGCATATCGGCTGGTTCGCCCGCTTGTCGGTGAACCATCCGACCATTGAAGTCCGGGCGGCGGACACGCAGATGGCAGCCGGCGAATCCGTGGCCTTGGCTTTGCTCATCCGGGCCATTGTGGATACCGCTTCGGAAACGGACAGCCCTGCCACCACGGCAGCGTCCGAAGTTCTCGACCTGGGCCTGTGGCAAGCGGCGAAGTCGGGAGTGGAAGGCACCTATTTCGATAGCGAATCCAGGACTCCCGTGCCTGCCAAGGCCATGATCCAGCGGGTGCTCGATTACGCGGGCCGTCAATTGCAGTGCAATGGCGATGAACAATTCGTGGCCGATTACCTGGACTCGCTCGCGAATTTCGGCAATGGTGCCACGCGCCAACTTGAGAGCTGGAACCAGGGCGGAGCGAAGCAGGTCGTGGCTGATGCCGCCAAGCTGTTCGCGCAAGCCTGACAGGTTTTTGCAGGAGCAGCGCGAACAACCAGGGGAGCGGCGCGCATGGAGAAATACCGCGGGTTCGGCAGAGGCCTACTATCAAGGCAGGGAGTCGATCCTGCATGAACGGCCAGCACTGGGGTGCTGGGGCGGAGGAAAGTGATTCCTGCATACTCGCAACATCGAGGGGGAATCATGAGCACTCCAGCTGCAGTACCCGAGCGCATGACCAAGGAGCAGAAACGCGTCGCGGGAGCGACCATGGTGGGCACCACCGTGGAGTGGTACGACTACTTCATCTACGCCAATGCAGCGGCCCTGGTCCTGGCCCCGCAATTCTTCACTCCCGCCGAAGCGTCGCTGGGCTCCATCATCGCTTTCGCCACCGTCGGCATCAGCTTCCTCTTCCGCCCGTTGGGCGCGATCGTGATGGGCCGGGTGGGCGACAAATACGGCCGCCGAGCGGTGCTGATCATCACCCTGGTCCTGATGGGCGTCGGCACCACATTGGTGGGCTTGCTGCCCACTTATGCGAGCATCGGCATCTGGGCTCCGATTCTCCTGATCTTCCTGCGCATCGTCCAGGGCTTCTCCGCCGGTGGCGAGTGGGGAGGCGCGGCACTGATGGCAGTGGAGCACGCACCGGATCATGCCCGCGGCAAATTCGGCGCCTTCCCGCAGCTCGGCGTCCCGGCGGGCATGCTGCTGGCTTCCGCGGTCAGCGCCATCATCGCCGCCGTTCTCTCCCCGGAGCAGTTCATGGCCTGGGGCTGGCGCATCCCATTCCTGCTCAGCTTCGTGCTGATCCTCATCGGCTACTACATCCGCCAGCGCGTGGAGGAATCCCCGGTCTTCGAGGAAATGGCCCGGACCAAGCAGACCGAGTCGGCCCCGCTGTCCACGCTATTCAGCAAGCATCCCAAGAAAGTCATCCAGGCGACGCTGGTATTCATGGGCAACAACACTGCCGGGTACATGCTCACCGGCGGCTTCATCCTGGGCTATGCAACGAACAAGCTGGAACTGCAGGCTGGCGACATCCTGAACATCATCACCATCGGCTCGCTGGCCTGGCTGATCTCCACCTGGATCGGCGGCGTGGTCTCGGACCGCATTGGCCGCAAGAAGATGTTCATCATCGGCTGGGTGCTGCTGCTGGCCTGGCTCTTCCCGCTGTTCCTGCTGATCGAAACCCGGAATCTGGCCTGGGTCACCGTGTCCCTGGTGGTCTTCGGCGCTTTCATGGGCTTCTCCTACGGTCCGTTGCCGGCGCTGTATGCCGAGCTGTTCCCGGGCCGCATCCGCCTGAGCGGTTCCTCGATCAGCTACGCCCTGGGCTCGGTGATCGGTGGCGCGTTCGCCCCGACCATTGCCGCGGCGCTGGTGGGCCAGTTCAATACCACTGTGGCGGTCTCGACCTATCTGTTCATCTGGGTGGGCGCTTCGCTGATCGCAACGCTGACCTTGAAGGATCGCACCGGAGCTGATCTATATCCGCAGGAGGGCGCAACCGGGGAATTGGGAGGCCACACAGAAGAAGCGGGCCCCGAGCATTTGTGAGCAGTGGCGGCGAGCGGGCAACTAGCTGCCCGTAACATTTGCGATACAAACTGCTGATAACTTGTCGCTCATGACGTTGTCCATCGAACCCGCAAACTTCGAGGATCCCTCCCTGCGAGCTTTCCTTGAAGCCCACCTTGCTGACATGGCGCCGCAGTCGCCGCTGGAGTCCCAGCATGCATTGGACTTGGCTGCGCTACGCCAGCCAACCGTCCGGCTCTGGACAGCGCAGAAGGATCATCGCATAGTGGGAACTTGCGCGTTGGCGGTACTGGAGCCGGGCCACGAGGAGCTCAAGAGCATGCGGACGGACCCGGACTTCCGCGGGCAAGGCGTCGCTTCCCGGTTGCTGTTCCATGCTCTGGAGGATGCCGCGCAGCGCAAGCTATCGCGCATATCCCTTGAAACGGGAGCTATGGAGTTCTTTGCACCTGCACGCTCGCTGTACCGAAAGCACGGCTTCAAGCAGTGCCATTCTTTCGGTTCCTATCAGGAGGACCCCAACAGCATCTACATGACCCGGATCCTTGAACTGAACTAGCTCTTGGGCATGGCGATGCCAGGAATTCTTGCGCCCATCGCGGCAAAGGCCATGAAGGACACCAAATTCGGTCGTTTCCGGGCAAGGCTGGAGCGCTGGCGAGGACTGGCTGAATCTAACTTGCTTGCCGACCCGCCAAGAGCCCGCCACTGGCCGATAGCTCTTGGCCATGGCGGGCTGATTGGCTGATTGATAATTCGCACCGGAGCGGAGTTGTATCCGCATGACCGGGCAGGCATCGGCGAGTCGGGCGAGGAAGCAGAGCCGAAGCACCTGTGACTTTTCTGGTGGTACAAGTCAAACCCGAGTGGCACAACTGAATCGTTGAGGAGAGGCCCGGCTGCCGGGCTCAGGACCAGATGCGGAATAGGATGGGCTGATGAATCCATCCCCGTATCTGCAAACCCGCCGCCGCCTCGTTGCCGCCGCGCCTTCAGAGATCTTCGAACTGCTCAGGGATCCGGCCATGCACCCGGTCATCGACGGCTCAGGAACGGTGCGGGCCTCGAATGCGCAGGGCAGCAAGCTCAGCCTGGGCAGCGAGTTCGGCATGCAGATGCGTCTGGGTGTCCCGTACCGGATCAGCAATACCGTGGTGGAATTCGAGCAGGACCGGCAGATCGCTTGGCGGCACTTCAGCGGGCATCGGTGGCGCTACGAGCTGGAAGCTATAGGGTCCGGGACCATGGTCAGCGAAACCTGGGATGCGAGCCGGTTACGGCACAAGTGGGTGTTACGGATCCTAGGATTCACTCGGAGTACCGGGCCCAATATGGAACGCACCCTGGAACGGCTGGCCGCGCAGTTCCCCGGCGCCACCGAGTGAGGGACTTTGCTCTGAGCAGCTCGTCGAAGACGAGGTAAAACACCGCGCCCAGCCGCAGCGACGCATGCTTGCGCAAGTTCATCGAGCTCATCGGCGATCTGATGCGAATACACAGCAATTCAGGGCGGATCGACCCGGGCTTCCTCACCATCGAGCGAGTGTTGATGCTCCTCAACGTGGTGGTAGCACTGGTGGCCGTCGCTTTCAAGAACGCCTACACATGAACCTTGCTGTTCGGACTGGACCGCGCTCTTCGACGCTTGCAGGTTCGCCGAGAACGCGTCCGCCACCAAGGGAAGCGAATTCGACTGGGCGCTGGCATTCTTCGATCTGAACTTCTTGTAGGTGGCGGTCCGGATCGTTGGGTGCAGGCTCTGAGATGCGGCGATGGTGGTGCTAACCCCCGGGATCATCCAGGCGGCGACGAATAACTGGTACATGAGCGAGGTGGCGTTCCTGGCCGGGGTGCTTGTCGGCCGGACGCCACAAGAAAGGTCTTCACGGGCTCTTAACAGTTAAGCGTGGTGCAGAGTGCTCGGCAGGGCCGCAACCCTGCCGTGTATAACAATATCCGAAGCCGATAATGCCCATGATTCCTATAACCCCGACCAATCCGTTTCAGGTTCTTCGCTGTCAGATTCGCTTCCTCTTTCCTGGCGTTCGTCAGCCTCGTTCGGCTGAACACCAAAAACTCACTCCTCCACGCAGCGAATGTGCGGTACATCGACTTCACCTCAACCATTTTGTTGTTATCAGGGATTTCTCCTGCACCGCCCATCTGGATTGGAATTCATGGGTATCCGCGGCTTTCAACAGTTGCCACACGCGCTCCTTGTTCGCATGAATCACCCCGAATTCCGCGTCAGTTCCATGATCACCTTCAACCGTTCAACCTGCTCGATCGACAGGTTCTCCTAGTTGCAGCTCAGCAGCTGCCGGTACTTGTAAGGCCGGATCAGCCGCCCGGCCGCGACGCTCGTGCACTTCGTGGGAGCTGCGCCGGCGGACCTGCATGATCATCAGAATTGCCCGCTGAATCACGTGGAAATGATCCACGCTGACCTTAGCCTTCGGCAGATTATCTCGCACCGCCTTGCAGAATTCCGATGACTTGTAGATTGCGACGTACTGCACACTTTGATACCAATTCCGTTGCCGGGATTTCTACCATCGTTTCACTGCGGTGCCACGGCGACCGTCCATGGTATCCAAGTTCTTTCCGTTATCCAGATCAGTAACCACGATCGACCAGGGCTCAATCCGCACGACTTTCCTAGTCCTGTCCCAAGCGTGGCGTACTTCGCGGAATCGGTGCTTGTCGATGTCGAATAGGCGGAGGGACATCCGGTCCACATCTAGGTATGGACTGCCGTTTCGCGCTCTAAATGCGAAGCGTCCTAGAAGGTCTTGCCCGAGTAGCCCAACTTGCGCGAAATTTGCGTGGCGGTAGATCCCATCACGGACTTGAGCGCTTTCATCCGCTCGTCAGGCATGTAGGGATTAGTGGCAGACATGCTGATGGCGGCGATGATCTGGCCACTGCCGTCGCGGATCGGTGCGGCGACGCATCGGATGCCAGGCTCATTGTCTTCCAGATCCAAGGCGATGCCTTCTTTTGCGTAGGCTTTCATCCTGGACAGGAACGCCTCCTTGGTTTGATGCGAGGCCTGTTCTACAGGCGACTCGGAATCAAAGGTGGATTCCCAGCGCAGGGGAGTATCAAGCAGGAGCGCTTTGCCGATGCCGGTGCGGCTTAGAGGCATGCGTTGTCCGACTCGTGAGCGCATTTGTGCGCCGCGAGTTCCAGGGACTTTGTCGACATAAAGCACCTGCGCTTCGTCTTCCACCGCTAGATGCACCGTGTCCTGGTACTTGCGGGCGAGCTCTTCCAAAATGGGTTTCGCAATAACAGGGACCGGGCTTTGATAGAGGGCATGGAAACCCAGCTCGATCAGTGCCGGGCCCAGGCTGAAATCGGTGCCATGGGTGCTGCGCAGGAATCCGCGCTGCACCAGGAGCTTCACCATGCGTTGCGCAGCGCTCTTTCCGATATTGGCTGCGGCTGCCACTTCATTCAGATTCGTCGCACCGCGGCCAACAGCGCGCAGAATCTCCAGTCCGCGAGCAAGTGTGAGCGTGCCCGGAGGAGGAGCGTCAATTGAATCGTCTGTGGTGGGTTCGGGATTCATGGCCATGACGTGTTCCTTGGTATGAAAAGATCAAAGTATTTCATCCCACTATATACAACACCTTTTGAACTATTGGGATACCTCCGACACTATTCAGATGTGAAGGGGAGCACAGCTGAACGATCTTGTGCAGTCCATGAAATGAAAACAGGAGTTATGACAAACATCGCCGAACCCCAGTTGATCGCCTTGGACTGGGGAACTACGTCCGCACGCGCCTACCTCATGGGCGCCGATGGCCACATCGTGGCGGAACGCAGTGCAGCTCTTGGCATCATGCAAGTGGCCTCGAAGGCGCAAGCCGAGACCCAGTCCCTCGATGAGGCCTTCAAGGCGACGCTGACCGAACTGTGCGGCGATTGGCTGGATAACTTCGAGAATGTCCCCGTGATCGCCTGCGGAATGGTTGGCAGCCAGCAGGGCTGGACCGAAGCGGCCTACCGACCAGTTCCAGCCAATTTGGCTGATCCAGAATTCGAGTTGGCATCAGTGGAGATCGCTCCGGGCCGAACGATGCAGATCATCCCCGGCGTCTTGGACCTCAAAGAACTTCCAGACGTCATGCGCGGTGAAGAAACTCAAATCCTCGGTGCCATTGATCTTGCCGCCCTGAACGCAGATGACTCCGAAGAGCAACTGTTCCTGCTCCCGGGGACGCACTCCAAATGGGTCAAGGTCTCCGGACGCACGATTACCGAATTCTGCACTTCCATGACAGGTGAAACGTTTGCACTGCTCAGCACCCGGTCCATCCTCTCCAAGCTCATCGAGCCAGCATCATCGGCGAATTGGTCGGCCTTTGATCGAGGCGTGAAGGTATCGCAATCGGGCGAGGGCGCTGCGGATCTGATGCTCACGGCCTTCTCCGCGAGAACCTTGGTTCTGACCGAGCGTTTGGAAAAAAACGAAGTCAGTAACTATCTCTCTGGGCTGATGATCGGTGCTGAAATCCGTTCCGTTCTTGGCAAGCAAGCCACCAACGACGCCCTGTCGCTGACCATCTGCGGCAATAAGGAACTCAGCTCCAGGTACACCAGGGCGCTGAATATTTTCGGAATTGATCAGGTGCGCGAACTGCAAGGCACAGCCCCTCGGGGAATCTGGGCCGTTGCAAGCGCACAAGGCCTCCTGCAGACCCCCTCGGTCTGAGCCACCAACTTGCCACACGATTTATCAAGAAAGGTTTTGCCGTGAATGAACTGACGACAACTTTGAAGGCTGCCGGACTCGTAGCCATTTTGCGAGGTCTTCATCCTTCGGAAGCTCAAGGCGTTGGCGAAGCGCTCTATGCCAGCGGTTTTCGGTCTTTGGAGGTA
Organism: Glutamicibacter sp. NPDC088483; assembly: GCF_044753145.1. Classification (NCBI taxonomy): domain Bacteria; kingdom Bacillati; phylum Actinomycetota; class Actinomycetes; order Micrococcales; family Micrococcaceae; genus Glutamicibacter; species Glutamicibacter sp. NPDC088483. The sequence continues at coordinate 32,839 of NZ_JBIVMP010000003.1, forward strand.
CCGCTGAATTCCCCGGAGCCATTGAAGAGCATCGAAATTTTACGCGGTGCGCTACCTGAAGACGCAGTAGTTGGTGCAGGAACTGTGCTCACCGTAGACCAAGTTCGCTCGTGCCACGAGGCGGGCTCCCAAATCATCGTTTCGCCAAACACCAACGTGCGGGTTATCCAAGAAACGGTGGCGCTGGGCATGGATTCGTTCCCAGGTGCTGCTACTCCGAGCAACGCCTTTGATGCCATTGAAGCCGGAGCGAAGAACGTCAAGATTTTCCCTGCCGAGCAAGTAGGCCTGGCGGGATTCAAGGCGTGGACCGCTGTGATTCCCTCCGGCATTGGCCTGATCCCTGTCGGGGGCATCAACGAGGAGAACATGGCGCAATGGCTGGAAGCCGGAGCCACAGGTTTTGGCATTGGCTCCTCCCTTTACAAGTCCGGACGAAGCCTTGAAGACCTGAAAACGAGGGCAGGCAATCTTGTCTCTGCCTACCAAACGATTCATGAGATGAGGAAGTCTGCATGAAAATTACAAAACTGACCACGTACATGGTGCCACCTCGCTGGTTGTTCCTGAAGATCGAAACCGACGAGGGAATTGTCGGTTGGGGCGAGCCAGTACTCGAAGGCCGCGCATCTACTGTTGCCGCAGCAGTTGAGGAACTTTCGGATTACCTCATCGGCCAGGATCCGCGAAACATCGAGGACCTGTGGACGGTAATGTACCGCGGCGGCTTCTACCGCGGTGGCGGCATCATGATGAGCGCCCTGGCCGGCATCGACCAGGCGCTGTGGGACATCAAGGGCAAAGCCCTTGGGGTTCCTGCCTACGAGCTACTCGGTGGCAAGGTGCGCGACAAGATCCGCGTGTACTCATGGATTGGCGGCGACCGCCCGTCGGATACCGCAGCCGCCGCGAAGGCCGCTGTTGAACGTGGCTTCACTGCAGTGAAAATGAACGGCACCGAAGAACTCCAGTACATCGATACCTGGGACAAGGTTCAGGGGTGCTTGGAGAACGTTCAGGCTGTCCGCGACGCAGTAGGCGAGAACGTAGGCATCGGCGTTGACTTCCATGGTCGAGTGCACAAGCCAATGGCCAAAGTCCTGCTCAAGGAACTAGAGCCCTTCAAGTTGATGTTCATTGAAGAACCGGTACTCAGTGAAAACGTGAACTCCATGCTGGAGCCATTGCGCAATTCCAGTACTCCGATTGCCTTGGGCGAGCGGCTGTTCTCCCGTTGGGACTTCAAGGATGTCTTGGCCAGCGGAGCGGTGGACATCATTCAGCCGGATCCCTCGCACTGTGGCGGCATCACCGAAGCCCGCAAGATTGCGGCGATGGCTGAAGCCTATGACGTTGCAGTCGCCTTGCACTGCCCACTGGGCCCAATCGCTCTAGCCGCGAACCTGCAGATCGATGCCGGTGCATACAACGCCTTTATCCAGGAGCAATCCCTGGGAATCCACTACAACAAATCCAACGATCTCCTTGACTACGTCAATGATCCGTCGGTCTTCGCCTACGAGGATGGCATGGTTGCCATCCCTGAAGGTCCGGGTCTGGGCATTGATGTAAATGAAGAGTACGTCATTGAACGCGCAGCTGAAGGTCATCGCTGGCGCAACCCAATTTGGCGTCACAAGGACGGATCCTTCGCAGAATGGTAAATCGTATGTCTCAGTCGACACTGTCGTCAGCTGCAACACTCAAGAGCGCTGGCAAAGCTACAAAGACGCGCTACGCCGTAGCCTTCATGTTGTTCCTCACCGTAGTAATCAACTACATGGATCGTTCAAACCTCTCGGTTGCAGCGCCGTTGATCTCCGAGGAATTCGGCCTGGACACAGCGCAGCAAGGCCTGTTGCTCTCTGCCTTTGGCTGGACCTACGCGGCCATGCAGCTACCGGGCGGTTGGTTGGTAGACCGAGTTCAGCCTCGTCTGCTGTACCCAATTTGCCTGGTGCTGTGGTCGGTGGCCACAATCTTCATGGGCATGGCCGGAAGCTTTATTGCTTTGATCGTGTTGCGAATGGCTGTCGGTGGCTTCGAAGCCCCTGCGTACCCAATCAACAACAAGGTGGTCACTGCCTGGTTCCCTGAACGTGAGCGCGCCACCGCTATTGGCTTCTACACCTCTGGCCAGTTCATAGGTCTCGCGCTGCTGACCCCCGTCCTGCTGTGGCTTCAGCATGCATTGACCTGGCACTGGGTCTTCGTGGTCACCGGTGCGGTAGGCGTCGTATGGGGCCTGATCTGGTTCATCATGTACCGGAATCCGGTGGATTCCAAGAGAGCCAATGCCGCTGAAATCGAGTACATCCGCGAGGGTGGCGGACTTGTTGACCTTGGCAGCAAGAAGGCCAAGACGGTTGCACCGAAGCTGAGCAAGGCTGACTTTGCCTTGGTTTTGGGACGCAAGAAGCTGTGGGGAATCTATATTGGCCAGTTCTGCCTGACCTCCACGCTGTGGTTCTTCCTGACCTGGTTCCCAACCTACTTGGTGACCTACCGCCAGATGGACTACATCAAGACGGGATTTCTGACGTCGCTTCCATTCATCGCGGCGTTGGCCGGTGTATTGATCAGTGGTGTTCTCTCTGACCTCATGCTCAAGCGTGGGGTGAGCCTGGGTACTTCCCGGAAGCTGCCAATCATCACCGGGCTGTTGCTCTCCATGAGCATGATTGGTGCAATCTTCACGGACAGCACCGCACTGGTCATCACCTTCATGTCTATTGCCTTCTTCGGCAATGGCCTGGCTTCGATTACCTGGTCCTTGGTATCTGCACTGGCACCGTCTCGCCTGATTGGTTTGACCGGTGGCATGTTCAACTTCATCGGCAACCTGTCCTCGATTGCCACTCCAATCGTGATTGGCTTGCTGGTCTCGGCGACCGATTTCGGCCCAGCCTTCATTTACATGACGGTCATTGCCGCGGTTGGCATCCTCTCCTACGTGTTCCTGGTCGGCAAGGTTAAACGCGTCGAGGGCTAATCAACGCGAACTACAGATAAGGGGCCAGTTTCAGAACTCAGAATTGAAACGGGCCCCTTATTTCGCATTTCGAGGACTAATCTCGGCTAAGCGAATGCTTAGTGGGCTGATCATTACGTGCGTTGATTGCCTAATCGCCCACACTCAATGGTGGGTAGGCAGTAAAATCTGCTTTGCTCTCCACCTACTGAGAATCTCCCGGAACAGCAACAAATCCGGGTATTTTCCGGGCTGTGAGACCTCAATTGCTTGCCTACCCAAGATGAGTCGAACATTGCCGCAGGGATTCGGAACTGCAAAGAGGTCCGCTACTTGTTGTGCTGGTCGGATGTAGGTCGGTTCGCATCAGCGAAATAATGTCTGACCTGCGGATTGATCTTGTTTTCATCTGGCTTGCGACGAAGTTACAGCGGGTCCTGGCAAAGCCGACCTCGACTACGGCTACCAGAGGCGCAAGCGTTGGTGTTAATCGCCGTATGAGCGCGACCAGCCTATCGCCGCAGTTGCAGTTGTGTCCGGTGCAGCCACTCATGAAATTTGCCGTGAGCGTGGACTATGTACCGGGTGCTAGGCCGTTTGAGCTAGGAGAAACTTGTCGTAGGTGACTTTGAGTAGCTCTCGGTCTGGCCGCTCTTTGGCAGTGCGAGGAAGCATCATCAGCTTTTGCTTGTGTCGTTGTTTTAGTCCGTGTTCGAGCATGGGTCCGTCGACTTCGTCGAGCAGATCGGGTCGAATCTCGACAGTGTAGTCCGGGGTGATGCCCAGGATATGCGAATCGAAAGCTGCATGATGGATTTTGCAAAGTGTGAGGCCGTTAGTTACAGCTGCGATACCGTCTTCGTCCGCATCGGGAATGATATGTGCGGCGTCAAGGAGCTGTGCGTGCCCCAGGTTGCAAACGGCGCAACGCACTTGGTAAGCGCGGATCACCGAAGCTCTGAACACTGGCTGGTGAAGTCGGGCTTTAGTCTCACGGACTAAATACTTTTTGACGATCGTGTCTGGACCGTCGGGTGCTGTGAGTTCAGCAAGGGACAAGCCCTTTTCGGCAGCGATGCTCAGAACGAACTGCTCTTGATCGGCTTCTTCGCCCACGATCTTGACAGGACAGAGAACATGGAACCGCATTGGTGAGCCGCCTACTCCGATAAACCAAATAAGCGGTAGATCCCGCTCTTTAGCAAGACGAAGACCAGCGTTCGTGTTCTTGTGGGGATCGCTGCCCTCCCATTTATATCTCGGCATACCATCAGGTCCGACTTCGTCGGCGTACGGGCGTTCTTCGCCAGGTTTCCGGAAGGAGGTCATGATGCTCAGTGCGGTGTCGAGCACCTGAGGCTTTCTGATCCCCTTCATGGGATCGATAAGTTTGAACGGTTCACCGTCGAAGAAAAAGTCGTTGATCTCTTCACGAGTGAGTGAGTATTTACCGTCATCTGTGCGTACACGAAGCCATTCGATCGCTTCAAGGCGCAATCGCAAATCGTCAAGTTGAGACCATTTGCGTGGCATTGAGTGATTCTCCTTCAGTGACAATATGATTGAACAATAGCAGCATGAGTAGGCAAATTACGAGTAAATGCATCCGATTTATGCTCGTGATTAATTGAGATCCACTGTCAAAAGCGCCGCGTTGACGCCGAGTCAATTGAGACACGTCCAAGAAGCGAAGCGATGCGCTCACAGGACATATGATGCATTCTAAAAGTAATCAAAATATGGGGTAATCCAAAATGGAAACTGCAATGAATGGGACCTTGTCCAGATCGGAAATTTTCAAGTCAAGTGAGACCAATGAGTGTTAACCAGCTTGCATTTCTTGTCCTTCCAACCGCTTCACCGGCTCATTGATCCACGCCGCTTCGGGCATCTGAAGCTTCTTCGGCAACCTGCGCCGCCCAAAACGCTCAGGATGCTCATCCCAAGCCTTCTGCAATGCAGCCAACCTCTGGTCATCAACATGCCCAGTCATCCCGAAATGAACATCAGCAGGCGTATGGAACCCAATCCCCGAATGGCGATGGTGCCCGTTATACGACTGAACAAACCGGTCCATGAAAGCCCGGGCATCAACAAGTGATCCAAACCGCTGCGGGAATGTCGGAAGATACTTCAAGGTCTTGAACCACGCCTCACTGAACGGGTTGTCATTGCTGACCTTCGGCCGCGAATGCGATTTGAGCACGTCCAAGTCCGCCAACAAAGCCGCCACGGGTTTCGAGGTCATCGAGGTGACGCGGGCGGCATGCACAACTTTCGGCACCTGGTCTTTGGCGAACACCCCGGCAATGAAATCACGCGCCAGCTCCCCGGATTCACGAGTATGTACCTGGCAACCGACGATATAGCGCGAATAGATGTCAATCATCACGTACGCGTCGAAATACACGCCCTTCGTCGGGCCGGCCAGCTTAGTGATATCCCAAGTGAACACCTCTCCAGGCTGATCCGCGACCAGCTCGGGGACCTTTCGTGCTGGATGACGGGCCTGTCGACGGCGTTCAGCCACTTGCTTCGCCCTCCGCAGCAACCGATACATGCTCGATACCGAGCACAGATGTGTCCCTTCAGGCAGCAGCGTGGCGTGGATCTGCTCTGGGGCTTGGTCCACGAACCGTTCGGTGTTCAGCGTTGCCAGAATCGTGGTTTCTTCCTGCGCGGTGAGCTTGTTCGCTGGTGCCGGGCGAGGAGCGGTAGCCCGCAGTGCTCGCCCTGCGCGGGCAGCGTTTTGGCGGCGGTTCATCGTCGCCCTACTGACCCCGGCCAGCGAGCTGGCCTGACGTGTTGATACCCCGCCGGTGACCAGTTGTTCATAAACGTGGGACAGGAGGTCCTGGGCTGCTATTTGGAATCCGCGCTCTTCGAGATTTGTTCCAAGAGCGCGTGTGCTTTTCCCATGATCTCTAACGCGGTTTGGGTGGTTGCAAGCTTCTGCTCGTTGGCAGCTAGCTGCTTTTTCAGTCGGGCGATTTCCGCTTGTTCCTTGCTCAGCCGGCTACTGGACCGGGCCGGGAAGCTGTTGCTGGTTGAATCTCCGAGGACTCCGGCGTCGCGTAGCCTGCGCCATTCAACGATCTGCGAGGAATACAAGGCGTTGGCGCGCAGGTAGCCTCGGCCCTCGCCGGTTTGGATCGCTTGTTCGCAGCCGTCGAGGTAAGCCAGTTTCTGGGCTGGGCTGATGCTCCTGCGGCGGGGCTGTTCTGGGCGCGAATCGATGGAGTCAATAGTTCCATTCTCCGGCATGTTCCCCGGGGTGGGGTGGATGGAATCGATGCTCATGATGGCGGTTGTACCTGTTCTCGCCCTGTCTGAGGGGAGGTTTACTTGCTATGAATCAGTGGTCTCACTCCAGCCTGACAGACAGGGGACGACGTTCGGCTCAGATTCAAAGGCATGGGTTGCCCCTTGGCTACCCCAACGAGAGTTATCCACGTAGCCCCCTAACTCTAGAATTCTGATACTGCTATCTAAGCACGTCAGACCTACAGAATGGAGCTCTTGGTAAGTGTGCGAAGCAGCCGAACACTATTGGGTTTTTGGTACATGAAATCGGCGGTAGATGAGGGTCGTGGTGGACATGCCCATATTATCGTTGGCGGCTTGGTTCTTTGGATCTTCAGCTTGAATCAGACCGGCTGCAGATCGGGGATGTAGAATCCGGCGGAGGTGGGGGCTGCGGCCTCCGGAGTCGCCGCTGGCAGTGCTGCGTATGGCCACGGAGTTATTAGTTCTTTCCCGCTCGGTTTTGAGTTTCGTTTGGGCGAGGTCTGTCACGATGGCGAAGGCCAGGGCCGTTGTGTTTCGGTGTCCGCAATGCCGTCGAGATCCAGGACCCGAAACTCGATATCGCGTTCGAGTAGGTTCTCGGTGAGTTCGAGCATTTTCTGGTTGGAGCGCCGGCGCCCGTCCAGGGCGGAAATCATGAGGATTCGTAACCAGGATCGTTGAGCTAACTATAGATAGCATTCGTCCGAAGTAAAATGAATTGTTTCTTGTTCAGGTTCAAGCGCTCTAATGAATATTATTTCTGGTCGAATAGATTTTCGAGGCGGCAACTGATGCGATAGAAAAGCAATCAAGTTAGGATCCGGCTTACTGCCTGTCTTTGAGGTCAGTCGAGAGGTATCTCGGGGCACAATGAAATATGGCAAGTTTCAGGAGGTAGTTCATGAATCGCATACGTCTACTGGCCGACTGCGACACTGGTATCGACGATGCCCTGGCCTTGGTGTATCTGTGCTCGCTCGATCACGTGCAGATCGAGGCAGCCACCAGCACCCCGGGCAACGTCGATGTCGAGCAAGTCGCCGCGAATAACCGCGCTCTGCTCAAGTTCTGCGGAAAGCAAGACGTCCCGGTGCTCGTCGGTGCGCGGGAGCCACTTGAAATTCAGCTCGTGACCACTCCGGAGACCCACGGGCCTCAGGGGGTTGGCTACGCAACGCTTCCCGATCCTGGCTCAGGCTCAGCTACAGACAATGACGCCGTTGACTATTGGATTCATGCAGCACGCGCCAACCCAGGAGAGCTTACAGTGCTCCTGACTGCGCCGCTGACAAACTTCGCTCTGGCACTTCGACGCGAACCACGTCTTCCTTGGTTGCTGCGCAAGGTAGTGATCATGGGCGGCGCCTTCTACTACCAAGGCAACACCACGCCTACCGCTGAGTGGAACACTCACGTGGACCCGCATGCGGCAAAGGAAGTTTTTGCTGCCTACACTGCTGCCGTGGAACAAGGATTGGATTCCTCGAAGTTGCCGATTATCTGCTCTCTGGACACCACGGAGCGCTTCGAAATGCAGCCCGACTTCCTGGCGAAGCTTTCCATTGAAGCCGGATGCGCTGAATCAGAAATCGTTCAGGCTAGCGGCCCGGAGGGGACCCTGAGCAAGTCATCTAATCCACTGGTGCGCTATCTCTCCGACGCCCTGCGGTTCTACTTCGAATTCCACAGGCACTACGACCAGGGCTACATCGCCCACGTGCACGACTACTTTGCCGCTGGCGTTGCCGCGGGAACCCTCGATTATGAAACACGTCCAGCAACAATTGACGTTGAGACAGAATCGCAATTGCTCTTCGGTACCACGGTGGCCGATTTCCGCGGGCTGTGGGGCAAGCCGGCGAACGCCCAGGTGGTTGTGGCAAACGACCCTGAGGCAGGGTTTGCCGAGCTGGTCCAGCGTGTCGGTGCGCTGGCAAGGAAACTCAACGAAAATTCCTGAGCGCAGGCAGGTGGGCTAGAATCGTCTACCGGGTCGAGGTGACATAGACTCGCCATTCGCGCGTTGCGGGAGCAATCCTGCGCGCAGCCAAACTCGTATCCCCAGGATTGCCTCATCATGTCACCGAACCTTCTTTTGCCCGAAGCATCAGCGACCCAGCTCCTGCGCCGCAGGGTGCTCGGCGCAGCTGGAACCCTGTTGCTCGTTGGAACCTACCTGTTCCTGGTCATCACCCAACCCGCGGGAATCGTCGAGGGCTTGGGCCAAGGAGTTGCCTTGGCAACTTTCGCCGCCTACCTGATTGCAGCCGTCCTGCTGCTGCTCGCTGTGCTGCCGGATCTGCCGGTCTCCGCCCTAACGCTGATCCCGGTCGCGCTGGCACTGAACATCATCCTGGGCCAATTCGTCGGGTCCGTCATGGTCCCGCTCTACCTGGATTCCATCGGTACTGTTCTCGTGGGCTTCTTGGCCGGCCGCCGTGCCGGTGCCGCTACTGGTGTGCTCAGCACGCTGATCTGGTCACTGTTTGCCCCCACCGTCTTGCCGTTCGCTGCAGGAGCCGCACTGGTCGGTTTCCTTGCGGGAACCGCCGCCCGCTACGGCGCCCTGCGCCGGCCATACCTTGCCCCAATCGCAGGCCTGGTTTCCGGTGTACTGGTTGGCGTAGTCTCATCCCCGGTGGCTGCCTTCGTCTATGGCGGCACCTCGGGTGTCGGCACCGGCGCAGTAGTTGCGGCCTTCCGCTCCATGGGGGATTCGCTGCTCTCCGCCGTCACCAAGCAGGCCCTGATCTCTGACCCGGGAGACAAGGCAATTGTCTTCCTCATCGCGGCGTTGCTGGTCTTCGCCTTGCCGAAGCGCTTGAGCGGTTCTTTTGAATTCATCCGCCGCTACAAGGTGCTGGGCAAGAGCGGAAACAAGTAGGCAACCTATGAAGCGCCGCATCGCTGAGTTGCATCCTTTTACCGTGCTTTGCCTAGCCGTGCTCACCGTTTCGGTGGCCACGGCTGCCAGCCGCTGGTGGCTGAGCTGTGCGGTAATAGTGCTTTGCCTGGCTATTGGCGCAGTTGCGGGCAAGGCCCGCAAACTCGCGGCGCTCAGCGGTGCCATCATGCTCCCGACCCTCCTGTCCTTGCTGATGATCCATGGGCTGGCTTCACAGGATTCTTCGGCGGTGATCGCGGCATGGGGGCCAGCCAGCCTGACGCTTGGGGGAGTGGAGATCGCCATGACCCTGGCCTTGCGCACCGCCGTGCTGGTGGTGGCTGGTTTGCTTTGCGGTTTGCTGATCGACAAGCACCAGCTGGTGGCAGCTATCGACTTGTCTCCGGCTCCGCCGCAGGCGGGATACCTGTTGGCATCCACGCTGTTCCTTCTTCCGCAGATGATGGAAAGGCAGCATGCCATTGGCCAAGCCCAGGCCTTGCGGAAAGCAGGAACCGGCCGGGGCTTGGCCGGCTGGCTGCAGCGCCTGAGACTGCGAGCAGTACCCCTGGTGCTCTCCTCGGTGCAAGATGCCCATGACCGTTCGGTGCATCTGGCCGCGCGCGGTTTCCCCGCCCGCGGTGAGCACAGCAGGTTGCGCCACGTCGCAGACTCGCAGATCCAAAGGGGCGTCCGCTGGGTTGCCCTGCTTTGTTCGGTACTGGCGCCGGTAGCGATTCTGGTGCCACTCGGGGGAGCCTCATGATGGACATGGATCACCGTGCACCTGCAGGAACCACGGCGGCGCTGCACCTCAGGCTGGGAAGCTTCCGCTACTCCGAGGCGCAGTCCGAGACCTTGCGCGAGATCGAGATGGAATTCTCCCCGGGTTCCCTGACTGTCATTGCCGGCGACTCTGGATCCGGGAAGTCCACGCTGGGCGGAGTACTAGCTGGCATGCTCCCGCGGCCAGGAGCGGACCAGTGCGAGGGAACGGTCACCCTGGCGGGGCAACGGATCGATTTTTCTCCGGAGCATTCGCCGCGAATCGACGTCGCAGGCTGGGCCAGGCACGTAGGACTGCTGCCCCAGGATGCCGGGCTCTACCTCTCGGGGATCCGCCAGACGGTTGCAGAAGAGCTGGTCTTCGCGCGGGAGAACGAGGGAATGCCCCGTGAAGAGATGGCGGGGCTCATCGCCGAGCTATCCACGCGGCTGTCCCTGGAACCTCTGCTGGAACGCGATCCCGCCAAGCTTTCAGGAGGCCAAGAACGCCTGGTCGCACTGGCCGCGTTGTCCGCAGCCAAACCGTCCATCATTGTGCTCGATGAACCGTTGGCCGGTTTGGATTCCAAGGCAACTCAGGCAGTGACCTCGATGATCACCAGGTTGCGTGCCGAAGGCACTGCACTTGTGGTGCTGAGCCGGACGGCAGAAGCATGGGAAGCCGAAGCGGATTCACTGTGGAACATCGCGGACGGAGCTTTGCAGCGGGCAACTGCAGGCGCTGCAGCCGCTGCGTTGCCTTCCAAATCAAAAAGATCATCTGTCCCCGCCGCATCCGCAAAGCCTTTGCTGGACTTTGCCGGCGTGCAACTCGGTTACAAAGACGGCAGCGCACCGGTCCTCTCCAATCTTGACCTGGAAGTCCGTGCCGGAGAATGCGTGGGGCTGGCCGGCGCCAACGGAACGGGCAAGACGACACTGCTCAAAGCCGCCGCAGGGCTAATCAAGCCAACTGCAGGAAAAATGCGGGTGGCAGGTGATGCGGGGATGCTCCTGCAGAACCCTTCGGACCAGCTCTTCGAGCGTACCGTAGCCCGGGAGGTCGCCTTTGGCCTTCCCAAGAAGAGCAGCCAACGTGCCCGCGTGCCGCTGGTGCTTGAACAGCTGGGCTTGGAATCCTATGCGCAGACCCATCCTTATGAGCTGCCGGCTTCGGCCCGCCGGCTCGTTGCCCTGGCCACCGTGCTGGTGCGCGAACCGCAGTTGCTCCTCCTTGACGAACCAACCGAGGCGTTGGACTCGGCTGGGCTTCATTGCCTGCACGGGGCCATCGATTCGATTCTCGAACGCGGGGGAGCGGTGCTGTTCTCCTCCCACGATGAGCGATTCATGTCGTCCACCGCGCACAGGGTGCACCGCATGCGGAGCAGTGACTGAGCTCACCGACCTTTGATTGACACGTCATCGACTTTCGGGATGGTTCGGAGTAGCGTCCAAGGTATGAGGCCAACGGAAATCCCGTGACCATCTTGAAACGGAAAGTGGGTCCATCATGGCTCAGTATGATGTAGCAGATCGTTCGGCAGTAGTCACCGGCGCCGGTTCGGGCATTGGACAGGCTATCGCCATCCTCTTAGCCGCTAATGGAACCAAGGTGGTGGTCCAGGACCTCAATGCGCAGGCCGCTGGCGCTACCGTGGAAACCATCAAGGCCGCAGGCGGAGAAGCCGTAGCTGTTGCAGGAGATGCCAGCTCTTCGGCTGTCATAGACGAAACCATCAAGGCGGCCAACGCCATGGCTCCATTGAAGATCGGCGTCAACAACGCAGGCATCGGCGGCCGCGCCGCCAAGGTGGGCGAGCTGACCGACGAGGACTGGGACAAGGTCATCTCGGTGAACCTCAACGCCGTCTTCCGCGGAACCCGTGCCCAGGCGAACGCCATGAGCGAGAACGGGGGAGGGTCCATCGTGAACATGGCCTCGATCCTCGGCTCGGTGGGCTTCGCCGGCAGCTCCGCCTACGTTTCCACGAAGCATGCCGTGGTGGGTCTGAGCAAGACCGCCGCCGTCGAATATGCCACCTCAGGGGTACGCGTGAACAGCGTAGCCCCGGGCTTCATCGAAACCCCGTTGCTGCAGCAAATGCCCAAGAAGGCCTATGATGCGCTGGTCGACAAGCACCCGATTGCCCGCTTGGGCAAGCCGGAAGAAGTGGCGGCGCTCGTGGCCTTCCTGGCCAGCGATGCCGCGTCCTTCGTGACCGGCAGCTACCATCTGGTTGACGGCGGCTACACCGCCGTATAGCCCATCGGATCAAGCGGATGCGGTGCGGAGTTGTGCCGCATCCGCTGGTTTATTGCTCCTGGCGAACCCTCGAATCCAAGCAATGAGCGTCAGGCGATTCCAATGCTCTGGAGCCGTTAGCCAGCTCATGTTCTTAGCCGAAGCGGAATAAGTTGCTTGCGGCGATAGTTACGCTGTGCAACTACAATTTCCAATTCAGGAGTCCCGCCCCATGGATCTGTTTTCCCCTCTCGCCCTCGGCGACCTCAAGCTGTCCAACCGCCTGGTCATGGCACCGCTCACCCGCTCGCGTTCGGGCAAGGACGGCGTGCCCAACGCAGACGTAGTCGAGTACTACCGCCAGCGCGCGTCCCTGGGCCTGATCGTCAGCGAGGGCACCTACCCGAGCTTTGCCGGCCAGGGCTTCGTCCGCCAGCCGGGCCTGGTCACCGAGGAGCAGATTGCCGGCTGGAAGAAGGTCACCGACGCGGTGCACGCCGAAGGCGGCCTCATCGTGGCCCAGGTCATGCACGCCGGCCGGGTCACCCACCCGGAAACCACCGGTGCAAACTACGTCGAGGCACCAAGCGCCATCGCGGTTGAAGGCGAGTCGCGCACCTACACCGGAAAGCACGCGTACCCGGTTCCGCATGCTCTGGGCACCGAAGAACTCCCAAGGATCATCGAGGAATTCGTTGCCGCTTCGCGCAATGCCATCGCCGCCGGATTCGACGGCGTGGAGCTTCACGGGGCCAACGGCTACCTGCTGCACGAGTTCCTGGCGCCTTCGGCCAACACCCGCACCGACAACTACGGTGGCTCCCCGGAGAACCGGGCCCGCTTCGTCATCGAGGTAGTTACCGCTGTCGCTGAAGCAATTGGCGCCGGCAAGACCGGCCTGCGCATTTCGCCGGAACACAATGTCCAGGGCGCGGTAGAAAATGATCGTGCGGATGTGCTGGCTACCTACACCGCGCTGGTCCAGGGCATCGCGCCGCTGGAGCTGGCCAACCTGAGCATCCTGCACCATGACCCAGCCGGCGAGCTGGTCCAGTCGCTGCGCAAGGCCTTTGGCGGACCGGTGCTGCTGAACACCGGCTTCGCGGAGATCACCACCTATGAGGAAGCCGCACGCGTGGCTGCCGAAGGCTGGGGAGAAGCCGTAGTCGTGGGCCGCCCTGCGATAGCCAACCCGGATCTGGTGCGCCGCTGGAAGGAACAGCTACCGCTGAACGAACCAGATTTCGCGACCTTCTACACCGAAGGCCCCAAGGGCTACATCGACTACCCCTTCTGGGAGAACTGATAGCGCCAACCGAATAGCGATGCCAGCGGCCTCGTCCAATCAGCATTGGGCGGGGCCGCTGGCCTATTGTCATGTTCTGGCGGCGGTCATCCGAACCAGGGCTTCTCGGCAGCCGCCAACGTCCCGTCATTCTTGGCCATGTTCAGCCACTGGTTCACGTACTCCTGGAACTCGTCATCGCCCAGCGGCAGCAGGTACGCCTTCTGGGAGAAATTGAATGGCTGATCCGGGTGCACCGCGCACAGCTCGGGGTGCTCGTTGGCCACCCACCGGGTTTCGGAGGCATCGGTGGTCATCACATCGGCACGCCCGGCAATGATCTCATCGAAGATCTTGTTGTTGTCCTCGAAACGGATGATTTCCCCTTCGGGGTAATTCGCGTCGGCGAACTTCTCGTTGGTCCCGCCAATCGGGGTGATGGAACGGACCCCGGGCTGGTTGATTTCCTTGACCGTGTCGTACTTCTCCACGTTCTCGCACAAGGTGATGGGCGTCTTGCCCTCGTCCAGGGTGGCTTCGCTGTAGTAGGCCTGCTGGGCGCGTTCCATGGAAATGGATACCCCGCCCACGGCGATATCGCATTCGGAGAGGAAGTCCGGCATCAAGTCCTTCCAGGAGGTCTGGATGAACTCGGGCTCTGCGCCCATCGACTCGGCAAGATTCTTGGCCATCGTGATGTCGATTCCCGACCATTCCCCGGTGTCCGGGTCAAGATAGGTGAACGGCCGGTAGTCCCCGGTGGTGCAGACCTTCAGCGTTCCGGCTTCAGCTACGCTGGCCAGCCGAGTGCTCTCGGAAACTGGCTCCTGGGCGTCGCCGGAATCCGGGGCTGGAGCCGAACAGCCTGCAAGGAACAAGGCTGCGCATAAGGCCAGCAATGGCAACCGGCGGGTAATGGACGGATTCTTCTGCGAACTGTCGGTCATAGTCCATCAATCTATAAGCGCTCCAAGTCAGGGCACAAGAGTTCCGGGTTTTCTTACGCGAGCAGAAATCAGCCGGCAGCAGGAACCGCTGCGGTGAGGTCCAGCGCGGCCACGAGATCCTTGCTGTGCTGATGTTCCGCATTGCCCAGGAAATCGTTGAGCGGCCGATGCTCCACCAGCTCGCCCTCGTAGAACACGGCTACGTCGTCACTCACATAGCGGATCACGTCCATGTCGTGGGAGATGACCACCAGGCTCAGCCCCATGTGCTCGCGCAATTCAAGCAGCAGGTCGAGGATATGGCGCTGGGCTACCGAATCCAGTGCCGAGGTGGACTCATCGCAAATCAATACCTGGGGGTCGGTCAGCAGCGCCCGCGCGATGGCCAGGCGCTGGAGCTGGCCGCCGGAGCACTGGCCGGGCCTGCGATCGAGCAATTGCTCGGCCAATCCCACCTGGGCCATGGCTTGCGCCATGCGCTCGCCGGCCTGGATTGCCGGCAGCCGGTGCACCGCCGCGCTCATCGACGTGCGGAGGGAAAGCCGGGGATCGAAGGACGAGTACGGTTCCTGGGCAATGACCTGCACTCGCGTTGCTTCGCCGTTGCGGCGCGTATCGATGATCCGTCCGGTCGTTGGCTCTTCCAACCCGGCCAGCAGCCGGGCGAAGGTGCTCTTGCCCGAACCGGAGCGGCCCACCACTCCCAGGACCTGGCCGCCGTGCAGGCGCAAGCTTGTGGGCTTCAATGCTGCCGGTCCCTTCGCGCGGCGCGTGTAGTTCTTGCTCGCATCCACCGCTTCCAGCAAGCATGCGGAATCCATAACGCGTGGCGTGCGCAGGGGAGGCATGCTGGCTTCCACCAGCTCGCGTGTCTTGGCGTGACGGTCCCTGGAAAAAATCTGCGCGGTGGGGCACTGGTCCACAATTTGCCCGTCGCTGACTACTACGACGCGGTCTGCGATGTGCTGGATGCTGGCGATGTCGTGGGTGATGAACAGGACACCCACGCCACGTTCCTGCTGCTTGCGGCGCAACAATTGCAGCACTTCGGCCTTGAGAATCGAGTCCAAGGATGACGTTGGTTCATCAGCCAAAATGAACTCCGGGTCAGCGGCCAAGGCGATGGCCAGCATGGCGCGTTGGGCCATCCCGCCGGAAAGCTGGTCCGGGCGCTGGCCGGCAATCTGCTGGGCAGGGGACAGGCCTACTTCTTCGAGCAAGGACAGCACCTGCTGCTCGTGCTGGCGGGCTTTGCCCCAGCCGTGGGCTCCCAGGGCTTCAAGCAGATGCGCGCGGATGGTCAGCCGCGGGTTCATCACGCGCTTGGGCTGCTGGAACAGCATGCTGATACGCCGTCCGCGCACCGAGTCCATGGCCTTCTCGCCCAGCTGGTCAAGGCGCTGGCCGTCAAGCAGGATCTGCCCCTCGGCACGCAGCTGCTGGGGCAGCAGGCCGATGATCGCCTTGGTGAGCAGCGTCTTGCCGGAACCGGAACGCCCGACAACCGCCACCAATTCGCCGGCTCGCAGGGCGCCGCGTGCCTCGGAAAGCAATCGCTGATCGCCGGAGCTGACCGAAAGGTCAATGAATTCAAGTTCTCTAGTCATGGGCTTCCGCCTTGGCCTCGGTGGCAAGCACGTCCTGCCCGCCCAGCACGTGGGTGATGCGATTGCCCAGCAGGGTGACGCAGAAGCTGACCAGGAAGATGGCTGCGCCCGGCGCGATCAGGCCCCAAGGGGAGCGGATGGCATGGGGCTGGGCTTCGGCGAGCATTGAACCCCAGTCGGACTGCGGCGGCTGGACGCCGATGCCCAGATAGGACAAGGAGCCGAGCAATACCAGCAGCAGCCCGAAGCGCAATGCCGACTGGGCCAGCACCGGACCAGCCACGAAGGGCAGGACATGGTGGCGCAGGATGAACCAGCGCGAAGCGCCGACATGCCTGGAGGCTTCGACGTGGTGGGTGGATAAGGCCTGGGCCGCCATGGAACGCACCAACCGTGCGGTGGGGGTCCATGCCACGACGCCCACGGAAAGCACCATGGTGAAGAATCCGGGACCCATGACCGCGATGATCAGCAGTGCAATCACGATTTCGGGCAGTGCGAGCAGCAAGTCGTTCACGCGCAGGAAGAGCTCGTCCAGCCATCCGCCGCGCACCGCGCTGAGCAGGCCCAGTGCGGTGCCAACCAGCAGCGCGAACAGCGTGGTGATCAGTGCTACCGATAGCGAGAACCGGCCACCGTGCAGCACCCTGCTCAAGGTGTCGCGGCCCAGGGCATCGGTGCCCAGCAGATGGGACAGGCTGGGACCTTGCAACCGGTCCGCCAGGTTCTGGGCGTCGGGGTTGTAGGGGGAAATCCACGGGGCGGCGATGGTCAGGATGACCACCGCCAGCACGATGAACGCGGGAGGGGAAAACAGGATTTCCCTGGAATGATTCCTAGCCATGTCGTACACCAATCCTCACATTGGGATCGCTGATCCTGTGCACCAGGTCAACGATTCCGGTCACCAGTACGGCACAGGTGACGACCACCACCACGCCACCCTGGGCGACCGGGATATCGGCATCGACGATGGAGTCGAAGATCAGCCGGCCCATTCCGGGAATGGCAAAGATGACTTCCACGATGACCGACCCGCCCAGCAGCCCGGCAAACCAGACACCCACCATGGTCCACAAAGGCAGCAAGCCGTGGGGAACCACATGGCGAACCAGCCCCTGGGTGCTGCTCAGCCCGCGGGCGCGGGCGGCCAGCACATGCTCGGAGTCCAATGCCTGGCGCACCCCCGAGCGCACCGCGACGGTGAAGAAGCTGATGGGGCGCAAGGCCAGAATGAAGACCGGCAGCACCATCGAGGCCGGGGAATCGAAACCGGCCGAGGGAAGCAGCGAGAAGCGCACCGCGAAGAGCAGGACCAGCAGCGGAGCCAGCGCGTATTCGGGGATGGCAATCAGCGCGTGGGTCGCGGAGGTGATCAGCTTATCGGGCCATTTCCCGGCACGGGTGGCCGCCAGCACTCCCAGCACAATGGACACGGCGATGGCCACCACCAGCGCACTGCCGGCCAAGGACAGGGTGACGCCGATGGCCGGCAGCACCTGGTCGGCTACCGGGGTGCCGCTGATATGCGAGATGCCCATGTCTCCAGTGGCGAATCGGCCCAGCCACCGTCCGAACTGCACCAGCATCGGGTCGTGCAGGCCGAATTGCTGTGCGTAGGCCTGCACCGTTGCCTCGTCGGCGGCCCCGATGTCCATGCGGGCGCGCAGCAAGGACCGCACGGGGTCCCCGGGGGAAACGAAGGGGACCAGGAATACCGCGAAGGATGAAAGCAGAACTGCTGCGCCGAGTCCAATAGCCCGGCGCAGCATGGTGGCTAGAGGTGACACGCTAGCTGGTCTTCGCCAGATCCTTGGTCAGCACGTAGCGGGTCAGCGGGTCCTGGACGTAGCCCTGGACCTTGGCTCCCACGCCGTCGATAGCCTGCTCGTTGACCAGCCAGACGTTCGCGGCGTCGTCGGCGAGCAGATCCCCTGCCTGGCGGTACAGGTCGTGGCGCTGGGCCTCGTCCTTCTCTGCCAGTGCCTGGCCGATCAGCTGGTCGTAGTCCTTGTTGCAGTAGTGGCTCAGGTTGTAGCCGCCCTCGCAGGTGTAGTCGGACTGCAGGAAGCCGATCGGATCGGCAATGTCGATCATCCGGTTGCGCTGGCTGAGGATCATGTCGTAGTTGCCGGCCAGCACATCGGGTTCTGCGGCGCCGTAGGATTTGGTCACCACGTTTGCCTGCAAGCCGATCTGCTTGAACTGCTCCTGGATGATGGCGCCTACCCCGGCGAACTCCGCGCGTTCGGTGATCGCAATGATTTCCAGCGGCTTGTCCTGCTGGTATCCGGAAGCTTCCACCAGCTTCTTGGCTTCTTCGATATTCACCTGCGGCACGGCCAGATCCGGGTTGGCCCAAGGCTCGCTCGGGGCGAAAGGACCGGTGGCAGGCTGCGCGGCGCCTTCGTAGATGCTGGCGGCCATGGCCGGCAGATCCAGGGCCATGGTGGCGGCCTTGCGCAGCTCCCGGTTCTCGAATGGAGCGCGCGAGTTGTTCAGGTACAGGGTCGAGGTGCGAGGCGAGTCGGCCTTGAGCACGCTGATCTTGCTATCGGCTTCCAGAGCCGCCAGGCTGGTGGCCGGGATGGACATGGAAATGTCCGCTTCTCCGGTCTGGACCTGGGTGGCGCGGGTGGCGCCTTCGGTGATGTAGCGGATTTCGCCGCCGGCCAGCTTCACCTCTCCGTCCCAGTAATTCGCGTTGCGGTCCAAGGTCAGGGACTGCCCGGCTTTTTCGGAGACCGGGGCGAAAGGTCCGGTGCAGTGATTCATCGGATCGATGCCCTTGCCGGTGTACGCTGCAGGCGAGAGCACGCCGGCGTTCACGCTGGCCATGCGGTAGGGCAGCAGCGGATCCGCGGCGGGGGTGGTGACGCGCACGGTATCAGCGTCCAGGGCCTGGACTTTCTTGATGGTCTTGGGGTTCACCGCACGCGCTGGGGCGGTGGCCTTGAGCACGTGGTTCAGCGAGCCGGCAACGGCCTTGGCATCCATGGCGGTGCCATCCTGGAACAGTACGTTCTTGCGCAGCTCGAAATCCCATTCGGTATCCGAGGATTGCTTCCAGGAAGCAGCGAGCATCGGTTCAACGGTTTTGGTGCTCTGGTTGTATTTGGCCAGGGTTTCCAGGCAACCGGCGATGGAGAGCACATAGGCGTCGTCGCTTTCCAGCGCCCAGTTGGATACCGGGGCGCGGAAATTGGCCACGACCACGCGGGCTTCCGAGTCCGCGGCTTGTTCCGGGGCGGAGCTCGCAGGGGTGGAGCTGCAGGCGGTCAGCGCCAGGGCAATGGCCGCAAAACCTGCGGCAGCGCTCAATCGTCCAAGTTTCATGGAAATCCTTCGGTATTACGTGATGGATTGGCATCTAATGCAATAGAGCCTCGGTAAGCGTACCCTAATTAGTTGCCTCGTTTTGATGATTATGGCCCGGCAGGGAAAGCGGAGGAAAAGCCCCCGCAGAGAGCCTGGGAAGAGTGGAAGCTGAGTAGTGCAAACTTGGGATGCCCCGTGGAAATTCTGCGAGGGCAGCGCGTCATGTGTCGCAGTTCACGCACCCGGGGTCTGCAGGCCTGAACGCCTCACGAGCGATGCGCCAAGCCAAGAAGCAACGACCAGCGGAATGATGAGAACCAGCCACGGCAGGAATCCGGGGACGTGGCCCTGGCCGGCCTGGGACAAGAGCCAGCCCACCAGCAAATTCCCCAGTAGCACCGCCAGGCCGCCGCAACTGGACAGCAAGCCGAAGTAGGATCCGGTACCCCGGTGCCCGGCGAATCCGGGAACCAGCGAAAGAGCTGCAGGGTGCACGCTCATATGCCCCAAGGCCAGCAGGGTGACCGCGCACAAGATGCGTACCGCCGCGGTATTCTCGCCAAATGCCGTGGCGGGGAGAAAGGCGAGTACGCCGAACCCCAAGGCGCTGGAGAAATATCCGCAACGCAGGGTCGCCGCCAAGCCGATCCGTGCGGCGAGCCATGCGATGGGCAATTGCAAGCCCAGAGTTAGCACGGAGATCCACGCGAAAACCAGTCCCAGCCACTGGGTGGGCAGGCCCGTGCGTTCCAATTCCAGGGGAATGGCCAAATAGAGCTGGTTGTATGCCAGCAGGTCCGAGGCATGCAAGGCGCAGAAGGCCACGAATTTCCGGTCCGCCAGGCAACGGCGCAGGCTGCCAGGCTGGGCCGGCCGCTTGGCCCGGGATCCAGCATGATCCAGCGAAGTGACTTCCGGAGCGTAGCGGCGCAATGCCGCAGCCAGGAACAGTCCGATGGCGATGAAGAAGATTGCCCCGAAACCTGCAACGGCCGCGAACCCCCAGTCCCACAGTGCCGCTCCCACCAACGGTCCGGTCACCGCGCCGATTTCTCCGGTGACGCTCAGCCAGGCAAAGAGCGTGGCCCGCTTGGCTCCCGTGGGTTGGCCCCTGTCGCGCGCGCTCTGGGCAGCGCCCACCAGAATGCTCAGGCCCGGAGAGAAAAGCGCCCCGCCGAATCCGGTGAGCAATGTACCAAGGATGAACAACCAGAGCTTCGGGTCGCCCAAGGACAGCGAGGCGGCCAGCGTGAGGAACCCGGCGGCGCGCACTGCGCAGCCAATAAGGATCATGCGCCGGGCACCGAAGCGATCGGCCAGGCTGCCTCCGGCAAGGAAGAGGCCCTGCTGGGCGAAGGTCCGGATGCCCAGGATCAGGCCCACCGCGGCGCCTGCCAGCAGGAAGTCGTTGGCCAGCACTACGGCAAGAAAGGGGACCACGGCGTAGAAGCCGATATTGAACAGCGTCTGGGTTCCCAGCAGTACCGGGACTTCGAAGCGGGACGTGCTGGTTTTCATGGACCTCGGGGAACGGGTAGGCGCTGCGGGCAGATCGGGCGGACTCTTTGATCTTAGCCAACCCCGGTGCTCTGGGACTGGTCCTGCCCGGTGGAGCCGCGCGGCAGGACCCGTGCCGGTCCGAGGAAACTTGCCGCCCTGTCCAAGACTCCATCCATCGCCTTCAGCTCGCATTCCCAGAGCGTCAGCGATTCCCAGCCAAGGGCCGCCAGGCTATCGCGATTGCGCTGGTCCCGGGCGATGTTGGCATCCAGCTTGGGGTTCCAGTACCCGGTATTGGATGCGGGGCGCCGCTGGCCCACCGGGCAGTCGTGGCCGTGCCAGAAGCAGCCGTTGACGAAGATGGCCTTGCGCCGGGCGCTGAAGACCAGATCCGGGGATCCGGGAAGCTTTCCGCCTCGCAGCGGGATGCCGGGATGCGCAGAACGCAGCTGAGCAACTTGCCGTGCGGGCAGGACGCCGTGCACGCCGTAGCGGTACCCGGCGGCATGCAGCAACCGGCGCAGGACCAGTTCCGGTCCGGTGTTCTTGCTGGAAATGCGAGACATGAGCGCCGAACGCTGCGCCGCCGACATGATGTCCATAGTCCATTGTGCGCCGCGAACAGGCCGCGCACTGCTGGCTGGGTTTTGGCTGGATGGCTTGCTGGAGCCATCGGATGAAACCTCTTGCAACGGTTCCCAAACCTTGGCTGCCGCAGTAGCTTGGAGCTGAAATGGCCGGCCGGGATCGGGCCGGTCACCGACAGGCAGAAGAATCGAGGGGGAGCCATGCGCGCAGCACGGTATTACGACCAGAAGGACATCCGGATCGAGGACATCGATGAGCCGCAGCTGAAACCGGGAACAGTGGCCATCGACGTGGCCTGGTGCGGCATTTGCGGCACCGATCTGCACGAATACCTGGAGGGCCCGATCTTCATCCCGCCGGCCGGGCATCCGCACCCGATCTCCGGGGAGAGCGCTCCGGTGACCATGGGCCACGAATTCTCCGGAACCATTACCGCCCTGGGCGAAGGCGTCACCGGCCTTGAAATCGGCGAGAACGTCGTGGTGGAACCGTACATCATCCATGAGGATGTGGACACCGGCGAAGGCCAGCAGTACCAGCTCTCCCAGGACATGAACTTCATCGGCCTGGGCGGCCGCGGCGGAGGGCTATCGGAGAAAATCGTCGTGGAACGCCGCTGGGTGCATCCCATCGGCAAGATCCCCCTGGATGAGGCCGCGCTGATCGAGCCGCTGTCGGTGGCCCACCACGCCTTCGTCCGCTCCGGGGCGAAGGCCGGGCAGGTGGCGATCGTGGGAGGTGCCGGCCCGATCGGCCTGCTGACCGCAGCGGTGCTCAAGGCCAAGGGGCTGACGGTCTACATCTCGGAACTCTCCGAGGCCCGCAAGGCCAAGGCGCGAGAAACCGGAATTGCCGACGGGATTTTCGATCCCAGGGAAGGGGACGTGGCCGAACGGGTGCGCGAAGCGACCGGCGGCCGGGGTGCGGATACCGGATTCGAGTGTTCCTCGGTCCCGGTGGTGCTGGATATGCTCCTGGACGCGGTGGCTCCCGGCGGGGTGATCGTCAACGTTTCGATTTGGGGGCATAAGCCGCAAGTGGACATGCCCAAGCTGGTCTTGAAGGAAATCGACCTGCGCGGCACCATCGGCTACGCCAATGACCATCCGGACACCATTGCCCTGGTGCAAAGCGGCAAACTGGACCTGGCCCCGTTCATCACCGGGCGCATCGGGCTCGACGAGCTGGTTTCCGAAGGGTTCGACCAGCTGATCAACAACAATGAGGAACACGTGAAGATCATTGTTGATCCGCGGGCCTAGCCTGCAGCTATCGGGGCCAGTTGGATCACTGGCACTGGCCCCCTGGCTGCGGCTAGTGGTGGTGTTCTGCCTGTTTCATCTTGCCAATGATTCCCGGGTCGATGTCTCCCGAACGATGAGCGCCGTGCTCGGAATGCGGTACCGCGAGTTCTCCAGCGGACGAAGCTGCCAACCCCAAACTGGCAACCGCCGCAACCGCAACCGAACCGGCAAACATGCTCCCGAGGACAACTAGGCTGCTGGAACGCACTGCCTGGTGCGGATAGTTCTTCCGCCGCTTGCGCTGCCACAGGAATACCGCCAGCACCGACAGCTCAAGCAGCAGCAAGGAAGCAATCGTGAGATCCAGATTCTTCGTTCCCTCCGGGAACCCCCAAAGGCCGGCAACAATGCTGGCTAAATGCACGGAGGAGACGAGCGCCAGGCAGGGGACCGCAAGCTTCACGGCAGGGGCCGCTGCCTTCAGCAGGCTGGCAACGGCGTACACCAGCGCCACCCCAGCCCAGGCTGCGGATGCTATCGCGCCGAGCCACGCCCACCACGGTGCCGGGGCGGACCCGACCCCGAATGCCGATGCCAAGCTGGCGGAGGAGGCCGCGGCCAGCGCCGCAACTCCCAGACCAGCGATCCCGGCATATAGGCCGCCGAAGGCGACGGATCCCGCAACTGCACCTCGCCCTTGAGTGGCAGGTTCGGTGGCAGCCGCCGTCGCCTCATGGGAATTCATGACCGTGCAGTATGGGCTGCTGGCGTCCGGTCCTGGGACAGGCCTACCGACAGCAGGACAAGCGCGCTGGCTAGGTGCAGGACGTTATCCGCACCATTCAGGGCAATGATGTTCAGCGCTGTTGAGGCCAAGAAGAGGCCGAGGATGCCAACCAGGAGGTAGACGGCGCCCACTGTGGTGTTGGCGAGCTTGGAAGCACGCACGGATCCGAGCCCAGCGATGAGCAGTGCTGCGCCGATGGCCAGGTGGATGACGTTGTGAAGTGGATTGACCTCGAAAATGATCAGCTTCCCGCCCTCTGTTGCGAAGAAGTCCACGCCGGCAGTGACAAGGAACCCGAGCAGGCCGACAAGGAGGTACACGGCCCCGAAAATCGTTGCGAGCAAGCGGTTAGGCGATGTGCGCATGGCAATCAGTCCTTCCTGGGACACGGATTCTAGTCCGTGTCGAGTTTTGCGGGCTCCGGAAGGAACCCTGTAGAGGTTCTTCGGAGAAGGGCGGAAGGCGGATTGGTCTTGATTGGACTTATTTGCGGTTATCGGGCGTACCCAAGGATGCGGGTATGCGTATAAGCTCCGGCACTCGGTGGAGAATGCTCTGGACCCTCCGGCAAGGAAGCTGATGCACTGAGACAGGGAGCCGAAGAGGCATCGGGCTGAAACAGCGAAGAGCATGTGAAGATCTTCGTGGATCCGCGGCTTCATTTTCCCGCTGCCCGATGCTTCGCGACTATGAGATGAGCTTCATCTGCTCATAGGCATCCAATGCAGCCCGCCGCGATTGCTTCAGATCCACAATGGGTTCGGTAGCCAGCGGGGCGTACTGTGCGACGTAGCTTCCCTGAGGGTCGAATTTCTTGGCCTGCAATTCCGGGTTGAAGACCCGGAAATATGGGGAAGCGTCGGCTCCGCTGCCGGCGACCCATTGCCAATTGGCAGTATTGCTGGCGAGATCCGCATCAACCAAGGTGTCCCAGAACCAGCGCTCGCCGGCTTTCCAATGCACTTGCAGGTTCTTGACCAGCAGGCTGGCTGCCACCATGCGCACCCGGTTGTGCATCCATCCGGTCTGCCAGAGCTGCTGCATGCCGGCGTCCACTAGACCGAAACCGGTGCGTCCTTGTTGCCAACAGCTCATATATTCCGCGGCCTGCGGGTCTGCCTCAGGCCAGGCCCAGTCGAAATGATCGAACTGCGCACGCAGATTCCGCTCCGGAAGCTGCGGGTGATGGTAGTACAGGTGCCAGCAGAAATCCCGCCAGACGAGCTGGCGGCGCATCGCGGTGGCACCGTCGGAAGCCTCGGGATTTACGGCGGCCAGACGGCCCAGCGCCTCCCACATCTGGCTTGCGCTGACATGCCCCCAGCGCAAGGCGGGGGAGAGGGCAGACGTTCCGTCCAGATCGGGGCGGTCATGGTGCTCCGGGTAGTCTTCGGCGATCGATTCCAGCACCTGCTCCAGGCGCTGGCGCGCAGGCGCTTCTCCGGGTTCCCATTGCGCGGCGAGCCCGTCAATCCAGTCCAAAGCCGGCAATAATCCCAAGCTCTCCAACTCGTCGCTGGCGGGAAGATTAGTGTCCGGGAGGGGTTCTTGTGCCTGTGGCGCGGGCAACGGAGGCCGGATCTCGCTGTCGCGCAACGCGTTGTAGAAGGGCGTGAAGACCTTGTAGCAGGTGTTGTTCTTGGTCAGCAGCTCCCAGGGCTCATGCAAGAGCGTCCCGCTGTAGCTGCGGGCATGGACGCCTCGCGCGTCGAGGTCCTGCTTGATCTGCATGTCGACGGCGCGTTCAGCGTGGCCGTAGCGGCGGTTCCAGTGCACGGTCTGCACGTTGCCTTCGTGCACGAGTTCGCTGATGATCCCGGCGGCCGGGCCTTGGCGCAGGATGAGCGGGATTTCCAGTTTTTCCAGCGATCGGCGAAGGTCCTCCAGCGCCTGATGCAGCCACCATTTGGCCGCGCCACCCAGCGGGCGGATGCCGGCAGATGCCTGGTCCAGGACATATACCGCGATCACCGGACCGGAAGAAAGCGCGGCATCCAACGCTGGGTGATCGCTGGTGCGCAGATCATCGCGGAACCATACCAGCTGGGTAAGCAAAGCAGGCTGAGTCATTTGGAGTTCTCCATGGACTCATCCTAGTGGTTATTTAGCTTAGCTAGCTAAATTCTGGTGGATGCCCCGCCTAGCTCGGCGGCTACCGGGCATAGCAAGAGGCTGGTGGTTCCAATCAGTGATTGCACGCACCAGCCTCTTGCCGCGCCTAGGGATCAGGAGCCGTTACCCATATCCTTGGCCGTGTCCTTTGCTTCGCTGTGCAGATGCTCGGCTTCGGAGTTGGCTTCGGATTTGACGGTTTGCACGGATTCCTGGGCGGAATCCCGCAGGTCCTCTGCGGCCTGCCGCGCAGGCTCCCGCAGGTCCTCTGCGGCCTGCCGCGCAGGCTCCCGCAGGTCTTCGGCAATCTGTTTCGCCGCATCTTTGGCCTCTTCGGCCAGCGGTTCTGCCTTGTCCTTGACCCGCTGGACCAGCTCGGCTTCTTTCTGGGTCCCCGGAAGCAGCGACGAGGCCAGCAGTCCTGCCCCGAAGGCGATGATTCCGGCGGCCAGCGGATTGCCCTTGGTCTGCTCCACCACCCTGTGCGGTGCGTCCCTGACGGCTTCCGCGGCGTCTTCACCGTAGTGGTGCAGCTGGTCACTCGTTGATTCACCGGTTCCCATGACGGAGTCCTTCACCTTCCTGAATGAGTCCTTGACCTTTTCGGATTGTCGGTGGGCAATATGGCTGGGACTGACCCTGTCGGCAATCGCATCCACATCCTGTTGCATGTCGCCTCGTGTCTGGGCGATTTCCGCGCGGAGTTCTTCTGAATTCTTGCTCATGGTGCATCATCCTTCGGAGTAAAAGCTGATGGAATCCTCTTGACTGTCTCGGCCGTATTAGGCAGTCCCTTGATCTCTTGCATCTTCTTCTTGGCTGCGCTTGCCAAGACCAGACCGATCACCGCCCAGAGGGCGGCGACCACCAAGGCCGAGAAGCCGTAGCCAATCCAGAGCGACAATCCGAAGAAAGCCGCAACGGAAAGGAACAGCAAGACGAAGTGGCCGGCTACACCGGCACCGGCGTACATGCCCGCACCCTTGCCGGCGGAGCTGGCCGACTCCTTCAACTCCGTCTTTGCCAGCTCGATCTCTTGGCGAACCAGCAGCGATACATTCTGGGTCAGGTCATTGAACAGGGCGCCGAGGGAACTGCGTTCATGTTCTGCAGAATCGGGATCTGGCGTCGTGTGAGTCATCGAATGCTCCTAGCGGTAGTCGGTGCTGCGCGGATCCCCAGGAGGGTAGGAGCGCAGCGGGTCAACGTCCACCGAATCGGCATGCAGCGGGTTGCCTGCCGAATCCACGCGGGTGGTTCCTTGGAAAGACGGGTCAACCCGCACCGGACCTGGCCCGTCAACGGCCGCGGCGTTCGGTGCGCTGGTGGTGCCGGGGCGCGGTTCCTGGTCGCGGTGCCCTGTGCCTTCCTTCGGCTCGCTGGCATTTCGGGTCATGCGTCCTGCCAGCAGGCCGGCGCCCAGCGCCAGCCCCAAGAAGGCCGCAGGGCGTTTGCGTGCAAAGCTCTTGACCTCATCCAGCAAGTCGTGCGGCTCGCGCTGTTCGAGCCAATCGGCGGCCTGGCCGCTGTGATGCGAAGCCTGGTCGACCAGCATGGAGGCGGTCCCGCTCGCACTGGACTGGTCGAGCATGGCGCGGAACTCATCGCTGATGTCGCGCAGGTTGGCCGCGACCTTCCGTTGCTGCGCGGAGGTCTGCTCCTTCAGGTCGGAGCCGAGTTCATCCCATAGGTGGGTGGCCTGGTCCTTGGCCTGCTCAGCGAGCATCGAGGCTTCCTGCTTGGCGCTGTCAAGCACGTGGGTGGCGGATTCCTGGCCCTCGCGCGCCAGATCCTGGGCTGCCTGCGCTTTACCCGAGGTATTGCCGCTTCCTGCGGACTGCAGGTCATCGGAATCATGCGTGTCGGCCGGTACCGGTTCGACAGTGCCCGACGGGAACAGGTCGGTTTGCGGCTCGGTCAACGGATCCGGATCGTTCAGGCCGTGGCGGACGGTTCCGGGTTGCGGGGTGCTGCGCGGGTCATCGGGGAATGGATTCGAACTGGTGTGATCGTTGGTGCTCATGTCTTCCCTTCCTCTGCTGCTGTCGTCAGCTGCGGGTGGCGCGGCAGGTGGCCGCGCATCCGGCTCCGCAGTCCGTGCGGAGCGCTGCTGGTTGCCTACGACGCTAGGCAAGAGCGCGCCGCAGGTCACGGATCGCGGCCAATCCGCAGGAAGCATTCAGGTTCGATGGCGACAGCTCGGAGCTTCCAGGAAAACAGGAGGCAAGCGAGTAGGATCGAGCCGGATCCCGAGCGTCCAGCGCACCACCCGGCGCAGCAGCGAGGAGTCCAGCAGCACTGCAATCCCTGCTGCGGCCCAGTCCGTGGCTTTGGAGGAACAGCGGCAGTTTCCGTGGCGAACACGCCAATACCCGAACAGTCCGGGGCATTGGCGACGAGAGCTGGAAGACTGGGCGCTAAGTGTCCAACAAGCGAATCTTCGAAGGAGCACCATGTCCACTTATGCCGTGACCAATCCCGCCACCGGCGTAGTCGAAGCAACCTACCCGACTGCCACCGATGCGCAGATCCAGGATGCCATCGCCGAGGCGCACAACGCCTACACCCAGTGGTCGGTCTCCGCGCTTCAGGAACGCGTCGCCCTGCTGGAGCGCGTGGCAGACATCTACGAGGCACGCGCCGAAGAGCTGGCCGCGATCATCACCCGCGAAATGGGCAAACCCATCAAGCAATCTCTGGGGGAAATCGGCATCGTGGCGGCGATCTACCGCTACTACGCCAAGAACGGCCCGAAGTACCTGGAAGACGAAGAGCTGGAAATCGCTTCGGGCGGCAAGGCGCTGGTGCGCAAGGAAGCGGTCGGCGCGCTGCTGGGCATCATGCCGTGGAATTTCCCGTACTACCAGGTGGCACGCTTCGCCGGGCCGAACCTGATGAACGGCAACACCATCCTGCTCAAGCACGCGCCGCAGTGCCCGGAATCGGCGCTGGCCATGGAAGAGATCTTCAAGGAAGCAGGAGCCCCGCAGGGCGCGTATGTGAACATCTTCGCCACCAATGACCAGGTCGCGGACATCATCGCCGACCGCCGGGTGCAGGGAGTATCCCTGACCGGTTCCGAGCGCGCCGGAGCGGCCGTGGCAGAAATTGCCGGGCGCAACTTGAAGAAGGTGGTGCTGGAGCTGGGCGGCTCGGATCCATTCGTGGTCTTCGACGACGCGGACGTGGCGCGCACCGCCAAGCTGGGCATGCGCGCCCGCTTCGGGAACACCGGCCAGGCCTGCAACGCGGCCAAGCGCTTCATTATCGATTCCTCGGTTTACGAGGACTTCTCCCAGGCGCTGGTGGAGCAGGTGGCCGGAATCAAGGTGGGCGACCCGGCCCAGCCGGAGAACTTCCTCGGCCCGCTGTCTTCGGCCGCTGCCCGCGACGGCTTGGCCGCACAGGTGCAGGATGCCATCGATAAGGGTGCCCAGGTCTTGGCCGGCGGCAAGCCGATCCAGGGCGAGGGCGCATTCTACGAGCCGACGATCCTTGCCGGGGTGACCCCCGAGATGCGCGCCTTCTCCGAGGAGCTCTTCGGCCCGGTCGCCGTGCTCTACAAGGTGGATGGCGAAGAAGAAGCAGTGGCCCTGGCCAACAACACCGAGTACGGGCTGGGAGCTTCCATCCACACTCGGGACATGGAACGCGCAGAGCGCGTTTCCGTGCAGCTGCAAAGCGGCATGGTCGCCGTCAACGAGCCTTCGGCTTCCTACCCTGAGCTGCCCTTTGGCGGCGTGAAGCGCTCGGGCATCGGCCGCGAGCTGGGTAAGTACGGCATGGACGAATTCATCAACCACAAGTTGGTGAAGATCGCCGGGCGCTGAGCCAGGGGATTGCGGCAACGGTCCTGGCTTTCCCGGAAAATTCCGGGAAAGCCAGGACCGTCAGTCGAAAATGGCCTATATGCGGTTAGCAACGAGTCGTTGAATCAGCAGCACCTGGGCGGGAACCTCCAGCCACCCGGCAGCTAGACGCGCGTCATTGCCATCGGCCGCTGTTCTTCCGGAGTGAAGACCGGCAGGGCGTTGGCAATTGCCGTGTGGGTCCAGTACCGAACCCGGAAGGCCAGCATTCCTTTTTCCTCCGCCTGCTCGAAGAGAGTGCAGATCCGGGTTTTCGCAGGAGTCTCATCGACGATCTGAAGAGCACCGTTGGGAGGCGAGACATGGATGAAACGAAGCTGCTCGCTCTGGTTGTCCAGTATCGCCACGAGTACAGCGCAATTGTGAACGGAAGCGAGGCCCATGACGTCGTCTACCGGCTCGTTGAGTTGTGCAATGATCACGGGCATTCCTTGGATCCACCCGTACTCGCTCAGATGGGAGCGACCTTCGCGCGATCCCAGGAGTTCGGCGACGCGTTCAGCAGTCTTGGACCTGACTATACGTCCTGGCATTAGTACTACCTCCACTTTGTTCGTAACTCTCGAGTGCACCCCATAAGTCACGCCACTTCGCAGATTGCCGACGAGCCTGCCAGTGGGCAAGGATCGCCGTCGTTGGGAAGCGGAGTGTGTTTCAAACCTATGCCACTTCGTCTGCGACCGGGAGGGGTGGCCTGGGGCTCACAGCTTATTGACAGGCTCAGAGGAGAGCTTTTTGAACTTATTTCCTGGCCTAGTCAGTAGTTTGTTTGGCCTGCCGCGGACTGTCCGCCGCTAGGCTCCGTATGTACGCCCGAACAGACCGCATTTCCAAGCTCCACAGCCTGACCCGAGCTTGCTGTTGCCCGCAGCTGCGGGCAGATTGTTGCCGCTTCCAGAGCTAGTTCGGATTTCATGTCCGATTCATTCTGAGTTGATGGGAAAACCATGAGAATCCATCGGGCAAGCAGATGCAGCCAGGCTACGGGATCTACTGTTTCAGAATCCGCTTTCGCGGAACGCAAGCCGCCGAGGCGGATGAAGCTGCGGCCATCCGGAAATTCGCAGCCTAGCTGAAGGGGAATTGATCATGCGGTATTCAGTTCCGCGCAAGAAGAATGTTGAGCAGTTCCCCGCTAGTTCGCATCAGGCAGACCAGGTTAGCCAGCAGTAAGTCCACACAGACCGGTTGCTGGTCCGACGCCCTAGCAACCATATTCCGGGAGGCACGAAATGAGCACCTTTGGCATTGAAGAAGAATTCTTCATGTTCGACGCAGAAACAGGGTTGCCGGCCAGCACGGATAAAGAAGCGTTACGGCAAGCGCTGGATTCGCAACGCGATGGCGAAGTGCAGAACGAACTGCTTGCTTGCCAAATAGAACATGCCAGTGCCATCTGCGAAGACCGGGATCAGGCCCTGCATGAGCTGGGAAGTTTCCGCAGGGCTCTGGCAGGCGAAGCGGCCTCCCGCGGTCTGCTGGTCGCGGGTTTGGGGGCGGCGCCGATGATTGCCCAGCAGGCTCCGGAGCTGACCGATAATGCAAGGTACCGGGAAATCGGCAATTTCGTTTCCGGAATAGCGACAGAGCATTACATGTGCGGTTTGCATGTCCATGTGTCCATCCCTGATTCCGAAGCGGGAATTCGTGCGCTCAACTTCTTGCGCGGATGGCTGCCATTTCTTTGCGCCCTGGGCGCCAATTCTCCGTATTGGAGAGGGGTCGACAGCAACTTTTCATCGTGGAGAACCATTCATTACCGAAAGTGGTCCGTCCAGGGAATTCCGCCGTACTTCAAGGATTCGAAAGACTATGGGATTCGGCTTGCGCGAATCAATGGAACCGATGCGGTTCCCGACCCTGGCCACATCGGATGGTCCGCCCGGTTGTCGGAGAAGTACCCGACACTCGAAATTCGGGTCGCGGACTCGCAGTTGAGAGCGCAGGATTCGGTATTGCTGGCCGTGCTCATGCGAGGGTTGGTCGAGACTGCGGTGGCCGGCGAATTCGATGCGCTCGAGTATCTGCCCGAAGTCCTGGACCTGTCCCTGTGGCAAGCGGCCAAGAACGGAATCACCGGAGTGCACGTGGACACGCGAACCGGAGAGCCGGTCGCTGTGGAGGAGCTGGCCCGCAGAATGCTCCGACTCATTGAGGGCGCACTGAAGGATCATGGAGATTACGACTATGCCGTGATTTCACTCAGGAACATGCTGGAGACAGGCAACGGCGCGGTCCGCCAGCGGGCTGCATTCGAGCGCGGTGCTTTCACGCATCTGTTGGCCAATGCCCATTCCGAGATGCAGATGTAGCTTGCCGTCCAGGATCCTCAACGCAGACTGCAGGGTGTGGCCGGGGCCGGTGAAAGCTGGCCCCGGCTCGAAGCATCCGGGCTGGCACCGGAAAGATCCGGGTGCGGAATCCTCTAGGCTCCGAGGGAATCGCGAAGTCGCGCCACATGCCCCTGGGCATCCACGGAATATTCAATTTGGCGGATGCTGCCGTCTTCATCGATGACTGCGGTGGAGCGCAGGGTGCCCACGACGGTTTTCCCGCCGATGTTCTTTTCACCGTAGGAGCCGTAGGCTTTGGCAACTTCGTTGCCCGGGTCGGAAAGCAGCGGGAAATTCAGCGATTCATCGCTAGCGAAGGCAGCCAGCTCTTCCGGAGCGTCCGGGGAAATGCCCAGAACGGAGAATCCTGCCGTCTGCAGCGAATTGAGGTTGTCGCGGAAATCGCAGGCCTCGGTGGTGCAACCGGGAGTCGCGGCCTTGGGGTAGAAATACACGATCACTTTCTGCCCTGAATAATCCGAAAGCGAGATGGTCTCTCCCTTGGCATCTTGCAGGGAGAAGGCTGGCGCTGGCTGGCCGGCGGTGAGCGGAGAAGAATGGGCAGTCATCGATTCAACTTTCATATAGTGATATTTTATTTTCATTCTAATTCAGTGGATGCACTCAATGCCAGAGACTTCTGGGATATATTTCCAACGACTTCTGGAAGGCAATAACCTCGCCATGGACCATGATGCGCGCTTCCAAGGCATCAAGGAAGACTCGGTTGCTGCAAAAGCCTGCGATCCCGTTGGCAGTTCTGCCTGCTGGAGAAGCTGTCGACCGGCCAAATAATCGCCATGCGATTCCCGCAGGCCTTCAGCCACCGCGATGCACCAGGTCAATGGACACCGGGCAGAAAGCTGCCCGGCACCAACGAAAACACCGAGCCGTGCAACTGGGCAACAGCTGCGCGACCCGGTGCATCCGGGTAGCGGCCAGAACGCGGCCTGCTAGCGGTTGGCGGCCTTGGCTTCGAGGGAACGCGTCCACCGTTTGGCCATAGCCTGGATGGCAGAAGCGCTTGCCCCCGAAATCACGGCGAACGCCAGCACCTTGCCTACGGCGGCTTGTTGCTGCTTTTCGGGGTTGGCCAGCGATGGCGGTTCTTCCCCCATGGCTTTATGCCAGACCCCGGAGACGAGCTTGGCTCCGAGCCAGCCTGCACCGAGCGAAATCAGGGTTCCGAAGATCTTTATCAGCAATTTCATGTTCTGCTCCTCTGTTAGCGGTTAGTTGGAGTTTGGATCCCGGCCGGATCCGCCGGTTCCCAGCGGACCTCATCCGGTTGCTTCTCATCGCGCCAGCCGCGCCACACCGGGTGGCGCAGAAGGCGGTCCGAGGTCAGTTCGCTGTATCGGACTTCTGCCACGTATTTCGGGCTCACCCAGTGCGCATCGCTTTGATGCGCTGCCGGGATGTTCTTGGCCGGGGGAGTCTTGCGTTCGATCTTTTCAAGCCGCTCGCGGATTTCGGCCAGTTGCGCGTCGCTGAATCCGGTGCCCACCCGGCCGGCGTATTCCAAGCCGCCATTTCCCGGAATGGCCAGCAGCAGCGAGGCCAGGCTGCGGCTGCGCGACCCCTGTCCAGACCGCCAGCCAATCACCACAGCTTCCTGGTGCCGCTGGTGCTTGAGCTTCACCCAGCTGGTGCTGCGCCGGCCCAGCTCGTAGACGGAGTCGCGTTCCTTGGCCACCACGCCTTCCAGGCTCAGCGCACGGCTGGTCTCGATGGCCTGCTCCAAGGTCCCGGTGTGGGCCGGCGGCACCTGCACGTACTGGT
This sequence comes from Glutamicibacter sp. NPDC088483, assembly GCF_044753145.1. Classification (NCBI taxonomy): domain Bacteria; kingdom Bacillati; phylum Actinomycetota; class Actinomycetes; order Micrococcales; family Micrococcaceae; genus Glutamicibacter; species Glutamicibacter sp. NPDC088483. The sequence continues at coordinate 66,364 of NZ_JBIVMP010000003.1, forward strand.
GGTCGAGATCCAGGCCCGCAAGCCGCTGGCGGCGTTGCTCGTAGGGCAGGGCAGTCAGATCCACCAGTCCTGCATCCTTGTCATATGGCAATTGCAGCACGTCGAAGACCATGTACTGGATCCTGATGGCCGAGGCCTGCTTCGTGCGTTTCTTCCGCTGGTGGGACACCCGTTGCTGGAGCAGCGAGAAGTCAGGGCGGCCCGAAGAATCCAGGGCGACGATTTCCCCGTCCACCACGGCGCGCTCCGGCAGCAGCGAACCGAGGATTTCGAGTTCCGGGAAGTCTCCGGTCAGGTCGTGGCCGTTGCGGCTGATCAGCTTGGTTTTGGCGCCATCGACTACTGCCAACGCGCGGTAGCCGTCCCATTTCATTTCAAAGCTCCAACCCGGCTCGCCGGAGATCTCCCGAGCAGTGCCGGCAGTGGCCAGCATGGGGCGCAACGCTTGGCCCGACAGATCAGCCACGGCCTGCTTGGCGCTAGGCTCGCGAGCAGCCTCCGGTTCTCCGTCACCGGAATCAGCGGACGTTCCCGCATCGGCTCCTACCGGCTGTTCCTTGGCCAGCTGCAGCAACCAATTGTCCTTGCCGCCCATCCCTGCGGCCTGGATCAGCACGAACCGCCGGTCCACTCCGCCCAGCCCGCCCTCGCGGGAGCCGGTGAGCACTGCGATGACTTCTTTGCCTTCGCGCCACTTCTCGATGGTGCAACTGCCCGAATCCCAGATCGATACTTCCCCGGCACCGTATTGGCCCTTGGGGATGCTGCCTTCGAAGCTTGCGTAGGAGAGCGGATGGTCTTCGGTCATGACCGCCAAGCGCTGGATTCCTGGTTCCAGGGGTGGGCCTTTGGGCACCGCCCAGGAGACCAGCACTCCGTCGTGCTCCAGGCGGAAATCCCAATGCAGCGCGCGGGCGTGGTGTTCCTGGATAACAAAGGAGAAGCCGGTGCCGTCCTTTCCGCCCGGCTGCACGGACTGGGAATTCCCGGATTGCTCCGGCACCGGTTCAGGTGTCAGCGCCGCATCGCGCTTGGAGCGATAGACCGCTAGGCGATCGGGGTCCTGCTGTTGTCCCGAGGTCAGCTGCGCCAGCGGATCGATTCCATCAGCAATGCGGTCCAGCACCTCGTGGAAGTCCAGCTGCTCCAAACCCGGCGCTTCGATTTCTTCCCAGGTCCGCGGGGCCGCGACAGTGGGCCGTGCCCGGCCGCGCAGCGAATACGGACAGACGGTAGTCTTCGAGGCGTTATTCTGGCTCCAGTCCACGAACACCTTGTTCTCGCGCAGCGAGCGCTTCATGCTGGCGAGAACCAGTTGCGGATGCTCCTTCTGCAAGGTGGAGGCCAATTCCTTGGCCACCTCGTTGACTTGCTCCGAGGTGTATTTGCCATCCAGTCCGGCATAGAGGTGGATGCCCTTGGAACCCGAGGTCACTGGAAAGCTGGGCAGGTCCATGCCGTCGAGAATCTCCCGGCAGATCAAGGCGACTTCAGCGCACTGCTCCAAGCCGGCGCCCGGACCGGGATCCAGATCCAGCACCAGCCGGTCCGGATTGGCAGGTTCCAGCGAGGAATCGAAGCGCCACTGGGGAACATGGATTTCCAGCGCAGCCACCTGGGCCATCCAGGCCAGCACCGCCTCGTTGTTGACCAGCGGATAGATATTGGAGTGGGTCTTGTGCTGCAACTTGGCCGAGGGAATCCAGCCTGGGGCAGAGTCCTCGAGATCCTTGCGGAAAAACACCTTGCCCGGTTCTTCGGGGGTCCCCACGCCGTCCACCCAGCGCTTGCGGGTGGCCGGGCGCCACGCGGCATGCGGAATCAGCACCGGGGCCACCTGCTGGAAGTAGTCCATGACTTCGCCCTTGGTGGTCCCGGTCTGCGGGTACAGGACCTTATCCAGATTGCTGACCTTCAGCGTGTGCCCCGCGACGGTGACGGTTTGCTCCCTGCGTGCCATGCGCTGTCCTTTGCTTTACCTTGTGGGGACCAATCTTCCCGAGCGGCGCCGGGGAATCCAGCGTTCCAAGCAAGCTTTGCGTTTCGCGCTGCCGAACCTCAGCGCTGCCTGCCAGAATCACTAGGGCAGTGACACACTGGCTAGAAAGATGCTTCACTATGCCCATGCGAGCTATCTGGACTGGATCAATTGCCTTCGGCCTGGTGAACGTGCCGGTCAAGGCCTACGGCGCCACCGAGGACCACGACATCGACCTGCACCAGGTCCATGACAAGGACGGCGGACGGATCCGCTACGAGCGCCGATGCGAAGTGTGCGGGAAGAAAATCGCCTACAAGGATCTGGACAAGGCCTATGAGGACGGAGAACGGACCATTGTGCTCACCGATGAGGACATGGACGCGTTGCCTGCGGAGAAGAGCCGCGAAATCGAGGTGGTCCAGTTCGTCCCGGCCAGCCAAGTAGATCCCCTGATGCTGGAGAAGAGCTACTATCTCCAGGCGGACTCCAAATCGCCCAAGGCCTACGAGCTATTGCGCCGAACGCTTCAGGACACCGAGAAGCTGGCAGTGGTGCGCTTCGCCCTGCGCCAGAAGACCCGGCTGGGCATCTTGCGTGTCCGATCCAAGGTGATGGTGCTGCAAGCGGTCATGTGGGCGGACGAGCTGCGCGATGCCGAGGCAGTGGCACCGGAGAAATCACCGCGGATCAGCGAGCAGGAACTGAAGATGTCTGCCGCCCTGGTAGACCAGTACAGCAGTGATTTCACCCCGGACGAGTTCCAGGATGACTACCAGGTCCAGCTGCAGGCGCTGATCGAAGCGAAAATCGAGCAGGGCGAGGACCTGGATACCGAGGCGACCTTCGGTTCCCCGGACCAGGGCAGCGAGTCCGGGGAGGTCATCGATCTGATGGAGGCGCTCAAGCGCAGCATCGACGGGCGCAATGCCAAGGCCCCGGCCAAGGCAGCCAAGGATGGGAAGGCCTCTGCGGCGAAGAAGCCAGCGGCGAAGAAACCTGCGAAGAAAGCGGCGGCAGCCAAGAAACCAGCCACGAAGAAGGCAACGGCAAAGGAGGCCTCCTCCTCGCCACACAAGAAGAAGGCCTCCGGTTCCGGGAAGAAAAGCGCCTAGCCGCTAGGGCTTGAGCACCACCTTGATGCACGCATCCTGCTTCTTCTGGAAGGTCTCGTACATCTGCGGGCCGTTCGAGAGCGGCTGCTCGTGCGTGACCAAGTCGTCCAGGCCCAGCGGGTCGGCTGCATCCTCGGCCAGCGGCAGCAGCTTCTGGGTCCATGAGCGCACATTGCATTGGCCCTGGCGGATCTGGATCTGCTTGTCGAACAGCTTCACCATCGGCATCGGGGTGGCGGCCCCGGCATAGACGCCGCTGATCGACAGGGTGCCGCCGCGGCGCACGGCATCGATGGCCGAATCCAGCACGCTGGTGCGGTCCGCGGAGACGTTCTCCATGGCCAGCTGCGCGGCCTTGTCCGGCAGCAACCCGGTGGCTTGCTGGAACATCGAGGAGACCGGGGAACCATGGGCTTCCATGCCCACCGCATCGAGCACGGCATCGGGGCCGCGACCGGTGCGCCCGCGCAATTCGCCCACGGTGTCCTTGGTGAAGTCCAGGGTCTGGATGCCGTGGCGCTCGGCCATGGCGCGGCGTTCTGCCACCGGGTCGATGCCCAGCACCTCATAGCCCAGGTGCCGGCCGATGCGCGCGGCGAGCTGGCCCACCGGCCCGAGGCCGTAGACCGCGAGGGTTCCGCCGTCGGGGACATTGGCGTAGTGCACGCCCTGCCACGCAGTGGGCAGGATATCGGAGAGGAAAAGGTAGCGGTGGTCGGGCAGCTGGTCGCCTACTTTCACCGCACCGTAATCGGCATGGGGCACGCGCAGGTATTCGGCCTGGCCGCCGGGCACCTGTCCGTAGAGTTCGGAGTACCCGAAGAATTGGGCGCCCTTGCCGTGCTTGCGCACCTGGGTGGTCTCGCACTGCGACTGCAGGTCGTGCTGGCACATCCAGCAGTGGCCGCAGGAGATGTTGAACGGGATGACCACCCGGTCGCCTACCGACAGCTTGGTAATGCCGCTGCCAACTTCCTGGACGATGCCCATGGTTTCGTGGCCGAGTACGTCGCCCGCATGCATGTAGGGGCCCAGCAACTCATAGAGATGCAAGTCCGAACCGCAGATCGCGGTGGAAGTGACCTTGATGATGACGTCTCCGGGGTCCTGGATCACCGGATCCGGGACATCGCTGAAACCGATCTTTCGCTTACCTTGCCATGTCAATGCTTTCAAGAGGTTATCTCCTAGTCATATCGTCGCCGGGGGAACACAAGCGCGGATCAGTCGGTATTGAACTGGTCGGTATCCACCTGGTCCGGGTCCTGCTCCTCGGCTGGCTGCTCGAACGCGTCTTCGTGGTCCCCGACAGAATTCTGTTTTTCCTCCGCGGGCTCATCGGGAGTTGGAGTGGTCCCCGGGTGCCGCTCTTCTTCTGGCTGGTTGGATTCCATGGACTGTCCTTTCTTCATCAGAGGGGCGATGGCACCGACCATTCCACACCGGGCAGCAGGGAACAAGGCAAGTTTGATGGGCATTGCCTGTGAGTCGGGGATCCCCGGAATTCCGGGGATCAAGCGTGCACTGCCGGTGCCGGTTCCTGCAAGGTTGCTGAACGGCACTGCAGGCCCGGGCGCGACTTCCTAGTGTGTGCTGTGGGAGCGGGCCAAGCTGCTGCCCTGAGAGCTGCGAGGTGCTGATGAGCGTGCAAGAGCCCGAGAAGCGCACGGTGGGATTAATTGCCGACCCTGGCATAGCCGACGCGATGGCCAATCGGATCGCTGCCCGGCTGGAAGGGGTCATGGAGAAGCTGCAGGAGCACGAGCAGCAATGGGACGTGCAGGTAGCTCCCTTTTCCCTGCCCTTGGGGGAGAGCGGACGGGTCGCGCTGAGCGACAAGGTGCCCAGGCTGCGGGAGAAGCATGGCTGGGACTTCATCATCTACCTGACCGATGCACCGCACTATGTGCAGAACCGGCCGGTGCGTTCGGTGATTTCCGTCGAGGATGCCTCGGCCGTGCTTTCCATGCCCAGCCTCGGGTTGGCCCGGCCGCGCACCGTGGCACGGGAACTGGCCGAACTGGTCAGGGAATTGGCTACCGGCAAGCAGCCGGCTCCGCCTCCGACCCCGCTGGGACGGGCGATGAGCGTGCACGCCAGCCGGCAGGACGGGCAGAACGAGCAGAACCGCATCTCGAGCATCGAGGGTTTGCGTGGGCGGTTGCTGCTGATTGCCGGGATGGTGCGCAGCAACCAGCCGTGGAAACTGGTGCCGCGGCTTTCCTCCGCGATGGCAGGTGCGGTGGCCACCGGTGCCTTCGGCGTGTTCTACACGAGCATTTGGTCCATGGCCGACTACCTGCCTGTCGGGCGGCTTTCGCTGATCACGGTCTCAAGCATCCTGATCCTCACGCTCTGGCTGCTGCTGCACAACCGGTTGTGGGAGAGGCCCAAGGGCAACCGCCGCCGTGAGCGGATGGTCGTCTACAACGCGGCCACCGTGCTGACGGTCGGGTTTGCCGCGACGGCCATGTACTTGCTCTTGTTCCTTGCCCTGCTGGCAGGCTCGCTGATTGTCATTGACCAGGAATACCTCGCCTACCAGCTGCGCCATGATGTCACGATGGCCGAATACATCAATCTTGCATGGCTGGCATCCTCGCTGGGAACCATGGGCGGGGCCATCGGCTCCAGCTTTGACGAGGTCAAGGAAGTCCAGCGCGCTACCTTCAGCCAGCGCGAATACGAGCGGAGGAACATGGAATTCACCATCAGCAAGGATGACGTGGATTGATCCCCGGGCGCTATCGCCCGGGGACCGGTTCACGGCCCTACGGCTGATTCTTGCCGCCGTTCACATGCACCGTGGAACCGACCACGTATGAAGCTTCATCGCTGGCCAGGAACACATAGGCCGGGGCCACTTCCACCGGCTGGCCGGCCCGGCCAAGCCAGGTATCGTGGCCGAACTCAGGCAGCGCCTCGATCGGCTGGCCATCCGAAGGCTGCAACGGAGTCCAGATAGGGCCGGGAGCCACGGCATTGACCCTGATGCCCTTCTTCGCGGCCTGGGAAGCCAGCGACTTGGTGAAGTTGCTGATCGCGCCCTTGGTGGCGGCATAGTCCATCAGGTGATCCGAGGGATCGAAGGCCTGGATGGAGGTGGTGTTGATGATGGAGCCGCCTTCGGGAAGCACCTGCAGGGCTGCGCGGCTCAAGGCGAACATCGCGAAAATGTTCACATCGAAGGTGGCTTCGACCTGCTCGTCGCTCAGCTCTTCCAGGGACTCGACGCTGATCTGCTTGCCGGCGTTGTTCACCAGGATGTCCAAGCCATCCAGCGCGGTCACCGCCTCGTCGATCAATGAATCGCGGTAATTGCGGTCCCGCAGGTCCCCGGGCAGCAGGTGGACTTCGACTCCCGCATCTTCCAGGACCCCGGCGATGGCGTCGGCGTCAGGCTGTTCGGCGGGCAGATAGGCCAAGGCGACCTTGGCCCCCTCGCGGGCAAAGGCGATGGCCACCGCCGCGCCGATGCCGGAGTCGCCGCCGGTGATCAAAGCGCGCTTTCCAGACAGCCGGTCCCGGCCCTTGTAGCTGCGCTCGCCGTGATCCGCCTTGGGCTTCAGATCCCGGTCCAGGCCGGGTTCCTCCTGGCGCTGTTCGGGCGGGCTGATCTTTTCCTTGCCGGCGCGGTCTTCGCTTTCGGTACTAAGCGGCTCAGAGCGGTTCTGGGGATTCTTCTCGGGCATGGGATTTCCTCCTGCTGTTGCGGCAGGACGCCGGCGCGGTGCGCTCAGCGGCGTCCGGGTTCACATCCAGTGTGCTCCGGGCCTTCCGCTGCGCCAGGATCACCTCCACCTTCGGCGGCAACAGCCAGACTTTTTTCTGCGAAGATCCAGTTTCGCACCCCGCTGCATGAATTGTGCTACCGCTGAAGTCTGGGATTCAGCGCAAAGTCCGGCAGGGGCACTGTCCCCTGATCAGCGAAGTGGCTAGCGTGGAACGCACAGTGCTGGCACTGCAAAAGGGCCAGCTGGCGAAGCGTACGAGGGAGGAAACCCATGGCAGGCAAGAGCCGGATCAAGGATGAAGAACTCTACGAGGAGCTGCGCGAGGAGGGGAACTCCAAGCAGAAGTCGGCGCGCATCGCCAATGCCGCCGCCCGCGACGGCCGGTCAGCAGTCGGCAAGCGCGGAGGCAAAGCCGGGGACTACGAGGACTGGACGGTCGGGGAGCTGCAGGACCGGGCCAAGGAAATCGGCATTGATGGCCGTTCGAAAATGCGCAAGGCCGAACTCATCGAAGCCCTGCGCAATTCATAGCAGACCGCCACGGAAGGAGACACAATGAGTGAACGCGAGAAGCCCGAGAATCCGGCTCGCACCACCCAACCGGATGAGGATGCCCAGCCAGGGGACGAGCGCGTGGTTCGCCGCGGCAGCATCAACGAGAACACCGAAGATGAATCCGAGGAAAGGGAAGAACGCTATGACGCGGGCTGAACTTTCCCTCCAGCGAAGGGAAAAGCCATGACGGGCAAAGCAGCGGACAGCCCCCGCAAACATCGCGCTGGCCTGTGGCTGGCGATAGTCGGCGGGCTCGTGGCCGTAGGATTCGCCATCTATGCGCTGCTCGCAGCGCCTGACAGCACCTCAGGGCCGCTATGGATCGTGGCCGGCTGGGGCGCATTGGTCTTCATCTACGGCCTGTACCGCGTGATCCGGGGACCGAGCTCCTTGGACGATCCGCGGGGAGGCACAGACGCCAACGGACGGTGACGGCGTTCCCGCCAGGAGAATCGCATGAGAACAAGGGCAGAGCGTCCGGGAAAACCATGGTTTTCCCGGACGCTCTGCGTTGCGGTCCGGCTGGGCTGGGAGATCCTAGTCCTGGGAAATCCCTTCGACCAGGTTGCCGGTGCTCTGCTCGTCGTAGTAGCGGGCGACGTCTGCTTGGGCGAGCATGCCGACTAGCGAATGCCCGTCGATGACCGGAAGCCTGCGCACCTGGTGTTCCTGCATGGTGCGGATGGCTTCTTCGACCGAGTCGTCTGCTCCGATGGTGACCGGCTTGCCCTGGGCGTAATCGGCCACCTTGGTGCTGGAAGTCACGACGCCGTCAGCAACGCAGTTGATGACAATGTCGCGGTCGGTGATCGTGCCGGCCAGGCGGTTGTCTTTGCCGCAGATCGGCAGCATGCCGACCCCGAGGTCCTTCATCATCTGGGCGGCGACTTGAATCGAGTCCTGCTCCTTGACGCATTTGGCAGGCGAGGTCATTAGTTCCTTGACTGCAACCATGATCGTGCTCCTTTCGCGTATTCCTGTGGGACACCCTCCACGCTCCAGCACAACAAGCAGGTCTTCAACCATTGCCAGCGAGCTTGCAGATGTGCCCCTCGACTCTGGCAACAGCCGATTAATCATGTACTTATGCCGCCAATAGCTGGTAGTTGGTAGAGAACCGGGAAACGCAACGTGAGGAGAATGACCATGGGATTCATCGACAAAGCCAAAGATGCCATTTCGCATGCTGCCGACAGATTCAAGGATCCCGACAAGGACCTGGTTGAGAATCTCTGGCCGCTGGGGCAACCCGACGACGAACACCTGCCAGCCGACTCCGGGCAACCATCAGAAGAGGACCTGGAGCAGCCCGGGAATCACCTGCCTCCTGTCCAAGGAGCTGACCCCGACCTCGACGATTCCCCGGAAGACCAGTATTCCGAAGGCGAAGGGGACCGCTAGCTGTTCCATGGCCAATCCGAGTTCAGGAGGCAATCCATGCAGACCTGCGATATCTGCGGCAATGCAAGCGAAATGGTGTTCATGCTCAGCCGGAACGGGCGCTCTGGCCGCTTCGACAGTTTCGAATGCGCCATCCACGCCATGGCCGAAAGGTGTGCGCACTGCGGTTGCGCCATTCTGGGCCACGCCGTCCACCACGGCCCGAAGGCGTACTGCTGCCAGCACTGCGCCGAACATGCTGAGCCATGAGCGCGACAAGCGACTTCAGCCACCCCGCGCTGCTGCTCATTGACCTGCAAGAAGGATTCTTCGAGGATCCGGCTCTGGCACTGGCCCGCCAGGATCTGGCAGCCCGCTGCAACCAGTTGGCCGTAGCGGCGAGGGCCTGCGGATACCCGGTGATCAGCGTGCGCACCGTGCACAAGGAAGACAAATCCACCTGGACGCTGAAGATGCTCGAAGACGACCAGGGCTACCTGTTCGAAGGAACGGGGCAGGCCGCGTACCTGGCGGAGTTGGAACTGGACGGGGCCATCGAGGTGGTCAAGCGCAGGGACAGCGCTTTCTGGAATACGGCGCTCAAGGACCTGCTGCTGCAGCGCCGCGCCAGTTCGCTGGTGCTCGCCGGGGTCTCCTCCGAGACGTGCATCTCCGCCACCGCGGCCGATGCCTTCGCTGCGAACTTGCCGGTGGCGGTGGCCACCGATGCCACCGCATCGGCCGACCCGGATTTCGAAGGGACTACCTTGGAATTCATGCGCAAGCAGCATCGGCAGAAGCTGAAGACCACCTTGGAAATCATTACCGATTGGAAACACGAGAAGGAGCTGGAATGTCATTGAATAATTCTGAATTCGACGACGTGCGCAAGGACTCGGACACGGACGAGCCGTTGGATGGGCGCGATAGCCAGCCGGCGGCTGGGTCATCGGATGCACCCCAGGCCCAGGACGCCGAGGATCCATTGCGCGGAGCAGACCGGGTGCTGGAGGAAAACGACGGCGATCCCTTGGCGCTCAATCCCGAAACGCTGCTACCCGAACCGATTGACGGGCAGCGTCCGGTCGACGATACGCTGCTGGACTACCCCGACCAGGATGACGAGCAAGGCCTGGACGCCGAGCGGACCGCCAACCTGCCGGACCAGCGCGAAACACCCGATCAGCAGTAGCGCACCGGCGGGCTGAGAACCGCAGAAGGGGCATCCCGTGCAGGGATGCCCCTTCTTCCAATTGCATTATATGGTCACGGACGGGATTCGGCTTCCTGGGTGAAGAAGGAAATCTTGCCGCTGGCTTCCAGAATCGCCAGCCGGATGCTGCTGTAGTTCTCGATGCCAGCCTGGCGGGCGAGCATGCTCAATTCGTCCAGCCCAATGCGCTCGTTGTGCAGGGCCTTGCGGTCCAGGACCCCGTCGCGGACCAGCACAATCGGGCGGCCCTGCATCAGCTTGCCCAGCTTGGGCCAGCGCATATTGGCGAAGTTCAGCGCAGCGGCCAGGACCACCATGGTGAATACTGCCAGCAGGCTTCCGGTGAGCGAACGGTCCTCCATGGTGATGCCCTGCTGCACCAGGTCGCCCAGGACGACGAACAGCACCAGCTCGAAGGAACTGAGCTCGCCCAGGGTCGATCTGCCGGCGGCGCGCGTGACCAGCCACAGGATGATGAAGGCGGTGGCTGCGCGGATGACTATTTCCATCAGGGGATCCTCCAAGTTCTGATCTTCAGGTCGGTGCTTTCGCCGTTGGCAGTAATTCCGAGCACGCCCTTGGCGCTCGGCGACCATTCGTCCGAAGCCCGACCCGTGAGGGTGGCAACCATGTGCCGCGACCCCGGTGCCGGGGCCACCTCGAATTCAATGGTTCCGTCAGCTCGGCTCGACTCGGACTCCGGTTCGGGAAAGGCCGAGAAGTCCTCGAAGAGCATGAGATAGTCCTCGCTCAGGTCCAGCGTGATGGTCTCGGGCAAAGGGTCGGCAGAGCTGATCCCAACCCTCAGCTGGATTTCATTGCCGGCACGGACCACCGCGGGAAACTGCAGCTGGACCGCGAAGCCGTCGGCCTGTTGTTCGATGTTCTTCTTCTGGTCGAATGCGCCGAGCAGAGCCGCCAGCACGACGGCTGCAATCACGAGCAGGGCGTCGAGGCTCAGCAGCCGGCGCCTGCGATTGCTGTCCTCCGAGGTGATGTCATCCAGCGTCGAGTCGCTGATCTTGGCCTGGAAGATATTCAGCATGGGATGGGGCCCTCCTTGCGCTCTTGCTATCGAGGCTAAGCCGATTCGCCTGCGCCAGGACCAGCCGAGTTCCGGTTCACAGGCGGCATCCAGTTCGCAGCAGCTGGCGCTGGCGCCAACCTGTGCGTTGCGGCCGACCGCTTGAGCCGGCCCGGAAGTGGTGCCACAGTTGCACCAGGAGGAGGAGATCATGACCGTAAACGACCGCATTGAAAGCACCGAATTGGCCTCTCGGCTGGAGGCTCTGCCGTAGTGGCGCAAGCTGGCCGGGAAGCTCTGCACCGTGTACGAGACCAAGAGCTCGGCAGAAGCCATCGAATTGTTCAGCGACATCGCTGCCGCAGCGCAGATGGCCAACCACCATCCTGATGTGGACTGGCGCTACAACCTCTTGTTCGTTTCGACCGTGTCCCACGACGCCGGTGGCGACATCACCGAAAGGGACCTCGCGCTGGCCTCGGAAATCACGCAGCGGGCCGCCGCCTTGCATGCCAAAGCGCGCCTGGATTTGATCAAGGTGGTGGAAATCGGCATCGACACCGACGACGCCCAAGCCATAACCGGGGATTGGGCCGCCGGCCTGGGCTACCGCGAGCAACCCGACGGCAGCCTCGCCGATCCAGCGGGCAGGTTGCCGGCCATCTGGTTCCAGCACACCCCGACGCCTCATCCCTCACGGCTGCATCTGGATGTGTGGGTTCCCCACACCGAAAGCGCAGCCGTGCTTTCGCAGCTGGAAAGCCAGGGTGCGGTGCTCGATGAGCGCAGCGCTCCGGGTTTCACCATAGCCAGCGACCACCAGGGCAACCGCTTCTGCATCTGCACCGAGCAGGACCGCTAGCGGCCTTGGCCTGAGCCGGCCATTGCTCCCGGTGCAATCGGCCGGATTCTGGACTGTCCTGCCGGCCAGGGGATAGATTGACAGCGGATAAGCCAGCGGGGCCTCTGGGGCTCAGATGCTGGGCGCGATGGAAGGAAGCCAATGAGCAGCACCGCACAGGAAATCACCGCCTCGATCTCGCAGCAGCTGCCCTGGCAGGCCGAGCTCTATAAGCATTTCCACCGGCATCCGGAACTGGGCCTGGCCGAGCACGAGACCTCGGCGCGAATCTGCGAGGAACTGGAGGATCTGGGCTATGAAACCTGCCTGATCGGCGGTACCGGAATCGTCGGAATCCTGCGCAATGGCGAGGGGCCGGTGGTACTGGCCCGGGCCGACATGGATGCCCTGCCGGTCGCCGAGAACACCGGGCTGGAATATTCCTCCACGGTCCCCGGGGCCATGCACGCCTGCGGCCATGACATGCACATGGCCACCTTGCTGGGAGCGGCCAGGTTCCTGGCCGGGAACCGCGAGCGCTGGTCCGGCACCTATCTGGCGTTGTTCCAGCCAGCCGAGGAAACCGCCGCAGGGGCCAAGGCCATGGTGGCCGACGGGCTGGTGGAGAGGATCCCGAAGCCCGATGTGGCGCTGGCCCAGCACGTGATGCCCGTCGAAGCGGGGAGGATCGGCACCACCGCGGGACCGATCCTTTCCGCCGGCGACAGCCTGCGCATCACCGTCTACGGGCGCGGTGCGCACGGCTCGATGCCGCATAATTCGGTGGACCCGGTAGTCCTGGCCTCGTCCATCGTGCTCAAGCTGCAGACCATTGTTTCGCGTGAAACCCGACCCGGGCAGTTCGCAGTATTGACCGTCGGCGCGTTGAATGCCGGCAGCGCCGCGAACATCATCCCGGACCGGGCCCAGCTGCTGCTGAACATTCGCACCTATGATCTCCAGCTGCGCCAGCGCGTCATCGACTCCATCGAACGCATCGTTCGCGGCGAATGCGCCGCGGCCGGCTCGCCCAAGGAACCGGACTTCGCGTTCTACGACCAGTTCCCGCTGACCAGCAACGACGCGGTGGCCAACGACCGGATCACCAAGGCCTTCGAAGCCCACTTCGACCGGGGCCAGGTCTACCAGGCCGAACCGGCCACCGCCTCGGAGGATTTCAGCATCATCCCCGAGGCTTTCGGCATCCCGTACGCCTACTGGACGGTGGGCTGCACGGAACCGGACACCTACCGGGCGGCGGTCGCCGAGGGCACCGTTGCCTCGAAGATCCCGGCGAACCACTCGCCATTCTTCGCGCCGGTGATCCATCCGACCCTGGAAACCGGAACCCGCGCCCAGGTGGTGGCCGCCTTGGCCTATCTGGGCCACGGGGCACAGGACTCGGCAGAACGATGATGTCCACCGCAAGAGGAGCTGGTGGCAAGTAACCGGCACCTGTCCTGCCGGTAAATACACGGTTTATGATTAACGCCACCATGCCCGGGATCCTGCGGGAATGCGGATGCCTGACAGTGATTGATAAAAATCAATCGCAAGGATGATTCAAAGTGTCCAAGGCGAGCGCTAGACTGGCAATCGCTCTTCAATCACGCTGCCCTTAATCCGAAGGTCCAGCATGCCGGAGAGCTTGATGCCAGCGAGGATTTTCCACATGCTTCTCAAGCTCATCTTAAAACACTCCAAGCCGTATACGGGGTGGATCATTGCTGTAGTCATTTTGCAGCTGGCCACCACCGTGGCCACTCTTTATCTCCCTAGCCTGAACGCCAGGATCATCGACGTCGGCGTGGTCGAAGCCGATATCGACTACATCTGGCGCACCGGCGGACTGATGCTGGTGGTGGCCCTCATCCAGGTAGCCACCGCGGTGGCAGCCGTCTATTTCGGGGCCAAGACCTCCATGAGCGTGGGCCGCGACATCCGCCAGTCGGTCTTCGAGAAGGTCTCGACCTTCTCGGCCCAGGACGTCAACAAATTCGGCGCCGCCACCTTGATCACGCGCGGCACCAACGACGTGCAGCAGATCCAGATGCTCACCTTGATGGCGTTGAACTTCATGATCACCGCGCCGATCATGTCCATCGGCGGCGTGATCATGGCGATCCGCGAAGATCCCGGACTGTCCTGGCTCGTTTGGGTTTCGGTACCGCTGGTGCTCATTGTCGTGGGCCTGCTGGTCATCAAGCTCATGCCGCTGTTCCGCGATATGCAGACCCGCATCGACGGGATCAACGGCGTGCTGCGCGAGCAGATCACCGGCATCCGCGTGGTGCGCGCCTTCGTGCGCGAAGAGCATGAGACGCAGCGCTATGCCGATGCCAACCAGAAGCTGACCGACCTCGGTGTCAAGGTCGGCAACCTGTTCGTGCTGATGTTCCCGGCGATCACCATGATCCTGCACCTGTCCACCGCCGCCGTGCTGTGGTTCGGCGGGCACCGGGTGGATAACAACCAGGTGGAGGTCGGCGCGCTGACCGCCTTCCTGCAGTACCTGCTGCAGATCCTGATGGCGGTCATGATGGGTACCTTCATGGCCATGATGATTCCCCGTGCCATGGTCTCGGCCGACCGCATCTCCGAGGTGCTCGACAGCGAGCCGAGCATGCTCGACGCCGCCGAACGGCAGGTCGCGCTGCCCACCCCGGGCACCGTGGAATTCAAGAACGTCAGCTTCGGATACCCCGGCGCCGAGGCGCCGGTGCTCAACGATATCTCCTTCACCGCCAAGCCGGGGCAGACCACTGCCATCATCGGCTCCACCGGTGCCGGCAAGACCACTTTGCTGAACCTGATCCCGCGGCTCTACGACGCCACCGAAGGCGAAATCCTGATCGGCGGGGTGCCGCTGAGGGAACTGGGACGCGACACCATTTCGCGGAACATCTCCGCGGTGCCGCAGCGCCCCTACCTGTTCTCCGGGACCATCGCCAGCAACCTGCGCTTCGGCGCCCAGGACGCTACCGAGGATGACCTGTGGGATGCGCTGAAGGTGGCCCAGGCCGACGGCTTCGTCGCCGAACGCGAAGGCCAGCTGGATTCGAAGATCTCCCAGGGCGGCACCAACGTGTCCGGCGGCCAGCGCCAGCGCCTGTGCATTGCCAGGGCCCTGGCCGCGAAGCCGAACACTTACCTGTTCGATGATTCGTTCTCGGCACTGGATGTGAACACCGATGCCAGGCTGCGTGCGGCCCTGGCCGAACCGACCAAGGACGCCGCGGTGATCATCGTGGCCCAGCGCGTATCGACCATTACCGGTGCGGACCAGATCCTGGTCCTGGACCATGGCGAAATCGTGGCCCGGGGTACCCACGAGCAACTGCTCGAAACCTCGGAAACCTATCAGGAAATCGTGGCATCCCAGCTGAGCGTGGAGGAGGTGGCCTAAATGGCGAAGAAGCAGAAGAATATCGATCCGGAACAGCTCGAAAGCGAGCTTGCGGACGTCAATGAATTCGATGCCGCGGCGGGAGCCGACGACTGGAGCGGTGGCGCCCCGGTACGCAAGGCCGAGCATTTCTGGCCATCGGCCAAGCGCCTGGTCGGGCTGATGTCCCCGTACAAGCTGGGCATGGTCCTGGTGTTCGCGCTGATCACCGTGTACGTGGTGCTCTCGGTGATCGCACCGCGGATCCTGGGCAAGGCCATGGACGTGATCTTCGCCGGGCTGATCGGCAAGAACATCCCGGCCGGCACGCCCGCGGAGCTGGTGATCCAGCAGCTGCGCGACTCCGGGCAGGGCACCCAGGCCGACATGCTCTCCAAGGTGGACTTCGTCCCCGGGCAGGGCATCGACTTCACCCAGCTTTCGCAGTACATCCTGATCGTGCTCTCCATGTACTTCGTCGCCTCGCTCTTCTCGTGGGCCTCGGGCTGGCTGCTGAACAAGCTGGTCATGCGCGTGGTCTACAACCTGCGCAAGGACGTCGAGGACAAGATCAACAAGCTGCCGCTGAACTACTTCGACACGCGCCAGCGCGGCGATCTGCTCTCGCGCGTGACCAACGACGTGGACAACATCCAGAATGCGCTGCAGCAGGCGCTGAGCCAGCTGGTCTCCTCGGCCATGACCGTTATCGGCATCGTGATCATGATGTTCGTGGTCTCCTGGCAGATGGCGCTGATCGCGCTGGTGGCCCTGCCGCTTTCGGCAGCTGCCGCGGGCATTATCGGCACCCGGGCGCAGAAGCTGTTCACCGCGCAGTGGAAGAACACCGGGGCGCTGAACGGGCAGATCGAGGAATCCTTCTCCGGCCACGAGCTGATGAAGGTCTTCGGCCGCGAAGCGGACATGGTGGACCGCTTCACCGCGCGCAACGAGGAACTGTACAAGGCCAGCTTCGGCGCCCAGTTCGTCTCGGGCATGATCATGCCGGTGATGAACTTCGTGTCCTATCTGGCCTACGTGGGCATCGCCGTGGTGGGCGGGCTGCGCGTGGCTTCGGGCACGATGAGCCTGGGCGACGCGACCGCGTTCATCCAGTACAGCCGCGAGTTCACCCAGCCGCTGGGCCAGATTGCCGGCGTGGCGAACATGCTGCAGTCCGGCGTGGCTTCGGCTGAACGCACCTTCGAGCTGCTGGACGCGGAGGAACAGGAACCGGACGACGCGCAGGACAGCCTTCCTGCCCGCGCCGACGGGCATGTCTCCTTCAAGAATGTGTCCTTCTCCTACTCCCCGGACAAGCCGCTGATTGAGGACCTGTCCTTCGATGCGGATCCGGGGCACACGGTGGCGATTGTCGGGCCGACCGGCGCGGGCAAGACCACGCTGGTGAACCTGGTGATGCGCTTCTACGAGCTGAACTCCGGGAAGATCATGCTCGATAACCGCGATATCACCGATCTTTCCCGCGCCGACCTGCGCTCGAAGGTTGGCATGGTGCTGCAGGACGCATGGCTCTTCGGCGGAAGCATCATGGAGAACATCCGCTACGGCCGGCTGGATGCGACCGATGAGGAAGTGATCGCGGCCGCGAAGGCGACCTTCGTGGACCGTTTCGTGCGCGCGCTGCCCGATGGCTACGACACCATCATCGACGAGGAAGGCACCAACGTGTCGGCCGGCGAGAAGCAGCTGATCACCATTGCCCGCGCGTTCGTGGCCAACCCGTCGCTGCTGATCCTGGACGAGGCGACCAGCTCGGTGGATACCCGTACCGAATTGCTGGTGCAGCAGGCGATGGCCGCGCTGCGCAGCGACCGCACCAGCTTCGTGATTGCCCACCGGCTGTCCACGATCCGCGACGCGGACACCATCTTGGTGATGGAGTCCGGCCGGATCGTGGAGCAGGGCAACCACGAGCACCTGCTGGGGACCCAGGGAGCCTACTACCGGCTGTACCAGTCGCAGTTCGCTGGCCCGGCCGAGGACGTGGATGCGAATCCGGATACGGCTGCGGTGCCCGCGGTAACCGGCGGAATTCCGCTGGCTGAGACGCCGGTTCCCGGATCGGAGCCGAACCTCGATTCCTAGGAACTAGGGATACCTGGTAAGCAGTGATGCGACAGCCGTGGCTGGGATGGGCACAACCCGTCCCAGCCACGGCTTTTCCATGCCCGTTTTCCATGCCGGGGCGAATGAAGCTGGAAGGTTGCACGCTCGCATAGGGGAAACCAGCAACCCCAGCGATTTCGGTAAGCTTTGGAGCGATGATTCCTGCGAAACCCGCCGGAGCGCACAGCCCGTTTTCGCGTACCTTCACGTCGAGCGGTCCACGGAAAATCGACCTTGCCGCGGCCCCTTGAATTCTCGCGAATGTCAAGCAGTTTTTCTTCCGAAAAGGTGTTGCCTAGGTAACAAACTTAAACTAGAGTCTAGTTTCAGTTATTGAATATAAGTAACCCCGGTCACATTCTGGACGGGGAGCGAAGTTCCCTGATTGGAGCACTGGACATGGCATTGTCGTTGACCGAGGAACAAAATGATCTCGCGTCGGCCGTGGTCGATTTCACCCGCCGAAGCGTAGACACGTTGATCACTCGGGACGAGCACGAGCAGCTGGCCACCGGTGCACTTCCAAGCTTCTGGAACGAACTGCTGGAGACCGGCCTGCATGCCCTGCACATCCCGGAGCAGCTCGGCGGCCAAGGCGGAACGCTGGTGGAGACCGCCATCGTCATCGAGGAATTCGGCCATCGCTACGTCGGAGGCCCCTTCCTGCCGACCGTGCTGGCCAGCGCAGCGGTCACCCTGGCCGAACCGAACGCCTACAACCAGCCGATCGTCGCGGACTTCGCCGAAGGCGCCACCGGAGCCCTGGTACTGGCCACCGGCCAGCTCAAGGTCGTGCAGATCTCCGAAGGCTGGGCCGTTGCCGGCCAGCTGCAGGTCATCGGCGCACTGGCCGCCAAGTACCTGGTGCTGGGCTTCACCGTTGCGGATACCGTCCGCTACGCGGTCATCGAAGCGCAGGCCGCCGGGGTCTCAATGGTCCCGGCCGAAGGCACCGACCTGGGCCGCGACGCGGCCACCCTGGTCCTGGACAATGTCGTCATTCTCGCCGACGCGGTGCTGGGCAACGCCACTGCCAGCAAGATCGCCGCGCTGCACGCAGGATTCACCGGTTCGGAAGCCGCCGGCATCATGCGTTGGGCCAGCGAGGAAAGCACCGGCTACGCCAAGATCCGCGAACAGTTCAACACCCCGATCGGCTCCTTCCAGGCCATCAAGCACAAATGCGCCAACCTGGCGATCGCGGCCGAAATGGCCACCTCCGCAGCCTGGTCCGCCGTCGTCTCCGTCGGCCAGGACGAAGCCCAGCAGCACCTGGCCGCCGCCGGCGCGCTTGAAGCAGCGATTGTCCCATCCATTGAAGCAGTCACCGAAGCGATCACCATCCTCGGCGGCATCGGCTTCACCTGGGAGCACGACGCCCACCTGTACTGGCGCCGGGCCATCAGCCTGAACGCGCTGAACGCCGCCCTGAGCGGCGAACTGGAGGCAGCCGGCGAAGCCGCACTGCACACCGAACGCAAGATCGAGGTAGAGCTGGACGAGCAGGACTCCGCGTTCCGCAGCCGCATCGCCGCGCTGCTGGACACCGCAGCCGAACTGCGCAACGAGCACGAAGCCGGACGCTGGTACTCGCGCGGCTCGCGCCGCAGCTTCCTCGCCGAAAACGGCCTGGCCGCCCCGCACTGGCCAGCCCCCTACGGGCTGGGCGCCAGCCCGGCCGAACAAGTCATCATCTCCCAGGAATACGCCCGCCGCGACATGCTGCAGCCATCCTCGGTCATCGGGGAGTGGGCCATGCCGACGATCCTCGCTTTCGGTTCCGAAGCGGTTAAGGAACAGTTCGCGCTGCCCACGCTGAAGGGCGAACTGATCTGGTGCCAGCTGTTCTCCGAGCCCGGAGCCGGCAGCGACCTGGCAGGCCTGTCCACCCGAGCCGTCAAGGTGGACGGCGGCTGGAAACTGAGCGGCCAGAAGGTCTGGACCTCCGGGGCCCACGAAGCGCACTGGGGCATCTGCCTGGCCCGCACCGATGCCGAGGTCGCCAAGCACAAGGGCCTGAGCTACTTCCTCGTGGACATGTCGGCTCCCGGACTGGACGTGCGCCCGCTGCGCCAGTCCACCGGCGAAGCCGAATTCAACGAGGTCTTCCTGGATGACGTGTTCGTCGCGGACGACTACCTGCTGGGCGAGCCGGGCCAGGGCTGGCGGATTACCGCCACCACCTTGCAGAACGAGCGCACCCAGATTTCCTCCGGTGTCTCCATGGGCACCGAGGACGGATTGCGCGAATTGATCTTGGGGGAGAACTTCGCCGGAACCCGGCGGAACGCGCTGGAGGTGCTGGGCCGCGCCGCCGCGATCAGCACCGCCATCGGGGCGATGAACCTGCGCGAAACCCTGCGCCAGGTCAACGGCCTGCAGCCGGGCACCGGCTCCTCGCTGGCCAAGGTGGCCCACGGCCGCCTGGCCCGGCAGGCGGCCGGGGACCTGCTGAAGCTTGCCGGACCCGCAGCGCTCTTCGCCCACGCACCGGCCGACGCCGTCAACTCCCAGCTCTCGGTTCCATCGGCGCTGATCGGCGGAGGCACCATCGAAATCCAGCTCAACGTGATTGCCGAGCGGATCCTGGGGCTGCCGCGCAGCTAGGCGCAGCCCACCCGCACCCCTGAACCGCAAGCCCGAGACTCCAGTAATCCCCAGCATTCTTTCGGGCCGTAGCCCGAAATGCGCCCGCCGACGACGACGGAGCGCGCCGTGAAAGGACACCCAAGGCATGACCGCTGCGACCAATGAACTCCGCACCAACGAAACCCTCTCGCCCCAGCGCCTGCGCGAGCTGCTTGAACCGCGTTCCATAGCGATTATCGGTGCGAACACCAACTCCACCTGGTCCCACTTCGCCCACTCCAATCTCCGGGCCGCCGGATTCACCGGGGATTTGTACCTGGTCAACCGCCGCGGGGAACAATGCCACGGGCAGGGGTCCTACGCCAGCATTGCGCAGCTTCCCGAAGCCCCTGAACTGGCCATCGTGCTCACCGGCACGAACTCGCTGCCCGAGATCCAGGAACAGTGCATCGACCGCGGCATCCGCAACCTGATCGTGCTGGCCTCCGGCCTGGGCGAAGCGGGGCCGGAAGGGCAGGCGCTGCAGCAGCAGCTGGTGGACCGCGCCCGCGAAGCCGACCAGCTGATCCTGGGCCCGAACAACCTGGGCTTCATCAATGCGCATGCCAAGGTAGCAGCCTTCGCCCACATGACGGAGCTGCCGCTGGTGGCCGGCGGAGTCGGCGTGGCCAGCCAGTCCGGCGCGCTGGCCATCTACCTGCTGCCGTATATGGCAAGCCGCGGGGTTGGCACCTCGATTTCCGTGACCGTGGGCAACGAGGCCATGATTTCGGCCATCGACGTCATGTCGATGCTCGTGGATGACGAGAACACCAAGGTCATCGCCTCCTACCTGGAGCAGGTCACCGACACCGCACAGTTCCTGGACGTGGCCCGCCGCGCCCGCGAAGCCGGCAAGCCGATCGTGATCTTCAAAGCTGGCGCCTCCGAGGCTTCGGCCAAGGCCGCCGCCGCCCACACCGGGTCGCTGGCCGGGGATGACAAGATCTTCGACGCGGTGTGCAAGCAGTTCGGCGTGATCCGCGTGGCGAACATCGAGAACCTGGTCGCCACCGCCGGGATCCTTGAATCCTACGGCGCGCTGCCCGGCCCGCGCTTCGGCGTGGTCACCGGCTCCGGCGCAATGTGCGCGCTGGTCGCCGACAAGGCCGAGGCATCCGGCCTGCAGCTGCCCACCCCGGCCGAATCCACGGTGCGCCAGCTGCGCGCGGACGGCCTGCCGGAATTCGCCGCGGTGAACAACCCGATGGACACCACCGGCTACATCTCGGTGGATCCTTCGATCCTCACCAAGGCCGGCGACGCATTCATCAATGATGAGAACTTCGACTTCGTCGTGCTGAACACCTCCTGGCCGAACAACCAGTTCATGGTGGATTTGGGCAAGCCCACCCAGGAAGGATTGCACCGCCAGCTCAAGAATTCGGCCAAGCCGGTTGTGGCCATGAGTTTCCTGCCCACCGAGGTCAACGAATTCGCGCGCGGCTTCGCCGCCGAGCACGGCCTGCCGCACGCCTCGGACTCCTTTGACCGCGGCATCGAAGCCGCCGGGCACAGCGTCTGGTGGGGACAGCGCACCGCGCAGCTGGCCGCCGAACCGCAGCTGGAGGCTCCGGCCGCTATTGCCAAGCCCGAAGGCGCCGAGCAGTGGAGCGAAATCCAGACCGGCGACTTCCTGCGCGCGCACGGCGTGCCCTATGTGCCGGGCCGTGTGGTCAATAGCGCTGCGGAAGCAGTCGCAACGGCCGAGGAGATCGGCTACCCGGTTGTGCTGAAGGTCGCCAGCGAAGACATCGCCCACAAAACCGAGGTCGGGGGCGTACGCCTGATGCTGAAAGACGCCGCAGAGGTGACCGAGGCCTATGGCTTCATCGTCACTTCGGTGGCCAGGCTGGCTCCGGACGCGAAAATCCAAGGTGTGACGGTCTCCCCGATGCGCCCTGCCGGCAACGAGCTGCTGGTCGGCATCATCACCGATCCGCAGTGGGGCAAGGTGCTGGCAGTCGGTTTCGGCGGCGTTTTGGTGGAGATCCTCAAGGACACCGCGCTGCGCCTGCTGCCGGTCAGCCTGGCGGAGATCCGCCGCATGCTCGAATCGCTGCGCGGCATCGAGCTGCTCAAGGGCTTCCGCGGCAGCGAGGCCACCGATCTGGACGAGCTCGCGCGGGTGATCTTCCAGATCACCCAGGTTGCGCAGTCGCTGGGCGAGGACTTGGAAGAACTTGAAATCAATCCGCTACGGGTTGCCGGTCAGCAGATCGAGGCGCTGGACGCCCTGATCCGCTGGAAGGACCGGTAATGATTACTGGTGGCAGGCAATTCGCCCAAAACTTGGTGATACCGTTGGAATCCACGGCACACACCACTTACGAGGCACATCATGGCGGGAACAATTTCCATGGAGCAGGCAGAGCTTCCGGCCTACCAGGTCGTCAGGCGCCAGCGCATCATCGACGCGGGCAAGGACCTGTTGCGGGCGCAGGACTACGACTCGATCCAGATCCGCGACGTGGCCTCCGCGGCGAACGTCGCGCTGGGGACTCTGTACCGGTACTTCAATTCCAAGGAGCACCTGTACGCGAACGTGGTCTACGACTGGGCGTTGCCCTTCGCCCAGCGGTCGGGGGCTTCGGAGACCGGGCTGTCCACCACGGAAGCGATCTCGCTGCGGCTGCGCAATGCCTTGAGCAGCTTCGAGAAGCACCCGTACTTCTACAAGGCGATCCTGCAGCTGCGCAGCAGCACCGCGGCGGACGTCGTCCCGGTCATGGCTCGCCTCGGAGAGGCGCTGGAAGCGCCGATCCGCGCGGAAATGAGCGTGCTGGACGATGCCGAAGCCGCGGACATCACCGTGATGGTGTGGGCGGTGCTGCTGGACGTGGTCTCGCGGGTGCTGCTGCAGGACAAGAACATGGAACAGGCCTATGGGGTGCTCGACCGCTTCGTGGCGCTGATCCAGCACCGGCTGGAGCAAACCGAAGCCTAGGGCCTGGCCCTTTCCCCTCAATTCCTGTCTCCCGGTCCGGGGGTGCCTCATGAGCGCCCATGAACTGGACCATGTTGCTTTCGCCGTGCCTTCCTGGCAGTCCGCCGGGCCCAGCGTGCACCGCACGCTCGGCGCCCGCTGGGTCTCCGGCTTCCACCAGGGCTCCTTCAGCCCCTGCCAGCTGGAACTGGCCGAGGGCATGCGCCTGGAACTGCTGCAACCGCCTGCTGGCGGCGGCGGGTTCGTTGCCGAGCACCTGGCCCGTACCGGGGGCGCAGCCAACCCGCACCACATCACCTTCAAGGTCTCGGACATCCATGCCTCCATGGAGCTCGCCCGCGCCGCCGGGGTGCGAACCATCCTGCAAAACCTTGACAACCAATGGTGGAAGGAACTGTTCCTGCATCCCAAGGACACCGGACTGGGATTCCTGGTGCAACTGGTGCAGACCGAGCTGGCTCTGGACGGCAACGACGGCATCACCGCACCCGGTGCAGCCCCTTGCCCCTGGGAAGAGCAGCCCTCGGCGCAGAATCCTCCGGAGCGGCTGGACTTCATTGCCGGCAGCATCCGCGACGCGGCCCAGGCCCGGCTGGTGCTGGGCGCGGTGCTCGGGGCCCGGGTCACGAGCCTGGAATTCGACCCGGCCTCCCAGCTGTTCTCCTGGCCGCAGGGCTCCAGACTGGTGCTGCGGGTTGACGAGAATGCCCCACCGGGGCTGCAGTCGCTGTCCTTCACCGACTCATCAGCACCCGCACCGGACCTGGATGCAGGGCTGCTGCAGGCGCTGCGCGGTGCCGGAAGCAGATTCCAGGCCCTGGGCCTGGACATCCTCACCGGCCAGCGTGCGCACGCCGCCTGAGACACGAACTTCACTATCAAAGAATTAGCACTAAGGAGACACCTCATGGGACTGAGAGGCGAAGCAGCCATCCTCGGCTATTGCGAACTTCCACCGCAGCGAAAGCTCACCCGCGAACCCTCGTTCAACCTGGAACAGTGGGCCCGGCTGTCCAAGGCCGCGCTGGACGACGCAGGACTGTCCGCCACGGATGTGAACGGCGTAGTCACCCCGATGATCGGCGAAGCGGACATGTTCGTGCCGTCCACTGTCACCGAATACCTCGGCATCGACGCGAACTTCGCGGAGATCGTGGACCTGGGCGGCGCGGGATCCGCCGCCGGCATCTGGCGCGCCGCGGCCGCCGTGGAGCTGGGCTTGTGCGACGCGGTGCTGGTGACCTTCCCGGGCACCCACCACTTCCCGATGGACGACCGCAAGCCGTTCGTGATGGATGACAAGATGCACTTCGGCGCATCCTCCAACGCCTTCGGCTCCCCGCAGGCAGAATTCGAAATCCCCTACGGCAACCTCGGGCAGAACGGCCCCTACGGGCAGATCGCCAAGCGCTACGGCTACGAGTTCGGCTACGACGAGCGGGCCATGGCCAAGATCGCCGTGGACCAGCGCACCAACGCCTGCGCCACCCCGGAGGCGGTCTTCCACGGCCAGCCGATCACCGTGGCTGATGTGCTGAACTCTCCGATGATTGCCGACCCGCTGCACATGCTTGAAATCGTCATGCCGTGCCAGGGCGGCGCAGCCGTGGTGGTGGGCAACGCGGATTTGGCCAAGAAGTCCAAGAACCGTCCGGTATGGATTACCGGCTTCGGCGAACGCGTGCCGTACAAGACCCCCACCTACGCCCGCGACTTGATGACCTCCCCGATGGTGCACGCCGCCGAGCAAGCCTTCTCCATGGCAGGCATCACCCGCTCGGAGGTGGACATGGTCTCCATCTACGACTGCTACTCCATCACGGTGCTGATGAGCCTGGAAGACGCGGGCTTCGCGCCCAAGGGCAAGGGCATGGATTTCGTATCCAACCACGACTTGACCTTCCGCGGGGACTTCCCGATGAACACCGCCGGCGGGCAGCTGTCCTTCGGCCAGGCCGGCGTGGCCGGCGGCATGCACCACGTCATCGACGGGGCACGCCAGATCATGGGCCGCGCCAACGCCGCCCAGGTGTCCGACTGCAACCGCGCGTTCGTCAGCGGCAACGGCGGCATCATGAGCGAGCAGACCGCGCTGATCCTGCAGGGCGACTAGAAAGGCAAGACACAGAAAATGACCACCTACACCCCGGAAACCCTGTCCCGGCCGCTGCCGGTTCCGACCCCGCTGACCCGGCCATTCTGGGATGCACTTGCCGAGCGCAAGATCCGCATCCAGTACTCGCCGTCGCTGGACGAATACATCTTCTACCCGCGTCCGCTGGCCCCACGCACCCTGGCCGATGACCTCGAATGGCGCGAAATTTCCGGCGCCGGAACGCTGTACTCCTACACTGTGGCCACCCGTCCGCCGGCGGCGCACTTCGCCTCGGCAAAGGAAATGATACTGGCCATCGTCCAGTGGGACGAGGGACCAAAGTTCTCCACCGAAATCATCAACGCCGACCCGGAACAGCTCGAGATCGGCATGCAGGTCCGCCCAGTCTTCTGCGACCACCCCGAGGGAGACATCACCATGCTGCGCTACGAACCGGAGACTGGATCATGAGCATCGAGACCGGCATCCAGCTGCCAGCCCCTTCCCTGCGCATCGGCGCGCAGGTGATCATGGAAAGCGAAACCACCCACGAGCACATCGATCCGGCCACCGGAAAGGTCAACGGCCTGGTGCCCATGGCCTCAACCGGGCAGATCGACCAAGCCGTGCAGGCCGCCCATGCAGCGTTCCTCGAATGGCGTGCCCTGCCTGCCGGGCAGCGTTCGCGCAAGCTGATGAAGCTCGCCGAGCTCATGGAGGAGAACACCGAGCTGCTGGCCGCCGCCGGCATGGCCGATAACGGGGCCCCGCGCATCACCGCCCGGAACATGGTTGCCGCCGCAGTGGAGTGGACCCGCTACTACGCAGGCTGGGCGGACAAGCTGCCGCTGGGCCGGATCACCAGCAATGGCGGAGCTGGCGGCTCCTTCGGCCACACCTTGCGTCAGCCCTACGGCGTCATCGGCGCCATCATCACCTGGAACGCGCCGCTGATGTCGCTGGCCATGAAGGTCCCGGCCGCGCTGGCCGCGGGCAACACCATAGTCATCAAGCCCAGCGAGCTGACACCGTTCACCCCGACTGCCTTCGCGGACCTGGCCCGCGAGGCGGGGATCCCGGACGGAGCGATCAACATCGTTCCCGGCGGCCCCTCCGCCGGCGCCGCGCTGGTCGAGCACCGCCTGGTCAAGAAGATCACCTTCACCGGCGGACCGGCGACCGCACAGGCGATCGCCGCCTCCTGCGCCAAGACCTTCAAGCCGATGATCCTGGAGCTGGGCGGCAAGTCGGCCAACCTGGTCTTCGAGGACGCGGACCTGGACAAGGCCGCCGGGCACGCCGCGTTCTTCGCTTTCGGCATGATGAGCGGCCAGGCCTGCGCGCTGCCGACCCGCCTGCTGGTGCAGGAATCGGTGTACGAGCAATTCATCGGCAAGGTCGTGCAGGCGGCGGAGCAGTTCCCCATCGGGGATCCCGCCGGCGAATACACCATGTGCGGACCGGTCATCAACCAGGACGCCATCGACCGCATGGACTCGATGCTCGGCCAGGCACTGGAAGAAGGCGGCCGCCTGGTCACCGGCGGGCAACGCCTGGGCGGGGAACTCGCCCAGGGCTTCTACTACCCGCCAACCATCGTGGCTGACGTGGACCCTGACGGGTCGCTGGCGCAGAATGAGGTGTTCGGGCCGGTGCTGGCGGTGATCCCGTTCCGCGACGAGGAGCACGCGCTCCAGATCGCCAACGGCACGGATTACGGGCTTTCGGGGTACATCTGGACCGCCGATCTGGGAAGGGGGCTGCGCCTGGCCGAGTCGATGGAGACCGGCGAGATCGCAGTCAACGGCGCCTTCAACGCCACGGCCGAACGCCCCTTCGGCGGCATCGGCCACTCCGGCATCGGAAACGAAGGCGGACTTGAAGGTCTGGAAGAGTTCTTCTGGACCAAGTCAGTGGGTATCGCAACCCGCTAAGCAGCTGCCCGCTCGGGCAAGAACATCACCGCATGGCCTTGCCCGGGCGTCCTGTCCGGAGGGTGCCTAGGTGACCCCTCAAAGCGCCGTTCCGGCGCGGATAAGGCAGGACAAAGATGTCTCAAGCTAGGCCCCCAAAGCTGAGTGCGACGCGTGCATCGGCTCCGGGATTCGTGGCGGTAGTCGCGGTCTTGGTGCTGACCGAGATTGTTTCAGCGTTCGAGCTCTCAATGATGTACGTAACCCTCCCGACGCTCATGGCCGACTTCCACGTGGATGCGAATGCCGTAGCCTGGGTCGTGACCATCTACCTTCTGGTGTCCGCATCGGCGGCGCTGCTCGGCGGGCGCTTCGGCGACCTGTACGGCCGGCGCCGGGTGATGGTGGTGGTGCTGGCTCTGGCCGCCATCGGCTCGCTGATCTCGCTGGTCGGCAGCAGCCTTGAAATGATCATCCTCGGCCGCGGCATCCAGGGTGCGGCCGGTGCCGTCATGGGGCTGGCCTTCGGCCTGGCTCGCGAGCACCTCCAAGAGAAGAAACTGCCCGTGGGCGTGTCCATGATCGGCGCCTCCGCGCTGATCGCCGGCGCCGGCGGGGCGCTGATTGCCGGCCTGATGATCGACACCTTCTCCTGGCACGGAATCTTCCTGTTCGCCGGCCTGCTGGCGGTGCTGGCGGTCATCGCGGTGCTCGTGGTGCTCCCGAAGGACAAGCCGCGCGAAACCACCTCGGGCCGGCTGGATATCGCCGGGGCGCTGCTGCTGCCGGTGGGTGCTTCGGGCATCCTGCTTGGCCTGTCCAACAGTTCCAAGGCCGGATGGGCCTCGCTTGGCGGCGGCGGGCTGTTGCTCGCTGGCCTGGCGGTCGTCGCAATGTGGGTCTGGTGGGAACTGCGTTGCCAGCGCCCGATCGTGAACCTGCAGATGTTCAAAAACCGCCAGATCGCCCTGGCCATGGCTGCCACCTTCCTGGCAGCGGTTGGACCGATCGGCGGCATGGCGGTGCCGAGCCAGTACGTGCTGCAGTACCCCGCGGAAATGGGCTTCGGCCTGGGCTTCTCCGCCACCACAGCGGGCCTGTTCAGCGGCGGCACCGCATTGCTGGGCTACTTCTTCTCCCCGCTGGGCGGCAAGCTCGCCCAGGCGTTCAACGCCCGCTTCGTGTTCATCACCGGCCTGCTGCTGATGCTGGCCGCTGTCACCGCGATCATGTTCACCCTGGGCAGCCTGCTGGCGTTCCTGGTGGCCATGTCCGTCAACTCGGTGGGCATCGCCCTGACCTTTGGTGCCCTGCCCAACGTGCTGATCGAGGCGGTTCCAGAGACGCATACCTCGGAGAGCGCCGGAACCAACACCATGGTGCGCAACATTGGCCAGTCCGTGGCTACCGCCGTCGGCGCCTACCTGCTGGCCCGCCACCAGGATCCGGTTACCACCGCGGTGGGGGAGCAAGGGGTCTTCCAGGCCTTCGGCTTCGTGGCAGTTTTCGGGCTCGCGGCGCTGTTGATCGCGTTCATGCTCAGCCGCACTCCGAAAGTCTGGGTGCCTCAAGATGCCGCCATGCAGCTGCCGAAGCAGGCGCAACCAGCTGATGATCTGGTCTAGCCGCCGGTAGCACCGCCCCAACGCCGAACAAGACCGGCCCAGCTCTGTTTCGCAACGGAGCTGGGCCGGTCTTCGCTGTGCGCGCAGGCAACCGGGGTTGGCGGGGCGCGGACTGGTGCTGCCCTACCGAACTCCCGGCCTCGGCGCGATCCTACTTAAGTATGAGGGTGTAGAAGAAAATACGGTTGAAATGCTCTGGATTAAGCTAAATAAGTTAGATACGTTGGAAATGCGGGCGCATCCAGGAATGGAGCAGGACCTCGATGGTTGCCCCGCAGGCTCAAAGTGATCGGTTGTGCAGGAGGAGGAACGATGGGTATGTCGGTGATGATGAGGATCGCGATGGCGGCGGTCTTGGCCGTCGGTGCGGTGGCACTGGGCGCCTTCGGGGCAGGTGTCGCATCATGGATAGCTGCCGGCGCTGCGGTAGCTATCGGTACCGTGGCGACCGCGCGGGTGAGCCGTGGGCCGAACTCAGCTGGGTTCTTCGTGGGTATCGTGGCCTGCACTGCGACCTTGATCGCGGTGCTGGCCGTGTCTACCGCGGCCATGCCAGTTCCGGCGCTCGTTGCGGCGCAATTTGCAGCGCTCCTCGTGGTGTTGTGGGTGGCGTTGGCGATCGTGCATAGCAGGAACCGCCGAACCGACGCGCTAGGCTGAGGCCTATGCTCGCGGCGCCCAGGCCGCGGCTTCTGCTCGATGTCCTAGTTGCGCGACGGCAGGCGGAGTCCTGGGGATTGGCTTCGTCGGTTCGTGCGCGGCCAAGGCCCGAATTCCCTTCAAGCCATAGACGAAAACTAGAATCCAGTTATAGTCTTGATGGAATGAGTGACTCGCGTCATAGATGAACGGGCTGGAGAGGCAAGAGCATGGCAATTTTTACAGAGAATATCGGCAAGGTCAGCGTAGGGGAAACCGTCACCTGGGACCGCGATTCGGCGCTGCTATATGCGTTAAGTATCGGAGCCGGGCGTCCCGACGCAACCAAGGAAATCGAATACACGACGGAGAACTCCTTCGGCGTCCAGCAGAAGGTCTTCCCGACCTTCGCTGTCGTCCTCGGCGGCAGCGGCGGTTCGATGGACCATCTCGGGGACTTCAAGCTGCAACAGATCCTGCATGGCGGGCAGTCGCTGGTCCTGCATCGAGAACTACCTTCGGAGGGTAGCGTTACCCCGCGCAGTTTCATGAGTGCCGTATATGACCAGGGCAAAAACGCCATCATCGAATTGACCACCGAACTGTTGGACCACGAGGGGCAACTGGTTGCCACCACCGTAACCTCCATGGTCATCCGCGGCGAAACCGGCTACGGCCCGCGCCCGGAAGGCACCGGCGGCTGGGCAGAGCCGGGGACCGAACCCGACGAGGTTATCGAGCAGGCGACCAGCGTGGACCAGGCCCTGCTCTACCGCCTGAACGGCGACCGCAACCCGCTGCACTCCGATCCGGTGTTGGCAAGCAGGGTAGGCTTCCCCCGGCCGGTGTTGCATGGCCTGTGCACCTACGGCGTGGCGGCCCTCGCGCTGGTGCGCAACTCGACGCTGCTGGCCGAGCGCGGCCTGGGCTCGATCACTGCACGCTTCGCCGCCCCGGTCTTCCCGGGGCAGAAGCTGGAAACGCTCATATGGAACACCCCTGACGGCGCGTTGTTCCAGGTGCTCGCCGACGGGAAGATCGTACTGGACCGTGGAGTCGCCACCGCTGCCGCCGCGATAGCGCAGGATGCCGTCGAACTCCAGGATGCCGCCGCGAACTAACCGGCAGTTCCTGGATCTTCAGCCGCCCCCGGCCGCCGATGACGGCCGGCCGGGGGCGGTGAATTATTCCGCAGGAAATCGACGGCTCAGTAGCACTGCGCGTACCCGATATGATCGGGTGGAGAATCCATAGCATAGGAACCAAGAACGTGAAGACTGAGCAACGCACCACGAAGCCGTCTGGCGAAAAGCAGGGCAGTCGCGAAAAGATCCTGGCAATAGCCACCGACTTGTTTCTCGAGCATGGCTATGCGGGAACCCCGCTCAGCGCCATCGCAGCGCAACTGGATTTCACCAAAGCCGCACTGTACTACCACTTCAAGAGCAAGGCCGATATCCTCTCCGGGATCCTCTCTCCACTGCTGGACGCCATTGACGACCTGCTGGAGCAGGCGCCCGAGCAGTTCCCCGATGCGCAGCGGCGCTGGGAATTCCTCTACAGCTATTCGCAGGTTCTGCTCTCGCATTCCCGCGCCGTAGCGGTGCTGGCCAGCAGCAGCAACAACACCTGGCTGCCCGACGAGATCAAGGAGCGGATTGAGTACCATCGCCTCCGCACCATGGAGCTGGCCATGCTCCCGGACATGAGCGACGAAGACCAGGTGAAGGCCATCCTGGTCATGGACATGCTGCATCGGGAGATGGTCTTCACAGATGACCGCATGGTGGTCCCCGGGATGAAGTCCGCGCGGCGACGCGAGATCGTCTACGGCTTCATCCGCGAAGCACTCGACTCCACTACCACCCACTGACTCTTCGGCCAGACAAGCTGGCACGCTGGGGTGCCTGGTGAAATGAGACTGCCGAACCGCTAGCCGGCGTTCGTCAGAGGACCAATGCCGACCACCTTCCGAAGGCCCGAACTAGCGGGTTTATTACGAGCAAATCCCTCGTTGATCGCGTAGCTTCGGCAGTTTTATGCCACCGATCTTCCCCCGGAAAAATTTCCGGGGGATTTTTCGTCTCAATAACCGGGACTGCAGGATTCCCATGGGATCCGTTTGCCATATTCCGCCGAGTTTTCGGGCAGTCTCGGCGCTGGAAGATTCTCGATTCTTCAGCTTCGGCAACGCTTTCCGCCCGCGGTCTCCAGCGCGGCCCGCAGCGGTCCAAGTCCTGACTCAAGGGTCGCCGCAAGGGGCGCCGCCCATGGCCGATCAGGACTGGGGATGCCGACCAAATGGCAACTGAACTGCAATAAGGTTCTAGTTTCTATTCTGCAGATGCTCCGCTGCTCCTTCGCGACTGGCTGCATCTGCCGTGGATCCGGCTTGCGGGATCAATATCGCAGGGCTTGGGCCTGCAGAAAGAATCGCCGTTCTTCTCATCTGCCGTCCGGATTCCCCACGGCAAAGCCGCTGCGGAAAGAAATATTTTCCCTCTGGGATTCCTCCGGGACTAGCTCAAGAATCTGCTGTGCGCAAGATATTGATTACTTGTCGGCCGGTAAGTAATCTGGATCACATTCCACCGTTACTTACGGTAATCGCCTAGTCAAAGACGAAAGGCAACGTAATGCATTTACGTTCTTCCACGGAGATACGGTCACTCCGCGAGGAGCTTCGCTCCTATTTCGCCGCGCTCCTCACCGACGAGGTGCGCGCGGGCTTGAAGCAAGAAGGTGAGGCCGGGGGACCGGTCCACTCCGCAGTGCAACGGCAGATGGGCCAGGACGGATGGCTTGGCATCGGATGGCCCGTCGAGTATGGAGGCCAGGGCCGCGGCCCGGCCGCGCAGTTCGTCTTCTATGACGAGGCCTACCGCGCCGACGCCCCGATCCCGATGATCACCATGACTACCGTGGGCCCGACCCTGATGAGCCATGGCAGCCAAGAGCAGAAGGACTATTTCCTGCCCAAGATCCTCGCCGGCGAGCTGGTGGTGTCCATCGGCTACACCGAACCGGAGGCTGGCACCGATCTGGCCTCGCTCACCACCCGCGCCGTGCGCGACGGCGACGAGTACGTCATCAACGGCTCCAAGGTCTTCACTTCCGGCGGCGACGGCGCCGACTGGATCTGGCTGGCCGCCCGCACCGATCCCGATGCCCCGAAGCACAAGGGCATCTCGCTGATCCTGGTGCCGACCAGCGACCCGGGCTTCTCCGCCACCCCGATCCATACCGTGGGCGGCTTCAGCACCACCGCCACCTACTACGACAACATCCGGGTTCCGCTCACCAACGTCGTGGGCAAGGAAAACGAAGGCTGGAAACTGATCACCACCCAGCTGAACCACGAGCGCGTGGGCCTGGCCGCCTTCAGCGGCATCTGCGAAGGACAGCTGGACGAGGTTCGCACATGGCTCAAGGACCAGGTCACCGCCGACGGCACCCCGCTGGGCGATGAGCCCTGGGTCCGCTCGCTGCTGGCCACCTCAACCGCCCGGCTGCGCGCCATGCGCTTGATGAACTGGAAACTCGTGGAGACCACCGCGCAGGGATCGCTGGATCCGGGCTCGGCCTCCGCGGCCAAGGTCTTCGCCACCGAAACCGTGATCGACGTGTACCGGTCGTTGCTGGAGATCGTGGGTGGCACCGCCACCCGCATCTCCGATGCCCCGTGGAACTTCGACACCGGACGCCTGGCACTGATGAACCTCGGCGCGCAGATCAATACCTTCGGCGGGGGAGTCGCCGAAATCCAGCGCGAAATCGTCGCCTGGACCACCCTCGGCATGGCAAGGAGCGCACGTTGAGCACCGCGAGCATGAACAACACCATTGAGGCCCCGAGCATGGAGTTCGCCCTGGACGAGGACCAGCAGGGCCTGGCCGACCTCGCCGCGCAGATCTTCTCCTCGCTGGGCACCGACGAACTCAACGCCGCCGGCGAAAAGGCAAGAGCCGCCTACGATGCGGCCCTGTGGAGCCAAATCGCCGAGTCCGGGCTGATCGACGCGCTGCTGCCCATGGGCGAGGACGAACCGGGACTGGGTATGGCCGGGCTGGCGCTCGTCGCCCGCGAACAGGGACGCACCCTGGGCCGCGTCCCCTTCATCACCACCGCCGTCGCGGCCCTGGCCATCGCCGAATTCGGAGGCCACGAGCAGCTGCTCGAAGGCATTGGCGCCGGCTCGGTGCGCATCGCCGCGCTGCAACCCGAGGTGCGCCGCCGTGTCAACGGCACCGCTTCCGGCGAGGGCTGGGTGCTGGACGGGGCCATCGAGCTGGGATACCTGGTTCCGTCGGCCACCCACCTAATGGTGCAGTTCCACACCGAGGCCGGTGAGCTGACCGCGCTGATCGAGGCGAACCGCGCGGGCATCACCCTGGACGAGTACCACGGGCTGTCCCGCCAGCAGCACGCCGAGCTGGCCTTTGCCGGCGTCCAGGTGCAGGCCTCGGACCTGATCGGGGCCAACCGCGGCACCGGGCAGGCGGCCGCGTGGATCCGTTTGCGCCTGCTCACCGCGGCGGCCGCACTCATGTCCGGCGTGGGCGCCGAGGCACTGCGCCGCACCGCCGCGTACACCAACGAGCGCAAGCAGTTCGGGCGCGCCATCGCCACCAACCAGGGGGTGGCCCTGCGTGCGGCGGACGCGTTCATCGACACCGAAACCACCTGGCTGTCCACCATCGACGCCGCCTGGCAGCTGGACCACGATGGCGACGGGGCCGAAGCCGCCCTGGGCGCATCCTGGCTGGCCCGCGAGGCCGGATTCCGCGTGGTGCACACCACCCAGCACCTGCACGGCGGCATGGGCGCCGACCTGGACAACCACATCCACCGCTTCTTCCTGTGGATGCGCGAACTGGACGTGCTCTGGGGCACCGCAGGACAGGTCAGCGAAGAACTCGCAGCAGTCATCCTGGACGGAGGGAAAGCATGAGTGCGCCGGGGACCGCGGGCAAGGCCCGCACCCACGCCGGGCAGAGCGTGGCCGCAGTGCTGGCGATCCTGGTGATCGCCGAGGTCGTCGCGGCCTTCGAGACGTCCATGGCGGTGCAGCTGCTGTACACCCCGGGCGAGTTCTTCACCGCAGACCTCTCCCAGCTGGTCTGGGTGGTCACCTCCTACTCGCTGGTCGCGGCGCTGGCCACCAGCTTCGTCGGACGCCTCGGCGACCAGTTCGGCCGGCACAAGATCCTGGTCTGGGTGCTGCTGCTCTCCGCCCTGGGCTCGATCATCAGCGCCATCGCCCCCACCTTCGGCGTCCTCGTCGCCGGCCGCGCCTTGCAGGGCGTCTCCGGCGCAGTGCTGCCGCTGGCCATCGGCATGGTCCGCTCCACCTTCCCGGAGCACAAGATCGGCACCGGCATCGCGGTGGTCTCCACCTCCGCGCTAATCGCCGGAGCCGGCGGCATGCTCGGCGGAGGGTTGTTCCTGGACTACGCCACCTGGCACTGGATCTTCTGGACCGCGGCAATCTTCGCCTGCGTGGCAGCCGTGCTGGTGCACTTCGGCATCACCCGCGAACCGAAGTCATCGCTGGCCTCCGCGGTGCAAGTGGACTGGGCGGGCGGGCTGACGTTCGGCATCGGCATCGCCGGCGCGCTGTACGCCCTGACCCTGAGCAAGGAACTGGGCTTCGCCAACCCGCAGGTGCTGCTCTTCTTGATCGGCGGCCTAGTGCTGCTGGCGCTGTGGGTCCGCTGGGAGCTGCGCACCCGCGAACCGATGATCGACGTGCGGATGTTCACCCAGCGCAAGTTCGCCCTGGGCATGCTGGCCACCGCGCTGATCGCCGTCGGCCCGATCGGCACCACGAATATCCTCACCGTCACCCTGTACCGCAACCCGAACAGCATCCCGCTGGCGGACGGCAGCGTCATGGAACTGCCGGTGGGCCTGGGGCTGAGCGCCACCATGACCGGCCTGCTCGGCTTCATCACCGCCGCCGCGGCCTTCGCGATCTCGCCGCTGATCGGCCGGATCTCCAGCCGCTTCGGCGCGCGCATGGGCCTGATGATCGGCTCGCTGCTGACCATCATCGGCCTGCTGATCGTGTGCATCGACCCAACCAGCATCGCGGTGGTCGTCACCGGCATGGTCGTGGTGATCTTCGGAACCGGCTTCCTCTACTCGGGCATGCCGACCGTGATCGTCGAATGCGTGCTGCCCGAGCAGACCAGTACCGCCACGGGCGTGAATGCAGTGACCCGTACGGCCTTCCAGGCCGTGGCCGCCTCGGTCGTGGGCCTGTTGCTCGTGTTCTCGCCTGTTGCAGCAGGCGAGAACACGTTCGTCTCGATGACCGGCTTCCTGCTGGTCGTGGGCGTACTCATCGCCACCTGCCTGCTGACCATCGTCGTGGTCCTTTTCATTCCAGCGACGAAGCAGCCGGGCGCGGACGGCGGCAAGCCTCAGGTCTCCAACCTCACCCTTAAGGATTAGCAATGAACACCGTTCTCGAAACGAAGCTTCAAACTACCAGAGATCTGCTTGACCTGCGAGCCGAGGACCACCACCCCGGCCTGCTCTTCGAAGGCCGCATCTGGACCTGGGCCGAAGTCGTGGCCGAATGCAAGCTGCGCGCCCACCTGATGCTCTCGCTGCACGACGAAGGCAAGCCCTTCCACGTGGGCGTGATGCTGGAAAACGACCCGGAATACCTCTTCGCCATCGGCGGCGCGGCCTACGCCGGCGCCACCGTGGTGGGCATCAACCTCACCCGCCGCGGCGAGGAACTGGCCCGCGACATCGCCTACACCGACGTGGAGATCCTGCTGACCACCCGCGAGCTGGAAGGCTACTTCAACTCGGTGGATTCCGGAGTGCCCGCCGCCCGGACCCGCTATGTCGATTCCGCCGGCTACGCCCGCGAACTCGATGCCCTGCGCCACCTGCCAAGCCCTGACGCTCCGGCCGCCGCGGACCCGGACACCACGCTGCTGCTGCTGTTCACCTCCGGCTCCACTGGGGATCCGAAGGCGGTCATCTGCAGCACCGGGCGGCTGTTCCGCACCGCGGAATTCCAGCACATGGGCCTGGGCCGGCAGGATGTCAGCTACAACTCCATGCCGCTGTTCCACGGCAACGGCATCTTCGCCTGCTGGGCCAACCCGCTGTACACCGGCGGCACCTTCGCCTTGGCCCGCAAGTTTTCCGCCTCCGGGTTCCTGCCGGACTTGATGCGCTACAAAGCCACCTACTTCAACTACGTGGGACGCTCGCTGTCCTACCTGCTGGCCCAGCCGGAAAAGGCCGCCGAAGCCGAGACCTACCTGCGCTCCTGCTTCGGCACCGAAGCCAGCGAATTCGACCTGGCCGAATTCCACCGCCGCTTCGGCGTCTGGCCGACCGAAAGCTACGGCGCCTCTGAGGGCGGGCTGACCATGAAGCGCACCGACGACTGCCCGGCCGGCGCGCTGGGCGTCGCC
Organism: Glutamicibacter sp. NPDC088483; assembly: GCF_044753145.1. NCBI lineage: Bacteria > Bacillati > Actinomycetota > Actinomycetes > Micrococcales > Micrococcaceae > Glutamicibacter > Glutamicibacter sp. NPDC088483. Next base: position 103,008 of record NZ_JBIVMP010000003.1, read on the forward strand.
CCGGAAGGCATGGACGCCGCGGTGGTCAACCCGGACACCATGGTACCGTGCCCGCCGGCGATCTTCTCCGAGAACGGACGCATTCTGAACGCGGAACAGGCCATCGGCGAACTGGTGAACCTCACCGGCGCTGCCCTGTTCGAGGGCTACTACAAGAACCCCGAAGCCGTGGCCGAACGCGTGCGCGGCACCGCGTTCCTCACCGGGGATCTGGCCTACCGCGACGAGGCAGGCTACTTCTATTTCGCCGGACGCACCTCGGACCGGCTGCGCGTGGACAGCGAGAACTTCTCCGCCGCCCCGGTGGAACGCGTGCTCTCGCGCTACCCGGGCGTCACGCTGGCCGCCGTCTACCCGGTGCCCGACGCCCGCACCGGCGACCAGGTGATGGCCACGCTGCAGGTCGAGGACCCGGAATCCTTCGACCCGGCGGACTTCGCCGCCTTCCTGGAAGCCCAGCCGGATCTGGGTACCAAGTGGGCCCCGCGCTTCCTGTCGGTGGTCCGTGATGTGCCGGTGACCGCCACCCAGAAGATCAACAAGCCCAGCCTGCGCCGCGACGCCTGGCTGGTGAATGAGAACGTCTTCCACCGCCCCGGAAGGGACATCGCCTTCGAGGTGCTGGATGAGAACGCCCTGGCGCAGCTGGAGGCCCTGTTCGAGGAGAACGGCCGCGCCCACCTGCTGCCGCTGAAACCAGCCGAAACCACCATTAAGGAGAGAGTATGAGCCAGGATCCCAATGTCCTGATCGGTGAGATGATCGCCGCCGGCAACGAGAGGATCAGTGTCGCCCGCGACGAGGTCAACCGGCCCATGATCCACCACCTGTGCGACGCAATGGAGGAAACCAACCCGATCTACCTGGACCCGGAAGCCGCCCGCGCCGCCGGGCACCCGGACGTGGTGGCCCCGCCCTCGGCGCTGCAGGTCTGGAACATGATCAATCCCTCGGACCCGGAGATCGAATCCGACGTGGACCGCGCCTATGCCCACCTGGCCGACTGCGGCTACCCGAAGGTCGTGGCGGTGAACTGCGACCAGGAATACGACCGCTATCTGGTCCCCGGCGACCTGCTGACCGCCAGCGAGAAGGTCGAGTCCTTCGCGGGCCCCAAGCAGACCGGCCTGGGCGAGGGCTACTTCATCACCACCCTGACCACCTACACCGACCAGCAAGGCGAACGCGTGGGCACCATGCGTTTCCGCACCCTGTGGTACAACCCTGAAAAGAGGAACTCGTAATGAGCGAAACGCTGACCGAGACCGTCGCCACGGCCAAGAGCCAGGCCCTGCGTCCCCGCCCGGCCATCAACCTGGACAACGCCTTCTTCTTCGAGTCCCTGAACGAGCGCGGCGAACTGTCCATCCAGCATTGCGACGACTGCAACGAGCTGCGCCACCCGCCGGTACCGATGTGCCCTCAGTGCAACTCGCTGCACTGGTCCCCGAAGACCATGTCCGGCCGCGGCATCCTGCACAGCTACGTGGTCATGTACCACCCGATCGTCCCGCCGTTCGAGCCGGGCTACATCGTGGCAGTGGTGGAACTGGAAGAGGGCGTCCGCGTGGTGATGAACCTGGAGGGTGTGGCCCGCGAGGACGTGCAGATCGGCATGCCGGTGCACATCACCGCCGAGCGCATGGACGCCGACCTGGTCCTTCCGGTCGCCCGTCCGGCAGGAGGAGCGGCATGAGCACCGTAGATACCGCCGCCCGCACCGGCATCGAAGCCGGCACCCAGCTTCCCGAGCTGCGCATCCCGATCACCGCCACGCTGATCGTCACCGGGGCGATTGCCACCCGCGACTTCCAGAAGGTGCACCACGACAAGGATGTCGCCGAAGCGGCCGGCACCCCGAATGTCTTCATGAACATCTTGACCACCAACGCGCTGGTCAACCGCTACGTGGGCGAATGGGCCGGACCGGCCGCCCGCGTCGGCCGGATCAACATCCGCCTGGGCGCTACCAACTTCCCGGGCGACGAAATGCTCTTCACCGGCACCGTCGAGTCCGTTGACGGCGAAAACGTCGTGGTGAAGGTCATCGGCACCAACTCCCTGGGCCCGCATGTGACGGGCACCGTCAACCTCGTGATCCCATCGAAAGGGGAATCGGCATGAGCAACCTGCTGAACAAGGCAGTGATCGTAGGCATTGGCGCCACCGAGTTCTCCAAGAACTCCGGCCGCTCCGAGCTGCAGCTGGCCCAGGAGGCCGCACTGGCCGCCTGCCGCGACGCCGGGGTGAACCCGCAGGACGTGGATGGCATGGTCACCTACTCCATGGACACCAACCCGGCCATCGAGGTGGCCCGCGGCCTGGGCTGCAAGGAGCTGAACTTCTTCAGCCACGTGGACTACGGGGGAGGCGCCGCCGCCGGCACCATCCTGCACGCGGCGATGGCGGTGGCCACCGGCGTAGCCAAGACCGTGGTCTGCTACCGCGCGTTCAATGAGCGCTCCGGCGCCCGCTTCGGCGCGGCCATGAGCACCGAGGGCATGGCCCCGGATGCCCGCGCCGCCGCCTACGCCTGGACCCTGCCCTTCGGGCTGATGACGCCGGCCTCCTGGGTGGGCATGTTCGCCCAGCGCTACATGCACCTGTCCGGCGCCACCTCCGAGGACTTCGGCCGGGTGGCCGTGGCTGACCGCAAGCACGCGGCCACCAACCCGAAGGCCTGGTTCTACGAGAAGCCGATCACCCTGGAAGACCACCAGAACTCGCGCTGGATCGCCGACCCGCTGCACCTGCTGGACTGCTGCCAGGAATCCGACGGCGGCCAGGCCTTCGTCATCACCACCCCGGAACGGGCCAAGGACCTGCCGGGCAAGGCAGTGACCATCCGCGCCGCCGCCCAGGGCGCGGCCTACGACCAGCACACCATGGTCAGCTACTACCGCAAGGACGGCGACCGCGCACTGCCGGAAATGGGCAACGTGGCACGCCAGCTGTGGAACGACACCGGGCTGCGCCCGGAGGACATCGACACCGCGGTGCTCTACGACCACTTCACCCCGTTCGTGCTGGCGCAGCTGGAGGAATTCGGCTTCTGCGGCCGCGGCGAGGCGAAGGACTTCATCAAGAACGGTGCCATCGAGCTGGGTGGGCGGCTGCCGATCAACACCAACGGCGGCCAGCTGGGCGAAGCCTACATCCACGGCATGAACGGCATCGCCGAGGGCGTTCGCCAGTTGCGCGGCACCGCGGTGAACCAGGTGGACAACGTCCGCAACGTGCTGGTCACCGCCGGCACCGGCGTGCCGACGAGCGCATTGATCCTGGGCAATGACTAGGCAGGTGGCCCTGCCGGACGGCGGAAGGCAGGTTCGGGCCGCTGGCGGGGAGAAGCTGCTGGACGCCGCCGGGCAGGTGCGCGAGCTGCTCGATGCGATGGTCCGGCTTCCGGTGGGCACCGAGGTGGCCCAGGAGCTGGGCGAACGACTGGAGGGCGTTCTTGAACTGCTGCGTGGCGCCGTCGCCGAGGAGCAGGAGATGGTCGTGGACCCGTTTGGCGAGCGCGGTAGCGAATACATGGACCGCTCGCCGGTGTCCGGGGTGCTGAACCCGATGGCCCCGCCGGTGTCGATGCGCATGGACGGGCAGAGCGGCGTGCGCACCACCACCCGGCTGGGCCTGCCCTACCAGGGCCCTCCGGGCCGGGTGCACGGCGGATGGGTGGCCACGCTGCTTGACCACCTGATGGGCTTCGCCGCCGGCACCGTGGCCCAGTGGATCTTCACGCGTTCGCTGACCGTGGACTACGACCACGCGGTGCCGCTGTTCGAAGAGCTGGAGCTTTCTGCGTGGGTGGAGGAAATCGATGGCCGCAAGATTTGGGTCAGGGGCCAGATCGAGGCCGGCGGCCAGGTGGTGGCCCAGGCCCGCGGGCTGTGGGTGCCGCCGCGCGAGAGCCAGCCGGAGCAAAGCTGAGCAAGCCGACCAGGGCTGGGCAAGCCCGTCGGGGCGGGGTGCTCAGGCGGCGTCAACGCGGTCCGTGCCCCGCCCTAGACAAAAACTAGAATCTAGTTATAGTATTTCAGAAACGTGACCCGCGCCACGCGGCTGCGCCGGGTGTGGAATCGAACCGAGAAAAGAGCAAACCATGAAGATTGCAGTGCTGATCAAGCAGGTGCCGGACACCGAAGAAGGCCGCCACCTCACCTCCGATGGTTGGGCAGACCGTGCCGCCAGCGACCGCGTGATCGATGAGATCACCGAACGCGCGCTGGAAGCCGCGCTGAAGCAGAAGGACGCGGACAAGTCGGTGGAAATCACCGTGGTGACCATGGGCCCGGCCGCCGCCAACGAAGCGCTGCGCAAGGCCCTGAGCATGGGTGCCGACAAGGCGGTGCACGTGCAGGACGACGCACTGGCAGGCTCCGATGCGCTGGCCACCGCCCGGGCCCTGGCCCAGGCGCTCTCCGCGCTCGATGCCGATTTGATCGTGGCCGGCAACGAGTCCACGGACGGCCGTGGCGGCGTGGTCCCGGCGATGATCGCCGAACTGCTCAACCTTCCGTTCCTCGGCCCGCTGGGCACCCTGGAGATCTCCGGCGGCACCGTGCGCGGCACCCGCTCCGATGCTTCGGGCACCACCGCGCTGCGCGCGGCCACCCCGGCGGTCATCTCCGTGGCCGAGGGCATGGGCGAGGCCCGCTTCCCGAAGTTCAAGGGCATCCTGGCCGCCAAGCGCAAGCCGGTCACCGTGCAGGGCACCGCCGAGCTGGGCCTGAGCGCGCCGGAGCATGCAGCAGGCAACCTGATGCTCTCCTCCGCCGCCCGCCCGGCGCGCACCGCCGGCGTGAAAATCATCGACGAGGGACAGGGCGCGCAGGAACTTGCCGCCTACCTGGCCGCCGAGAAGCTGATCTAAGGAACCAACGACATGACGAACATCCTGGTACACATCGAACTGGCCGAGAACGGCACCCCGACCGCCAGCGGCGCGCACCTGCTGGCCCTGGCATCCCAGCTGGGCACCCCGGTGGCCGTGGCCGCCTCCGCTGACCGCGACGGCACCGCCGCCGCCCTCGCCGCGCAGGGCGCCGCGCAGGTCTTCATCGGCGAAACCCAGCAGGCTGCTGACCACCCGGCAGCCAGCGCCGTCGCCGCCCTGCAGGCTGCCATCGAGGCCTACGCCCCGGCCGCCGTGCTCGCCTCGACCAGCGCCGTGGCCCGCGAGGTCATCGGCCGGCTCTCGGTGCGCACCGGCAACCCGGTAGTGCTCGAAGCGGTCGAGCTGGCGCAGCGCGATGGCCGCATCGCCGCCACGCACTCGGTCTTCGGCGGCACCTACGTCACCGAATCCACTGCAGGTTCCGGCATCCCGCTGATCACCGTGGCTTCCAGCGGCGCCGAGCCGCTGCCGGCCGCCACCGCCCAGGTGGATTCCGCCGCCATCGAGGTGGCCACCGCCGCCTCGGCAGAAATCGAATCCGTGACCCCGCTGGCCGCCGCCTCTTCCCGCCCGGAGCTGCGCGCCGCCAAGATCGTGGTCTCCGGTGGCCGCGGCGTGGCCTCGAAGGAGAACTTCGCGCTCATCGAAGCGCTCGCCGACTCGCTGGGTGCAGGACTGGGCGCATCGCGTGCCGCCGTGGACTCCGGCTACATCCCGCAGAGCCACCAGGTCGGGCAGACCGGTGTCAGCGTCTCGCCGGACCTCTACGTGGCAGTGGGCATCTCCGGGGCCATCCAGCATCTGGCCGGCATGCAGACCGCCAAGCGCATCGTGGCCATCAACAAGGACGAGGACGCACCGATCTTCGACATTGCCGATTTAGGCATCGTGGGCGACCTCTTCGAGATCCTCCCGCAGCTCACCGCGCTGCTGGAGTCCAAGCAGCCGGCCAACGCCGGCTAGACCAAGGAGAATCGTTTCCATGTCGCTGACAACCAAGGAGGGCGCCCGCACCGCCACGACGGCGGGCAACCCGGCGCTGAAGAAGATCTGGATCGCCGCCGCAGTGGTGGTTGTCCTGGCCCTGCTGGTGCTGGCCGCCCGCTGGTGGCGTGGAACCGGAGCAGGGGAGCAATTTATTGCCGCCTATCCGGGGCATTCGGCGCTGCCGGAGAACGCCCCCACCGGCATCCCCGCCTGGCTGGGCTGGCAGCATTTCCTGAATGCTTTCTTCCTGGTGCTGATCATCCGCTCCGGCTGGCTGATCCGCACCACGGCTAGGCCGAAGGCCTACTGGACCCGGAATAACACCGGCCTGTTCAAGACCAAAACCAAGCCTAAGAAGATCAGCCTGGAAATCTGGCTGCACCTGAGCCTGGATGTGCTGTGGATCGTCAATGGCGTGGTGTTCATTGTGCTGCTGTTCGCCACCGGCGCGTGGATGCGCATCGTGCCGACCAGCTGGGACATCTTCCCGAATGCGATCAGCGCCGGCGTGCAGTATCTGTCGCTGGACTGGCCAAGCGAAAACGGCTGGCTGAACTACAACGCGCTGCAGGTCTTGGCCTACTTCTCGATCGTGTTCCTGGCCGCCCCGGTCTCCGCCATCACCGGGCTGCGCATGTCCCCGGCCTGGCCGGCCAAACTGGATAAGGCATTCCCCATGGAAGCCGCCCGCAAGGTGCACTTCCCGGCCATGCTGTTCTTCGTCGGCTTCCTGGTGATGCATGTGCTGCTGGTGCTGCTCACTGGTGCGCGGGCGAACCTGAACCACATGTTCGCCGCCCGCAGCGACGACGGCTGGATGGGTGTCATCATGTTCCTGCTGGCCGTTGCAGTGACCGCCGGAGCCTGGTTCGCCTGCAAGCCGGTGGTCATCCGGGCCCTGGCCGGGATGTCGGGCAAGATCTCCAAGTAGCGGCTCGCCCGCGGGCAACGCACTGAAACGCCGAAACCGGCGCTGGGCAGGAAAAAATCCTGCACAGCGCCGGTTTTTGCCTGCCCGTGACCGGTGGCCTGTGGCGGTGTTCCCGATTCGCTGTGGCTGTTGCATTATTAATGATGTCTGGCGCCGAATCGGCAACCTCGCTCGCACCGAGAACGGCTTTGCGCAGGACACCAGCCAAGCCCGCGCCTTTCGGAAGACTCCACCGCCGTGAAAACACTCTTCAGTTCCCCTCGACAATTCGCCGTGTCCACCGCTGGCGTGTTGCTGGCCGGTGCGCTGGCCTTCGGCGGCCTGATGCCAGCCAGTGCCGCGCAGGCAATCCCAGCCGCCCAGCCATCCACGCAACTTGCAGCGCCAGCAACCCTGCAGGTGCACGCCGCCAAACGGGTGGTGCAGGTCAAGACCACGAGCAATCTGAATATGCGCTCCGGTTCCAGCACCAAGTACCGCGTTGTCCTGACCATCCCGAAGAACAAGACCGTCACCGTCAAGTCCCAAGCGTCCAACGGCTGGTACCAAGTCACCTACAACAAGAAGACCGGGTGGATCTCCAACAAATACACCAAGGTCACCAAGACCTCCGGCACCGGCAAAACCTCGCCGCGGGCGAAAAGCGTGAAGCTGTGGATCACGCCGAAATCGACGATGAATATCCGCAAGGGGGCGGGAACCGGACACTCAGTCGTCGGCAAGATCAGCAAGGGACAGCCCGCCTACGCGACGTCCAAGGCAACCAACGGCTGGTACAAGATTTCCACCCAGGGCAAGAACGGATGGATCTCCGGTGCCTACGTCACCACCTGCTCCCAGGGCTGCGCCATCGACGCCGGCCCGTACACCACCAACCGGGCTGGGCTGTCGGACCGCTACTTCACCAAGTCTTCCGGCGCAGACCTGTTCGCTTCGGTCAAGGGCAAGAAGCGCATCGGTGATATCCCGAAGAACTCGATCGTCTATCGGGATAAGGTCTGGGAAAGGAAAGCTGGCCAGGTCTCCGGCTGGTACTACGTGCGCACCCAGGGGGCCGATGGCTGGATGAAAGTTTCAGCGCTGAAGCCCAGCACCAACGCCAAAACCAGCAACACCTCAAAAATCACTCGCGCCATGGTACTGAAGCAAGCCAACGGGAAGCTGCCCGCGTCGATGCTGGTGGCCCTGCACTGGGACAAGGAGAAAACGCTCGTCGCCGCCCCGGCCGCTGCGGACCTGGGCCGGCTGAACTCGGCCTTCAAGAAGAAATTCGGGAAGAATCTGGATATTGATCTGGCCTACCGCACCCTGGATACGCAGAAATTCCTTTACCAGGAGCTCGGCCACTACATCGCGGCCAAACCGGGCACCTCGAACCATGGTTGGGGACTGGCCATCGACGTCCCGGAGACCTACAGCTATTCGTTCAAGGGCAAGTACTACAAGTGGCTGAAAGCCAACACCAAGAAATACAACTGGATCCACCGGAAAAATCTGGAAGAATTCCGCGCTAACGGAAGCAGGAATCCATACGCCGAAGCATGGCACTTCGAATATGTCGGCAAATAATTCCCATGTCATGGCCGGCCACAAACCATTGTCGAAAATGAACGTCGCAGATCCTCCAATAGAGAATTCTTCCAGTAGCCTTAGGTTACAGCTCTTGCTGTCATGGAACTCGCGTCACCTTTTGAGGAACGGAACAAGACATGTCAGATACATCCGCGCCGACGACCGGCGCAAAACTTTCGGCCGAGTTCTTGGGCACATTCGTGCTGGTCTTCGGCGGCTGTGGTTCAGCGATCTTCGCGGCCAAGGTCATTGCAGATGAAACCGTGAACATGGGCATCGGATTCCTGGGCGTAGCTCTGGCTTTCGGTTTCACTGTGCTGATCATGGCGTACGCAGTAGGGCATATCTCCGGCGGCCATTTCAACCCTGCCGTCACCCTGGGCACGGCCTTTGCCGGGCGCACCCCGTGGAAGGATGTCCTCCCGTACATCGTCACGCAGATCGTCGCTGCTTCGGTGGCGGGTGCCGTGCTGTTCTGGATCGCTTCGGGCAAGGACGGATTCAACGCAGTCGAATCCGGTTTCGCTTCCAATGGCTATGGGGAGCGATCACCAGATGGCTATTCGCTGGTTGCGGCACTGGTCGCAGAGATCGTTTTGACTGCGATCTTCCTGTACGTGATCCTCGGCTCCACCGACAAGCGCGCGCCGCAGGGTTTCGCGCCGATCGCTATCGGCCTGTCATTGACCCTGATCCACCTGGTGTCCATTCCCATCACCAATACCTCGGTCAACCCGGCACGTTCCCTGGGCGTCGCATGGTTCGCCGGCCCGGAAGCCTTGGGCCAGGTATGGCTGTTTATCCTGGCGCCGGTTATCGGTGCGGCCATTGCCGGTGTCAGCTACAAGGTGCTCTTCCCGGCCTTCGTGGACAAGGGTCGCGAAGGTTTCGACAAGAACTAGCAGATGATGGGAGCTCGCGGTTACCGCAGCTCGCTGAACCCAGTCCAGCAGACTTCGACGTCGGCTGGACTGGGTTCGTCCTTTCACGTGGAACGATGAACTTGGGAAATCCACATGGAAGGCGATTAGGCTTGTCATATGCAACAACGGCCAGAGTACATGAACCCCTATTCGGCTCCGCGGCCCAAGCAACGCGTCTTCAACGCCGGGCAATTCACCAAGGGCGACTTCTGGACAGTTCTTGCCTACCTCGTCTTCTTTGTCTGGGGCGCAGCAGGCCTCATCGGCTTGATCCCTGGCTACATGGGCGCCTTCTCCACCCAGGAACAGGCGCTGTTCGGGATCAACCTGATCCTGTATGTCACCTTCTTCATTCTCGCGATGATCCAGTGCGGTCCGCAGTTCTTCGAGTCGTTCAAGACCATGCGCTACCACCCCTGGGCCAAATGGCTGATGCTGCCCGGTGGCTGGTTCCTGACCATCATGGCCAACGGAATCATCGCCGCATTGACGGGCCAAGCGGCCACCAGCGAGAACCAGGCGGCCCTGGAATCCATGGCCGGAACGGTGCCGCTGCCGGTCATGCTGGTCGTCACTGCGCTCTTCGGCCCATTCGTCGAGGAATACCTGTTCCGCCATCTGCTCATTGGCAAGCTTTCACGCAAGCTCAACGTCTGGATTTGCGCACTGATCTCCACGGTGCTGTTCGCCAGCATCCACTTCATTGGCGCGGGCATCGGCTCTTGGCTGGAAGTCGTGCCGTACTTCATGCTGGGCGTCATGATGGGTGTTGCCTACATCCTCAGCGGCAAGTCGCTGGCCTACTCCTACATGCTGCATGTCATTAACAATGCAGTAGCGTTGCTGGTGGTGTACCTGATCTACCCGCTGCTTCCTGTGGGAGCCTAGGCAGTGGCATTTACCGGACTCGAACCGAACACCCCCGCCTATCGGGGCATGCTGCTGGCGCTTTTTGCCGGCGGCGTTGCCACGTTCTCCCAGCTCTATGCGGTGCAGGGGCTGCTGCCGGTGATCGCCGGCTATTTCCACATCACCTCTTCGCACACGGCACTTGCCGTTTCATCAGCGACCCTGGGGCTGGCGTTGGCCGTGACTCCATGGGCCATCATTTCCGACCGCGTCGGGCGCCGCAAGGTCATCAGCATCGCCCTGATCTCTTCGGTCGCCCTGGGACTGCTCAGCTGCCTGTCGCCAAGCTTCGAGTTCCTGGTGGCGATCCGGTTCTTCGAGGGAATTGCCTTGGCAGGTGTTCCCGGCTCTGCACTGGCCTTCCTCGTTGACGAGGTCAATCCGCGAGCCGTTGCCGTGGCCAGCGGCACCTATATCTCCGGCACCACCCTTGGCGGGCTGGCCGGACGCTTGGTCGCCAGCTTTGTCGCAGACCCCGCCGGCTGGCGCTGGGGGGTCGCGGCAGTGAGCATCATGGCCGGCCTGGCGACGCTCTTCTTCCTGTTCAAGGCGCCCAGCGCCCAGGGCTTCGACCCCATCCACGGCCAGAACCTGCGCAGCATCGCCAAGAAGTTCGCACATGCATTGCACGGCAAAATGGCACTGGTCTATGCCCAGGGATTCTTGCTCATGGGCGGATTCGTGGCCGTCTACAACTACCTGGCTTTCCGGCTGGAAGCACCGCCCTACCTGATTCCGGCTTCGTGGGCGGCACTGGTCTTCTTGGCCTACCTTTCTGGAACCTACACCTCGGTGGCCAGCAGCAAACTCGTCGCCAAGGCTGGACGGCGAAATACCCTGCGCATCAGCATTCTCACCAGCGCCCTGGGCTTGCTGCTGACCCTGGCCGGGAACCTGGTCGTGATCATCAGCGGGTTGCTGATCTTCACCGCTGGCTTCTTCGCGGCCCACGCGGTCGCCAGCGGGTGGGTGCCGGTGCTGGCCACCGAAGCCAGGGCACAGGCCTCCAGCCTGTACAACTTGTTCTACTACGTGGGCTCGTCACTGCTTGGCTGGCTCATCGGCATCCCCTTCATGCACTACGGCTGGGCCAGCGTCGTGCTCTGTGTTGGCGCGTTGCAGGTGGTTGCCCTGATCATGGCTTCCTTGCTCTCCAAAAGGGACCCATCCCTTCGCGGATAATTCATATTCCGCATTCGGAATACTCAACTTTGCGCGAAATATCAGGTCAGATCGTCGAATTCTCCTGATACCCACCTGGCATAGCGTTCCGCAGAGAACTGGACCACCCGGTGGGCATCGGCCTGGATGCAGGCGGCGAAGTTGTTGTAGAGGCGGTCGAACTTCACCGGCTCCAGATCCTTGGCCATGCGCCGCACCACGGCAGCCGAGAGCGGGATGCGGTTGGGGTAGCTGCGCAAGAAGGTCGCATTGCCATCGGCCACGGGGAAAATCGCGTCGCCAGCCAGCAGGACTCCGCGGCCATCGGCCCCTGCTTCCCAAACAGCCGCAGTGCTGCCCGGGAAGTGGCCGCCGAGCTGCATCAGCCTGATCCCGGGCAGCACCTCAAAAGGCTGGGACCAGGTCCTGACGGCGGCTGAGGAATACTGGACCCACTGCGCATCTTTCTCGGCGACGAGGATCGGCGCATCACCCAGCGCCTGGCTGTATTGCTGCTGCACCCCGTACATGTGCGGATGGCTCGCCACAATGGCCGCCAGCTTTCCGCGGCTATCCAGCCAATCAATGATTTCTCCTGTAATCAGCCCGGGCACGTCGAAGAGCAGGTTGCCCGCGGTGGTCTCCACGAGCAAGGAGCTTTGGCCTATGCCGATTTCGGGAGAAGCAATCGCATTCAGTCCCGGCTCCAGCGAAGTGATCGTCAGCTGGTGGCCGGCTGCTGCCAGGTCTTCGGTGCGCACCCAACGCTGGATTCCGCCCGGAATGTACTGGCGTTCATCGGCGCAGATGGGGCAGGTGCCGGTGGGTTGCGGGCCCGGCGGGAACTCCACGGCGCAACCCGCGCATTGCCAATGGCCAATCTGTTCTTGTCCCATGGGAAACCTGTTTTCTGGTGGCGGTGCTGGCTGTGCCCTGCTTGCTTCCAAACCTAGTACTCGCTCCGGACGCAGGAAAGAGGACTGCACCGGGAATCCTCCTGCGCGCAAGCAAATGGTGAAAGTCCACTCTGCTTCGTAGAGTTGAGGTTGTGAATCCTTCAACCCCCACCGAATCCCCGCGGAGCTTGGCCCGGCAGATCCTTGCCTTGGCAGTTCCCGCCTTGGGTGCTTTGATCGCCGAGCCGCTGTTCTTGATGGCCGATTCGGCCATCGTGGGCCACCTTGGTGTGGCCGAGCTGGCCGGCGCCGCACTGGGCACCACGGTGCTGCACACTGCGGTGGGGTTGATGATCTTCTTGGCCTATGCCACCACGCCAGCTGTAGCCAGGGCCCTGGGCGCAGGCAACCCCGGCAAGGCCATGGCGGCGGGGCGTGATGGCATGTGGTTTGCCATAGTCCTCGGGGTGGTGCTGTCGCTGCTCGGATACTTCAGTGCCGATCGGCTTGTGGGCTTGATGGGCGGCGAAGGGGAAACCGCTGGATTCGCCGTCGATTACATCCGCTACTCGATGCCTGGCCTGACCGCGATGCTGCTGGTCCTGGCAGCCACCGGCGTGCTGCGTGGCATGCAGGACACGAAAACACCGTTGATCGTGGCCACCGCTGGCTTCGGATTGAATATCGTCCTGAACTTCGTGCTGGTCTACTGGGCCGATATGTCCGTAGCCGGTGCCGCGCTTGGCACATCGATCGCCCAGTGGATGATGGCGGTGGTGTATTTGTGGATGATCTTGCCAAGAATCCGCAAGCAAGGAATTTCCATGGCGCCGAGCTGGTCCGGGTTCATTTCCACCGGGCAAGTCGGTTCCTGGTTGATGCTGCGCAACCTGAGCATGCGCGCGGCGTTGCTCCTCACGGTTCTTGTCGCCACCAACGCCGGCACCCAGACACTGGCAGCGCACCAGCTGGTCTTCACGATCTTCAGTTTCCTGGCCTTTGCACTGGATGCGTTGGCTATTGCGGCCCAGGCCATGATTGGCCAGGAGCTGGGCCGCGGGGATGCAGAGCAGGTCCGCAAGCTCACCGGGATCATGAGCCGCTGGGGCATCTGCTTCGGCGTGGTAACCGGGATCCTGCTGCTTGCCACCTCGCGGGTATTCCCGATGATCTTCACCCCGGATGAGCAGATCCGCCAGCTGACCACCGTTGGGCTATGGGTGCTGGCATTGTCCCAGCCGTTGTGCGGTTTGGTGTTCGTGCTGGACGGCGTGCTCATCGGTGCGGGGGATGCCCGCTATCTCGGGTTGGTAGGTGTAGCGAACCTTGTTCTCTACGTGCCGATGCTCTGGGCGGTTCAGGTCTTTGCCAAGGATTCCACGTCAGCGATTTTGTGGATCTGGGTTGCTTTCGCCATCGGCTACATGGCAGCTCGCGGCGTGAGCCTGTCCCTGCGTGCCAGGAACAGCGCTTGGATGCGGTTGGGCAGCTGAACCCAGGCCACCGGGCCGCTCGCCACCGATTACTCCTGGAGCTCCATTGCCTGGGCGGCAATCTCATGGGTGACCGCATGGTCCAGTGAGCTGGTGGTGCCCTGGCACCCGGATCCGGGCTGGGCAACGAGCTGTTGCGCTGGGCTGGTCAGGTGCTTGGCGCTACCGGTTTGCGCGAGCTCCAATGCGTATTCGAGGGCGTGGCCGATACCGGTACAGGACGCTACCGTTTTCCGGATGACGGCGTTCGATGCCTTCGAAGATGTTCTCGCGGACCACGAAGAAGTCCACGTCCCCTGGCTGGCGGAATTGCAGCAGGCTGCCCACGGCGCAGGAGAAGAGCGAGTCATGCACGCCAAGCCGCTCAATCCGGTTATCGGGCATCATCTGCCTGTGCTTGGCGTTGGATCCAGCTTGAACCAGAAAATCGTCAGCGGACTCGTTCAGTGAGCGCAGGCCTTCTGGCATGGCATCGGTGCTGACGCCAGCGCCGGCAAGCACGGCGATGCTGCGTGCCTTGCCCATGATGCACCAGTGGTTGGCCGCTAGTGATGTCCCAGCATGGCTCGGCGGATGGATTCCAGATGCAGCGTCATGGCCTCGGCGGCCGCTGAAGGATCTGAATTCTGTATGGCGGCAAAGATCGACTGGTGCTCGGCCAGCTCGTCCGATTGGGACATGTATGGCTGCATGGAAGGCAAGACGTAGTGGGCTCGGGCGGTTTGCGTGAAGCAGTTCTCCAGGCTGTCCACAATGCGGGAGTTGCGCGATGCCGCGGCCAGTTCGCTATGGAAGCACTGGGCGGCATGCATGGAGGCAATGGGGTCGGAGACCGCCAGCTTTTGCTGGGCTTCAAGGTGCCCGGCCAGGGAAACTACAAGCGCTGCCGAATGCATGCTGGCTACCTGCCCCGCCACATGCGATTCGAGCAAGCTGCGCAGTTCCAGGACTTCATAGACATCATTCATCGAGATGGCGCGAACCAGATAGCCCTTCTTGGGCAGCACCTGCAGCAGGCCCTCGCTGGTGAGCTGGCGCAGGGACTCGCGCACCGGGGTCTTGGAGACCTCGAACTCCTGGGCCAGTGCGGGTTCGATGATCAGGCTTCCCGGGGCAAGTTCCCCGCGGTTGATGCGTTCGCGCAAGGTGAGCGTGAGCTGTTCGGAGAGCGAGCTGGCCATGGTTTTCCGATTCCTAAGGGGCGTAACTTGGCGACCTGATCTAGCTATCGCTCTGGGCAACACTCTAGTCTGGGATGAAATATATTTCAGGTATCTTACGGAACACCACTTTATCGCAAGGACTACGACTGTGCCGATCACCCAGAACTCTGCCAGCACGCAGCAAGCGCGCAACCGGCGCCGGGCCCTGTTCGCCTCTGTCTTCGGCACGGCCATTGAATGGTACGACTACGCGCTGTATGGCGCGGCCGCATCGGTGGTGATCGGTCCGCTGTTCTTCGCCGGGGCTGGAGAATCGGCGGCCTCGATCGCGTCCTTTGCGACCTTCGCGGTGGGCTTCGTGGCCCGCCCGCTGGGCGGTGTGCTCATCGGCCACCTGGGGGACCGGTTCGGGCGCCGCCCGGCCATGCTGCTCTCGGTCATCCTGATGGGCATCGCCACCGTGGGCATCGGCCTGCTGCCGACCGCGCAGACCTGGGGCGTGTGGTCCGTGGGCCTGCTGGTGCTGCTGCGCCTGATCCAGGGATTCGGCGCTGGCGCGGAACTGACCGGTGCCATGACGCTGGTGGCCGAATACGTGGAGCCGAGAAAACGCGGGTTCTACACCTCGCTGGTGCTCTCCACCCCGCCGCTGGGCATCGCCCTGGCCACCGTGTGCTTCTTCCTGGTCTCGCTGGCCGGTGACGAGGTACTGCTCGGGTGGGCCTGGCGCATCCCATTCCTGGTCTCGGCACTGCTGTTCGTCGTGGCCATCTACATCCGCAACAAGCTGGAAGAGACCCCTGACTATGCCGCCGCCATGGCCTCGGCCCGTGCCGAGCAGCAGCAGGCCAAGCTCCCCATCGTGCAGGTTCTCGCCGCGCACTGGCGCCGCGTCGCCCTGGGCTTCCTGGCCATCACCGGGCACAACGCGGTGAACTACATCCTTGCGGTCTTCGCGCTGAGCCTGATGGTCACCAGCGGCATGGAACGCAGCCATGCGTTGCTGGCGGTCACCCTGGGCTCCTTGGTCTCCGTACTGCTCACGCCGGTGGGCGGCTGGCTGGCCGATCGGTTCGGCGCTTCCAAGGTGCTGGCGGCAGGAAATATCTCAGGCTTGGTCCTGGCTTTCCCGATCTTCGCCCTGATCTCCACCGGCGAGTTCACCTTCGGATTCCTGGGCATCGCCGCCGGCTACGCGCTGGTGATCCCGTGCACTTCCGGTGCCCAAGGGGCCTTCCTCACCGAGCTGTTCCCCGTCTCGGTGCGCTTCTCCGGGATTGCCATCGCGCGCGAACTGAACGGCGCCATCGTCGCTGGGCTCTCGCCGCTGATTGCCGCCGCGCTCTTGCAAGCGGGCAACGGTTCCATCGCGATGCCAGCGGGATACCTGGCGCTGTGCTGCCTGTCCTCGGCCATTGCAATCTTCATCGGCACCCGCGCAAGCTCGCGCACCCTGTACTAGACCGGCAATTTCTACCGAAGTAAAGGAACAATCCATGGGTAATCTCAATCGCCAACTGCCCGACGTGGCCGAACTGGTCAGCCTGATGAAGTTCAAGCTCCCCTCCACTAGCCCTCGCGCCGCCCGCCTGGCCGGTGCCGCCGACATCTGGGATCTGCGCAAGATCGCCAAGCGTCGCACGCCCGCCGCGGCCTTCGACTATGTAGATGGCGCTGCCGGGCGAGAAATCACCGCGACCCGCGCCCGAGCGGTGTTCGACAACGTTGAGCTGTTGCCGCGAATCCTGCACGGAACCGCGCAGTCGGATCTTTCCACCACCATTGCCGGTGCCCCATCGGCATTGCCCTTCGGCATCGCCCCCACCGGTTTCACCCGCTTCATGCACTCCGAGGGCGAAATCGGCGGCTCGCGGGCTGCCCAGAAAGCAGGGATTCCCTTCAGCCTGTCCACCATGGGCACCCGATCCATCGAGGAGGTCGCCGAGGCGGCACCCGAGGGCCGCAAATGGTTCCAGCTCTATCTGTGGAAGGACCGGGAAAAGTCCAGGGCGCTGGTGGAACGTGCTGCTGCAGCGGGCTATGACACCTTGCTGGTCACCGTGGACACCCCGGTAGCCGGCCAGCGCCACCGCGATACCCGCAACGGCATGAAGATCCCGCCGGAATTGACCGTGAAGACCGTGCTCGATGCGTCGTACCGACCCGAATGGTGGTACAACTTCCTGACCACCGATTCGCTGAAGTTCGCATCGCTGTCGGATACGTCGGCAGACCTGCCAACGATCATCAACTCCATGTTCGATTCCTCCTTGGACTTCGAGGATCTGAAATGGATCCGCGAGCTGTGGAAGGGCCAGCTTTTCGTCAAGGGCGTGCTCACCAGCGAAGACGCTGCCAAGGCACAGGCCGCCGGTGCTGACGGACTGGTGGTCTCCAATCACGGCGGACGGCAGCTGGACCGCGCGCCGATCGCCTTCGAGGCCTTGGGCGAAGTGCGTGCCGAAGTCGGTGAGGACATGGAAATCATCATGGATTCGGGCATCATGTCCGGCGCGGACATTGTCGCCGCGCTGTGTGCCGGAGCGGACTTCGTGCTGATTGGCCGCGCCTACCTCTACGGCCTGATGGCTGGGGGAGAGGAAGGCGTCAGCCGTGCCATCGAATTGCTGGCCAAGGAAGTGGAAGTGACTATGCAGCTGATGGGCGCGGCGAGCATCGGGGATCTGGACCAGTCGCTGATTCGCCGCCGTGGCTGATGTGATTAACCCCGGGCGAAGTGGCGGTTAGTTCTATGAGCGGTAGAATAGAAATTGTGCCTGCACCAAAAACCACCCCAGTTCAAGCTTCAGATGTTTTCCGCCCGGTCTTCCTGCGCGGCCTGACGGCCCTGGCCTATGCCCTGATGTCGATTTTCTGGATCGGCGCAGATGACAAGGTTGTCACCTACTCGACGGCAGCGTTCCTCGTTGTCACTGGCGTGTTCATGTGGCAGTACGTATCTGTGGAAAGCGCGCCGGAGAAGTCGCGCGCCCCCTACGCGCTGGGTGCGGGACTGATGCTTCTGGCTGGTATTGCCACCATCTTCGTCAGCTCGATTGCCTGGGTCGGCTATGTGGGTGCCTTTGCATTCCTGGCCGGAGGCATTGCCGAGCTCATCGTCTTTGCCAAGCATCGCGAGGCCTTCCCGCCGTTCAGGAACCAGCTGGTTACCGGCGCGGTGGGCGTGATCTTGGCCATTTCGCTGTGCTTCAGCGGTGGCATGGATGCGCACGCATTGTTCGGCCTGATTGGCGGCGGAACTATCGTTCTGGCCGTTTTCGCGCTGATTGCCGCCTTCGGCCATCGCCATGAAATGAAGGCAGCCGCCCCGACCACGATCAATTCGCCGGACCAGGAAAGCAACTAGTCTTTAGGTCTGCAGTAAAAGTAGAAACGGAGTTCCTGGTGGGAAACAACAAGAAGAAGCAACCGTGGAGCCAGTCAATCAAGGGCCCACTGAGCTTCTCGCTGATCCTGGCCATCGTCGCCGGCGTGGTCGGCCTGGTTAGCTCCACCGGCGGATCGCAGAATCCCTTGCGCTTCGATATCGGTTTGGCCTGTTTCGGCATCGCCTTTGTCGCAAGCCTGCTGGTCATCTCGGTGATGACCATGGCCGCCAAGGACAATGATCCTGACCTGGGAAAGGGGACCGGGGTAAACCGATCCTCATCCAACCCGGACAAGAAGTTTGAAGACTGATAATAAAGCTTAGCCACGCGGCATGACGCGCTGGGACTGTCCATCCACAGATAGTCCCAGCGCGTTGTCGTTTGCCGGGCCAATTGATCGAGGCAGGACGCCTCAAGCACGCACCAAGGATTTCAAGTGAGTAGCACGAGTATCTCTGAGCAGCATGGCCGCACCCCACTGGGCAAGCAGCTGCGACGGCGCAAGTCCATCCAGGCGATGGCCAACGACGCCGCGAACAACGCCGGGCTCGGGACGCTCAAGCGCTCGCTGGGCGTCACCCAGCTGGTCATGATCTCCGTCGGAGCCACCCTGGGTACCGGCATCCTGGTGATCCTCGGATCTGCCGTTCCGGTCGCCGGCCCGGCGATCTGGATCGCCTTCGTGCTGGCCGGCATCACCGCGCTGCTTTCGGCGGTCTCCTATGCCGAAATGGCGGGCATGGTCCCGGTCTCCGGCTCCAGCTATTCCTATTCCTACGCCACGCTGGGCGAAGGCATGGCCTGGGTGTGCGGCTGGTGCCTGGTGCTGGAATACGCAGTTTCCGCGGCAGCGGTGGCGGTGGGTGCCGGCGCCTACGTGAACCAGACGCTGGAGATCTTCGGCCTGGCTTTGCCCCAGGCCCTGGCCGCCGGTCCGGGCGACGGCGGTGTCATCAACCTCTCGGCATTGATCGTGGTCATCTTGGCGACCCTGCTGCTGGTTCGCGGTGCCCGCGAATCGGCCCTGGCCAACACCGTCATGGTGATCGTGAAGATCGCCATCCTCGTCTTCTTCGTGGTGGTCGCCTTCACCGCTTTCAATGCCGGGAACTTCGCTCCGCTGCTGCCCATGGGCGCCGCGGGCGTGACCGGGGCAGCGTCCATGGTCTTCTTCTCCTACATCGGCTTCGACGCGGCCTCGACCGCCGGCGAGGAAGCCAAGAATCCGCAGAAGGACCTGCCGCGGGCAATCATGATCGCCATGGTGCTGGTAACCACCATTTACGTGCTGGTTGCTGTAGCCGCCATTGGCGCCCGGGAGTGGAACTGGTTCGCCGAATCGGAAGCCGCCCTGGTGCAGATCGTTTCCGAGATCACCGGACAGAAGTGGATGGTCTTGGCCTTCGCCCTGGCTTCGGTGATCGCGATCGTCTCGGTGGTGCTGACCACCCTGTACGGGCAGACGCGCATCCTGCTCTCCATGGGCCGCGACGGCCTGATCCCGCGCTTCTTCGCCAAGGTTTCGCCCAGCACCCGCACCCCGGTCATCGGCACCTACGTCACCGGCGCGGTCGTGGCCATTGCCGCCTCGCTGATTCCTCTGGGCCAGTTGGCCGAAGCGACCAGCATCGGCACCCTGTTCGCCTTCTCGTTGGTAGGTGTCTCGGTAATGTACCTGCGCAAAACCCAGCCGGATACCCCGCGGACCTTCCGCGTCCCGCTGTATCCGGTGACCCCGATTCTGGGCATCGCTGCCTGCCTGTTCCTGATGTTCAACCTGGCTGGCATCACCTGGCTGGTCTTCGCCATCTGGATGGCTGTGGGAGCTGCGATCTATCTGGGCTTCGGCCGCCGCAATTCGCGCCTCGGCGCCTTGGACGCCAAGGCCTATGAAGCGGAACTGAATCTCTGACACTTTCGTCATGCGCTGGGGTTGCTGGCACTGCGGGCTAAGCTGTGTGGTGGACCACTATCGCAGCTCATGAAGGAAACACCATGCACCAGGAACCGATCAGCACCGCCGACCTCTACGACCAGCATGGGGATGCACTGCAGTCCGTCTCGGCTCAATTCCAGGACTTCGGCGGGCGGCTGTCCTTCCACGGGCCGGCACGTACCGTGAAGTGCCATGAGGACAACGGCCTGGTCAAGGAGATCCTGAGCTTCCCGGGCAATGGCGCAGTGCTCGTGGTCGATGGGGGAGCATCCCTGCGTTACGCCCTGATGGGTGACATGATTGCCGCGAATGCCGAAGCCAATGGCTGGGCCGGGGTCATCATCAGCGGCGCCGTACGCGACCGTGCGGCACTGGCTGAGATGGAACTCGGGATCAAGGCACTGGGCAGCAACCCGCGCAAAACCGTCAAGCGCTCGCACGGTTCGGTGGATGAAGTGATCAGCATCGGGGATGTGAAGGTCCGACCGGGCGCGATGGTGTATGCGGATATCGACGGGATTCTTGTCGAAAACTAGCCGCTAGCCCATCCAGCTAGGGCTTGTCGCCTGCGCCTTCCCATTCCGCTTTGAACTCCTCGGTGCCCAAGGCCTCCAAATCCGCGCGGATCTGGACGATCAGCCGCTCAGCTTCTTCGAGGCTGGAGGTTGTCATGCGCAGAAGCACCGAATCATCTTGGCGGGAATGCACGACTACCTGGGGCTCGTTCGCTTCGTACTCTGCATCGCCCAGCGTGGCAGAAGCCAGAGCTACAACCCAACGGGCAGCGGCTTTCAATGGTCCGCTCTCAGCTGCTTCTATCCGTGCCTCGTAATCATCCGAAGCGTGGGTTTCCTGAGTCATGACCTGCCCCTTCCACTACTGCAACTGCCGGTATCCCGGTTGTGTGTTCATCATATGGCCCGGGCAAGGTAAAAGGCGAGGGGCATCGCCCAACGCCATTTTGGCCACGTGCTGGCCCCCATGCAGGAAACCTGATGGCCATGACAGGCGCTCCGCGCTGGTCACGGGCATGGGCGGTGGGCCCGAGGCCACAGCGAGCTACTCGGCCACGTTGCGGCGATGAAGTGCGCAGGGGCGCTGGCCGATCACGGACGAAACTAGACTTGGTGTGCTCAGTGTCGGGGTTCTGGCTAGTCGATACGTTTTCCGGCTTTGCGCGCACGGTAGGCGCGCACGTGCTCGCGGTTGGCGCAGTTGCCGGTATCGCAGTACAGCTTGGAGCGGTTGCGCGACAGATCCAGCAGGGCCGCCTCGCAGTCCTCCGAGCCGCAGATCCGCAGACGCTGCAATCCGCCGGAGCGGATCACTTCCGCCAGTGCCATCGCGGCGTCCACGGCCATGCGGTCGTAGAGCGGGGTGCTGTTGGTGGTGGCGTGCAGGTGGTATCCCAGCGATTCGCTCTTGATCAATTGAGGCTGGGCGTTGGCGTTGCGCAGGATCGCATTGACCCGGAAGACGGATTCTTCTTCGGTACCTATCCAGATGTTCTTCAGCTGGGAACGCAACTGGCGAATGGAGCGAAGCTCTGCCTGGTTGTGCGCGCGGGAGCCTTCGAAATTCTCGGCATCAAGGAACTCATCGAGATCAGCAACGGTGGAGAGCATATCCACGATTTGCACCTCGGTATTCAGAAGGTTCACCACGGACTTCAATGAAGCTTCGATATCTGGGGCAAAGGTCATAATTCGTTCCTGGAAGCTGGGTAGATTGACTGCCACTCAAGCCTAACCGTATCGTCATGCTCATACCCCCATTTGCCCCTGAACGGCGGCATGAAATTCTCCGCGAAAGACTTCAAAGATCCTCATGAGCGACCTGTCTGATTCCGGCCTTCCGGCCGCCACTGCCGGCAGTCCAGTACTGCGTCAAAGCCAGTCCCGGGGGATCTGGATTGCGCTGGCATCCTCCGCGGCCTTCGGGATTTCCGGCTCCTTCGCCAAGGGGCTTTTCGAAGCAGGGTGGAGTCCCACTGCGGCCGTGGCCGCACGCATGGCCGGCGCCGCGCTGGTCCTGGCGATCCCTGCGGTCCTGGCGATGCGCGGCCGCTGGACGTTGCTGCGCACCAACTGGGTGTCGATTGTGCTCTTCGGATTGTTTGGAGTGGGAGCCTGCCAGCTGTGCTATTTCTTGGCGGTGCAGCGCTTGGATGTCGGGGTGGCTTTGCTGCTGGAGTATCTGGCTCCGGTGCTCATCGTGCTGGTGCTCTGGGCCAAGCACCAGAAGCGCCCGTCGGCGGCAACGATCGCTGGCACCCTATTGTCATTGGCGGGCCTGGTGGCGGTGCTGGATCTGACCGGCGCCACGCGGATTGATCCTATCGGCGTGCTCTGGGGCTTGGGGGCAGCGGTGGGCCTGACGGTCTACTTCTTCATTAGCGCCAAGGTCGATGGCGCGCTGCCACCCATCATGCTGTCGGCCGGTGGCATGGCCGTTGGCGCGCTAACCATGCTGCTGGTTGGCGGCTTGGGAATCCTTCCAATGCAGTGGGCCGCCGGCAGCGGATCATTTGCTGGATATGAAACGCCGTGGTGGTTGGCCTTGACCGGGCTGATCCTGATCGCCACCGTGTTCTCCTACACCACCGGGGTGATGGCCGCCCGGGAACTGGGGTCCAAGGTGGCCAGCTTCATCTCGTTGACCGAGGTGCTTTTCGCGGTGCTGTGGGCTTGGCTGCTGCTCTCCGAGCTGCCGGGTGCGGTGCAGCTGTTCGGCGGCCTGCTGATTGTGTGCGGCGTGGTGCTGGTGCGTGTCGATGAACTGCGTGCGGCACGCAAGGGGATCTAAGCGGCCCGTTGGGTAAAAACGCGCACGCGATGCCAATTGTTGTGCGCCGGATGCCAAGGGAAAGCCCGCTGGCCTGTACAGGCTGGGAGAAACAAGTTTCGCAGGCATCCTAGCTGGAGGAAAACCCATGGGCAGCAAGTCGGTCATAGTCGTAGGCGCAGGTTCGGCTGGCTCGGTGGTCGCGCGCCGGCTCGTGGATGCCGGGGCGCTGGTGACCTTGTTCGAAGCTGGCTCCGAGGACACCAACCCTGCCATCCACGACCTCTCGCGCATGGGCGAGCTGTGGCATAGCAAGGACGACTGGGATTACCACACCGTCCCGATGGCCGGGGCAGCGAACAAGCCGATGCACCTGCCACGGGGCAAGGTGCTCGGCGGTTCCCACGCGCTGAATGCGACCATCTGGGTGCGCTGCGCCCCGCAGGATTTCGATGACTGGGCCAAGGACTGCGGCGAGCAGTGGGCCTGGAAGAATGTGCTGCCGATCTACAAGGAAATCGAGAACTTCTCTGGCGGCGCCAGCGAATTCCACGGCAGCGATGGGCTGGTGCCGGTGGACAACGACTACGAGCTGGATGAGATCCACCAGTCGATTATCGACGCCGCGGTGCAGTCCGGAATCCGGTTCAATCCCGACTACAACGGCGAGCAGCTGGAAGGCGTTTCCAAGGAGCAGATCAACGTTGCTGGCGGTCAACGCATCAACACCTGGAAGGCTTATCTGAAGCCGGTGCGCGAGCGCATGGAAATCATCACAGATGCCGAAGTGCATTCGGTGATCCTCGAATCCGGATCCGCTGTAGGCGTGCGCTATCGGATCGGCGGGCAGCTGCAGGAGCTGCGCGCGGATGAGGTGGTGCTCAGCGCCGGTGCCCTGGGATCCCCGCAAATCCTGTTGCGCTCAGGCATCGGCCCGGTGGCCGAGCTCGAAGCCGCGGGCGTCATGCCGCTGCATGAGCTGGATCAGGTCGGAAAGAACCTGCATGACCACCTGCTGGCACCGGTGATTGCCGAAACCACCACCCGCGCGATACCCGCCCCGCGTGCCGGGGTCTCCGTCTCGCAATCGCACATGTTCACCCGATCCCGCGAGGGCCTGGATCGCCCGGACACCCAGCCGATCTTCTTCGCCGTGCCCATGTACTCCCCGGGCATGGAACCGGTCGACGGCACTGCCTTCACCTTGCACTCCGGGATCGTCACCCCGCACAGCCGCGGCGAAATCACCCTGGGCGGGCCCGGCTTGGATGACCTGGTGAACATCGATTTGAATGCGCTGGATGATCCGCGGGATATGCAGGCATTCCTGGTATCGATGAAGCAATGCCGCGCGATGGTGGAGCAAGATGCCTTGGCCGGGGACTGGGGAGCGAGGGAAATTTACCCGGGCGAAGAAATACGCGGCGATGAGCAGCTGGAGGATTACATTCGGAACAACGTCGTGACCTACCACCACCAGGTGGGTACCTGCCGCATGGGCACGGATGCGCAGGCCGTGGTGGATCCGCAGCTGCGGGTACGCGGCTTGGAAGGGCTGCGCGTCATCGATGCCTCGATCATGCCCAAGATCACCACCGGCAACACCAATGCCCCGGCCATCCTCATCGGCGAACTGGGCGCCAAATTCCTCTTGGCTGATCTTCGGCTCTGACAGGCGGCGCACTATGGCGGCGGCCAAGGAGAACAAGCCCTCACATTCCAAGAGACGATGATTCCGTGGACCGCAGCTGGCGATGGAACGCGCGCCAGCTGCGTGTGAGATTCATCGGATAAACTGCTTCATGGCGAAATCGTTTCAAGCCGAAATGATATTTTGAAGGGATGAACGAATACCGGATTCCGCAGTTCCAATGGAACTCGCTGAGCTATCTCACCGCCCGAGCCGGCCGCATCGGCACCCAGGAGCTCACCGAGCTGATGGAATCCGAGTCCTTATCCCGGCATCATTTCACCATCATCTGCGCGCTGGAGGAGTTCGGCGGCCTCTTCCAGAAAGACTTGGCAGATCGCTCGAATGTGAACCGCGGCCATCTGGTGGCCTACCTCGATCAGCTGTCGAGCCGTGGGATCCTGGAACGCGAAGTTGATCCGGAAGACCGCCGCCGCAACGTCATCACGCTGACTCCCGAGGGCCGGAAATTCGCTGCCCGGGCAATGGAGGCTGCCTCGCATAACGAAGCTAAGGTCTTCGGCGCATTGGATGAGCCGCAGCGGGAGCAGCTGCGCGCCTTGCTGCAGCTGGTCGCTACGCAAGACGGCGAGGCACGCCAGTGAAGCGCCACCTGGAAGAAATAGTGCAGCGCAGCGTCGTCGTGGCCCCGCACCGCCCGTCGCTCATCCCGGCAGCCAAGGCGACGATCAGCCTGGCCGCGCCGCTGATCCTGTTAGCCGGCCTTGGCCGCCTTGACTGGGCAATGTATGCAGCGTTCGGCGCCTTCTGCGCGGTCTTCGGCCGTTTCGACGCGTACGCGCCGCGTTTCTGGCAGCAGTTCTCGGCAGGCATCGTGCAGCTGGCCGCAATGCTGCTGGGCACCTGTTTTTCGCTTATCGAGGCACCGTTCCCGGTACGTGTGCTAGTGCTGGCATTCATTGGTTTTGGCGCCAACTACGTCTCCCATGCCGCGCGCTGGATGCCGCCGGGACCGGTCTTCGCGGTCTTCGCCGGCGGCGCCTGCCTGGGCATCCCGGCCAGTTCGCAAAGCTTCACCGGGGTGCTGCTGGCCGGCGGCGGAACAATGGCCTTCAGCATGCTGCTGATGCTTGGCCTGTCGATGCGCAAGGCCAACCTGCTCCATACCCTGCGCTCCGGATATGCCTGGGCGCCCTCGCCCATGGCCATGGCCCAGTCGCTTCAAATGGGCTCGGGCGTGCTGCTGGCGGGCATCGCAGGGCATCTGCTCAGCGACGGCCACTGGTACTGGGCCAGTCTCGGCGCGATCGCCGCGGTCACCGGCGCTGATGCCTATGCGCGGGTAGCCCGCGGGCTGCAGCGCTGCGCAGGCAACTGCATTGGCGTAGCGCTGACCGCAATAGTTTTCGCCTTCGATTCCCCGGTCTGGGTGATCCTGGCCGCTGCGCTGGCCTCGCAGTTCGTCATCGAGCTGGTGATCCTGCGCAACTATGCGGTGGGGATGGTCTTCATGACGGTCACCGCACTGCTCATGGTCCACCTGGTCAGCCCTGAACCGGCCGCGTCCCTGCTCATCGACCGCATCTCCATGACGGCGCTGGGCGCCTTGGTGGGTGCGGTGCAGAGCATCGCCATCTCGCTGCTGGTAGCCCGCCGGCGCCAAGGCCGAACGCCGGGGGCTACCAGTGCTCGGTGACCACCTGCGCTTCGAGCTTGCCGGCCTCGATGGAGATATGGCGGGCTAATTCCAGATCCAGTGCTCCCAGATGCTCGGGCTGGTTATGCGCTAGGCGCAGCTCGACGATGGAAACCCGCCACTCCAGGTGCGGATGCCGGTTGTCCTGCTCGGCGCGCAGGCCTACCTGGACAATGAACTGCAAGGCCGTGCTCGCGCAATCGAAACGGTAAGCGGCCCGCAAACCCAAGTCATCACGCTTCCAATCAGGCAAGGCACCCAGCCTCTGATCGAATTCGAAGCGCGGTAACGGACCGGTTGATGCCATGGTTCTCTCCTCCAAGCGGCAGCGGGTCGGACTGTGCAAGTGGTTGCTGCCTGCCGCCATGATCGCATCGACCCCGGCGATCGCGGTAGCGATCCCAGCGACTATGCAGTTTGGCCCCGGCATCTGGTGATGCCGGGGCCTGATCGAGAGACCTGTCAGGTGCTCGGGCTACTGGTGGATATCCTCGGAAACCTGCTCCGCGGTTTGCGCTTCAAGCTTGGAGAAGGACTTCGCATCGCGGTAGGCGGCGGCCTCATAGCGTTCGTGCGCCACCTTCGCCAGGTGCGCGGCGCGCAGTGCCTGGTGCTGGGGGTTGCGGCGGATGTACAGGTAGCCTGCGCCCAGGATCAGGAACCATGCCGGGGTGATCAGCAGGGCGCTGAAGGTATCGGCCTGGGTGGTTAGTGCCCACAGGATGAAGCCGAAGAAGCCGAGTACCACGTAGGGCATGACAACCCCGCCGGGCACCTTGAACTTCGAAGCATCATGAAGATGCGGGCGGCGTGCGCGGAAGACCAGGTAGCTGAGCAGGATGATGGTCCACACGAACATGAAGCACAGGGCCGAGACGGTGGTGACCAGGGTGAAGGCACCCATCACCGAGTCGCCGCTGTAGAGCAATGCGACGCCTGCCAGCAGGAACATGCAGGAGAACATCAGTGCGTTCTTCGGCACCTTGCGGTTGGAAAGCTTGGCGAAGCCCTGGGGCGCATCGCCTTCCATGGACAGGCCGCGCAGCATGCGCGAGGTCGAATAGATCCCCGAGTTGGCGCTGGAGGTCGCGGAGGTGAGCACCACGAAGTTGATGATGCCTGCCGCACCGGCCAGGCCGGCCAGGGCGAACATGCCCACGAACGGGGACTGCTCGGCGGAGAACAGGTTCCACGGTTCCACGGTCATCAAGATGATCAAGGCTCCGACGTAGAAGAAGAGGATGCGGATGGGGATCGAATTGATCGCCTTGGGCAGCGTCTTTTCGGGGTCCTTGGTTTCCGCCGCGGTCGTGCCAACCAGCTCGATGCCCACGAACGCGAACACCGCAATCTGGAAGCCGGCGACGAAGCCCATGAAGCCGGTGGGGAACATGCCGCCTTCGGTCCACAGGTTGGAGAAGGAAGCGGTGGCCGAGTCGTGCTCGAAGCCGGTGATGACCATGACCAAGCCGACCACGATCAGCGCGCCGATGGCCACGATCTTGATCAGCGCGAACCAGAATTCGGTTTCGCCGAAGGCCTTCACGGTGGCCAGGTTCAGCACCAGCAGCAGTGTGATGCAGCCCAGCGCCGGGATCCACAGCGGAAGGTCGCCCCACCAGAAGGCGACGTAGTGGGCGATGGCCACCACGTCGGCAATGCCGGTGACTACCCAGCAGAACCAGTAGGTCCAGCCGGTGAAGAACGCCGCCCACGGGCCCAGCAGGTCCCCGGCGAAGTCGGCGAAGGTCTTGTATTCGAGGTTGCTCAGCAGCAGCTCGCCCATGGCGCGCATGACGAAGAAGAGCATGAAGCCGATGATCATGTAAACGAAGATGACCGACGGGCCGGCGACCGAAATGGTCTTGCCCGAGCCCATGAACAGGCCGGTGCCGATAGCGCCGCCAATGGCGATCAGCTGGATGTGACGATTGGAGAGCCCGCGCTCGAGAGTGGGATCAGAACTGGTGGTACTCATGCTGGTTGCCTTCCAGGAGTGTGGCGTGACGCCCCGAAGGTGTCCTGCCTCCAAGCCTTCATGGCTTGGAGCACAGGGACTCGCTTCGATGAGCACATCCGATAGGGAGGGGGCCAGCTGGCGTGCCTAGCAAGCTGCGCAGGGAGCAGGAGCCAGGTAAGCCACGGGGGGTACCTCGAAACCGGTGCGCTCGGTGCGGCACTGTTCTTGGTCCCTCCCCAATCTGTATTACAACCTGAGAGTTTTCACTTCCACCCGAATACTGGGTGAAGCTTGCTCCTTCGGTGAGCCCGGACGAACCTGGGCTGCTTTCCAGAGGTGCCTGTTCGTAGCGGTACAGGTGCCTGAGAGTTTCCCGGGGAGGAAATTGCTCCTACGGCGCCCGCCCATGGTGTGAGCGGATCTCTCCCGCCACGCATCAACGGCATATGTGGTGATTGCCATCACAGTATGCGCAGAAAAATGAACGTGGTGCAAGTCGCAATTTCACACTTCGGGCCCCGGATAACCGCTTGGCCACGCCAATCGTGGAAAGTGGCTGGCGAAATGGGGGATTCTCCGCTTCGTAATGATTCGGGAAGCAAGGGCATGGATGCGGCAAAGCGGGGCATCGGTTCAACCGATGCCCCGCGTGGGGAGGTACGGAGGGCTACTTCCCGAACCGTCGCAGCCGCAGCGAGTTCAGTACCACCAGCACCGAGCTGGCTGCCATGGCCGCTCCGGCGATCATCGGGTTCAGCAAGCCCAGGGCCGCAATCGGAATGCCGGCAGTGTTGTAGGCGAAAGCCCAGAACAGGTTCATCTTGATGGTGGACAGGGTTCGGGCCGACAGGTCGATGGCCTGCGTGACCTGATGCAGGTCGTTACCCATCAGGGTGATGTCCGCGGCTTCGATGGCCACATCGGTGCCCGAGCCCATGGCGATGCCGAGGTCGGCCTGCGCCAGTGCTGGCGCGTCATTCACGCCATCGCCCACCATGGCCACGACCTTGCCCTGCTCTTGCAATGAGGTGATCGCCTGGGCCTTGCCGGCAGGGAAGACCCCGGCGAATACGTCCTCGGCCTTGATGCCTACCTGGGCGGCAACCTCGGTAGCCACCGACTGGTTGTCGCCGGTCAGCAGCACCACGCGCAGGCCGCGCTCCTGGAGTTCGGAAATAGCTTTTGCGGAGCTGTCCTTGATCTTGTCCGCCACCGAGATCACTGCCTGGAACTGCTGGTCCACCGCGACCAGGATGGCGGTCGCGCCGGCCTGCTCGGCTTCCGCGAGCATGGCCTTGGCGGAGTCATCCAAGGACGCGCCCTGGGCTTCGAGCCAGCTGAAGCGGCCTACGGCAACGCGATGCCCGTTGACCGTGCCGACCACGCCGCCGCCCGGATCGGAATCGAAGTCGCTGGCTTCGGGCAGCGGGCCCAAGTCGACTGCGGCCTTGGCGATGGCCTGGGCGATCGGATGCTCGGAATGGTGTTCCACGGCACCGGCCAAGGCCAGGACCTCATCGGGATCGACTCCGTCGATGGCCTCGATGCCCTGATGGGCCATGACCCCGGTGGTCACGGTGCCGGTCTTGTCCAGCACGATGGTGTCCAGCTTGCGGGTATCTTCCAGGACCTGCGGGCCGCGGATCAGGATGCCCAGCTGCGCGCCGCGGCCGGTACCGACCAGCAAGCCGATCGGGGTCGCCAGGCCCAATGCGCAGGGGCAGGCGATGACCAGCACGGCGACCGCAGCGGTGAACGCCTGGTAGGGATCGCCGCTGGCAAAGAACCAGATCACGAACGTGAGCAGCGCAATGGCCAGTACGATCGGTACGAAGACGGAGGAAATCCGGTCAGCCAGGCGGGCAATGGGCGCCTTGCCCGACTGGGCTTCGGAGACCAGCTTGCCCATCTGGGCCAAGGTGGTGTCCGCGCCAACGCGGGTAGCTTCGATCACCAGCCGGCCCGAGGCATTCAAGGTCGCGCCGGTGACTTCATCGCCGGGCCCGGCCTTCTGCGGGACCGATTCGCCGGTAAGCAGCGAGGTGTCTACCGCGCTGGCGCCGTCAATGACCACGCCGTCAGTAGCGATCTTCTCGCCGGGGCGCACCACGAAATGGTCTCCGACCTGCACCTGCCCGGCAGGGATCTTCACTTCCGCGCCGTCGCGAAGCACCACTGCATCCTTGGCGCCCAGGTTCAGCAAGGACTTCAGCGCATCGGATGCCGAGGACTTGGCGCGGTGCTCCAGGAAACGGCCCAGCAGCAGCAAAGTGGCCACGACGCCGGCAGTTTCAAAGTAGAGCGCATGCTCGGACATGGACATGCCGATATGGGCGGTCAGCTGCGGATCGAGGATCAGCTGCACTGCAGAGAAGAAGTAGGCCGCGAGCACACCGAGGGAAACCAGAGTGTCCATGGTCGAGGCCAGGTGCCGTGCGTTGACGGCCGCTGCCTTGTGGAAAGGCCAGGCGCCGTAGAAGACCACGGGAGTGGCCAGCGCGAAGGCGACCCAACCCCAATGCGGGAACTGCGCTGCGGGAATCATGGAAATGATGAACAGCGGAATGGTGAAGATCGCGGAGACCAGCAGGCGGCGCAGCAGGTGGTTGGGCACCAGGTGCTCGTGCCCGCCGTGATCATGCTCCCCGTGTCCCTGGTGATCCGAACTGGCGGGTTTGGGTGGGCGCTTGAGGGAAGCGGTATAGCCGGCGGCGTGCACCGTATCGATCAGTGCTTCATCGGTGACATCGGCTGGGACCTGGACCTTGGCGGTTTCCAGGGGCAGGTTCACCGTCGCGCTGACACCGGGCAGCTTGCCGAGTTTGCGTTCCACCCGATTCACGCACGAGGCGCAGGTCATTCCCTGGATGTCCAGATCGACGGTGCGCAATTCGGGGATTGTTTCATGCGGGGCATGGGAAGTCATGATTTACGACCTTGCACTTTCTTGCCGTTGTGGCTTGGTGCCTGGCTTTTTTGCGGCTAGGCGTTAATTGCTTCGACGGTGTAACCAGCCTCGTCGATGGCATTGCGAATGCTCTCTTCGCTTACGGTTGCGCTGGTGGTGACGTTGGCGGTGGACACGCCCTTCGCATCGAGGAACACTTCCACCTCTTGCACCCCATCAAGCTCCTTGAGCTCCTCGGTGACAGAGGATACGCAGTGGCCGCAGGTCATGCCGGAGATCTTGATTTCCATATGGCTAGTCAGCGGGGTGCTCTGCTCGCGGGGAATGATCTGCAGGCCCTGGTTGGAGTTCTTTTCCGAGGAGCATCCGCAATTGCAGTTGTGGCTCATGATCTTGCTCTCTTTCGATGAATTCTGTGTGAATTGGAAATGGGTGCGTTGGGGCGCGCTCAGCGCACCAAACGGGAGATGGCGGCCGTGGCCTCGGCGATTTTGTCTTGCACGATGGATGGATCACCCGTCTCGATGGATGACTTGGCCGCATCAACCACGCAATGGCCGATATGGTCATCGATCAGCTGCACGCTGACCTTGTGCAATGCCGCGTTGATAGCGGAGATCTGGGTCAGGATGTCGATGCAGTACTTGTCTTCATCGACCATCTTGGCCACTCCGCGCACCTGGCCTTCAATGCGCTTCAGGCGTCGTTCCAACGCGCTTTTATCCGCGTGATAGCCGTGGTGCTCAGCTGTTTCATGTGGCGTGTGGTTGGTATCCATATTTCGATCATACCCCCTAGGGGTATTAAGTCAAGTACCCCCTAGGGGTATCCAGCATCCCCCAGCCGGAGAGGGAAGCACGGTAGGATTTCACCCGTGAGCCACAACGAACTTCATGTGCGTCCGATTTCCGGCACCGAGCACTCAGCATTCCTTGAGACCGCCCAAGACGTCAGCTTCCTGCAGCGTCCCGAATGGGCTCAGGTCAAGGGCGGCTGGCGCGGTGAATCCCTCGGCTGGTTCGAGGAAGACGAGCTGGTGGGCGCGGCACTGGTGCTGCATCGTGCAGCCCCGGTCATCAAGAAGACCCTCGCCTACATCCCCGATGGCCCGGTCATCGACTTCGGCACCTATGCTCCGGGACAGGTAATCCAGCCGCTGGCCGCCTACCTGAAGAATCGTGGCGCATTCCAGCTGAAGATGGGCCCCGGACTGGCCGTGCGCACCTGGGGTGCCGCCGCGGTGCGCAAGAACCTGGGCAAGGAAGGGTTCACCCAGCTCGCTGACCTTGAAACCCAGAGCACCTCAGGCACCGCGCTAGCGCTGAATGACGCCTTGCTGGAAATGGGCTTCTCCAAAGAAGATGTGGGACTGGACTTCGCTGCGGGCCAGCCGGAATTCGTGGCCCGCGTGGCGTTGCAAGATGATGACGGCAACCAGCTGGACGTGGACCAGGTCATGGCCAGCTACTCGGCGACCACCCGCAACGAGACCCGCAAGGCGCTGAAGAGCACCCTGGAAATCGAAGTCGGCCAGACCAAGGACATGGCCCGCTTCCATGCCCTGTACAACCACACCGCGGACCGCCAGGACTTCACCGGCCGCCCGCTGGGCTACTTCGAGAAGATGCACACCGTGCTCAACGAAGCGGTGCCGGGCTCCTGCACCCTGTACATCGCCAGCAACGAAGGCGTGGACCTGGCCGCATCCATTGTCATCCGTTCCTCGAACCTGGCCTGGTACCTGTACGGCGCTTCCTCCTCGGAGCAGCGCAAGCTGTTCGCGCCGAAGGCGATCATGCAGCACATGGTCATCGATTCCATCGAGGCAGGTTGCCGCTATCTGGACCAGGGCGGCGTGAGCGCGACCCTGGACAAGGAGCACCACCTCTCGGGGCTGACCAAGTTCAAGACCAACACCGGCTGCGACATCGTGCAGACCAACGGCGAGTGGGACCTGGCGCTGAACAAGCCCCTGGCGTGGGCCTTCGAAAAATACATGAACTGGCGCAAGAAGTAGGGAAAACACCACTTTGGCAATCGATCCAACCCAGCCATTTGTCCCGGTCATCCTCGGCGGGGACATCGGCACCTACACCTTGGCGCGCGAATTCTACGAGGCCTACGGGGTGCGCTCGGTGGTTCTGCCGGCTGCCGGCAACGGCGTCATAGAGCACTCGGTAGCCATCGAACTGCGCCCCATCGGCTCCATGGCCGACCAGGGACGCGTAGTCGCGGCCCTGGTCGAGCTGGCCGATGAGCTGAAGGCCGCGGCGGATCGGCCGCTGATGCTTTTCGGCTCCCTGGACTTCCACATCATGCTGATCGCCAAGAACCGTGAGCAGCTTGAGGAACAGTACGTCATCCCGTACCCCCAGCTGGAAACCATCGAGGGTGCGGCACTGAAAGAGAACTTCTACGCGCTCGCCGAAAAATTGGGCATCGCCCACCCGCGCACCGCCGTGTATTACCCGGGAACCCCGCTGGATTCGCTGGTTGGTTCCTTCGACTACCCGGTCATCGGCAAGCCATCGAGCTCCGCGGATTGGATCGCCGCCAAGTTCGAGGGCAAGCAGAAGATCCACACCATCGACAGCCGCGCCGACCTCGAAGCCCTGGTTTCCAGAATCGATGGCAGCGGCTACGACTCGGGCTATATCTTCCAGGAGTACATTCCGGGTGGAGATGACGCGATGCGCCTGTGCACCTACTTCGCCACCCAGGAAGAAAAGGTCATCTTCGCCGGCTACGGCGAAGTGGTGATCGAGGAGCATGCCCCGCTGGTGCTGGGCAATTCGGCCGCCATTGTCAGCGGTCGCAACGATGCGATGGCCGCCGATGGCGCGCGCATGCTCGAAGAACTGGGCTGGCGCGGAATTGCCATGATCGATGCCAAATACGATCACCGCGATGGCCAGATCAAATTCTTCGAGATCAACCCGCGCCTGGGCCGCAACCACTTCTACCTGACCGCAGCCGGGGTGAACCCGGCCCGTTTCTATGTCACCGAGTTCCTCGGCGCGCAGTTCGATCACTCGAACCCGGAAACCGACGCGGTGGTGGACACCGGGACAGGTGTCTTGCAGCTGTCGCGCCAGCGGCTATTCACCGTGCTGCCGCACCACTTGCTGCGCCGCTTCCTGGACAGCGGAACCGGCCGCAAGGCAGAAGCACTGCTCAAGGCAGGCAAGGTCTCGAACCCGTTGAAGTTCGCAGCCGAGAAGAACCCTCGCCGCAAGCTCTATCTGCTGTTGAATGCGGCCAACCACTACCGCAAGTTCAAGGCGTTCCCGCCGCGCACCCAGTAGGCTTGCCCAGGCCTAGGGCCTAGGAGTGGCCGGTGGTTGCGGTTTGAAGGCGTCTCCAGGAATTGCCCACCCGTCGCGCGCCTGGACCCAGGGGCTTTGGGCGACCTGCGCCCCGTCCAGGATGTCAAGGGACGTCGGCTGGCCATCGTATTGGGGTGCGAGCTGGACCGGTTTCATCCCCTTGGCTGCGGCGATGACCAGGGCAACGGTTTCATCCGGATCCTGGGACGTTGACATGGCATTCCAATCCAGCGTCGAAATCACCGCTTCGCCGGAAGGGATGGCAACGCGTTCAAGGAGGATATCCGGTTCGGGCTGCAGCTCGATATCCGGCTGGGCATCGCCGGCCTCGTTGAGGAAATCGATCTGCGGGTAGGACTGCAACGCGCACGAGCGAGCAGAAATGTTCTTGGCGTAGACCGCCATGTACCGTGAACCGGCAGCTGCATCGGGTGCGCCGAGGGCTATTTCCAAGTCCCCCTCTGCGCACAACGGAGCTGACTGATTCGCTGGCCAGCTTTTGACCTTGTCGGGAAGAACCACAGGCTTGGGAATCAGCCATTGTGGTTTCTTGTTTCCAACCCAGCCTTCAGCAAGGACCTCGTATCGAGGCGATGCCAGCTTGTAGGGCATCGGCTCGCCAAAGGGACCATGCCGCTCCAGCCATAAGCGGGTTTCCTTTTCCGCCTCTGCTGGCGCCTCGTTGCCGAGGACCAGGTTCAATCCGGAATGATCAATGCTGGCGCTCTCGAAGACACCTCGCTTGGCCGCCTCGATAAGAAGCTGGAGCTCGGGAATATCAGTGCGATTCGCGGGCGAATAGCGCACGGATCGGTCTGCTAGTGCCAAATCGGTAGGATGCTTGGCCCGTGCAGCGAATTTTCCCAGCGCCAGCAGCTGCTCCAAGCTAAGCGCCGTGGCCGAGTAGTTAGCCGCACTTGCCGCGCCCAGCTCGCGTAGGCGGAATGCGAATGAAGCCCTCTCACCGAGAAGACCAGGCTTCGCTTGCTCTTCGCCTCCAAAGTGCGAAAGATTGTCGGAGACTTCCAGAGGGTAGGTTTTCGTTTTTGAGCCTGGGACATTTTGGGGTTCACCGGCGACAAAGGCCAGATCGATGTCCCGCAAGTTCAGGGCATGGGCCCCAGCCTGGATCTGTTGTGCCATCTCCCGCACGATTTCTTCCGCTTGCACAGGATCGAGCTGATCCGAGAGCACGAATTGCAGGTCAACTGACAGATCCGGTGCGGCCAAGGCATCGTGATCCATGACCTCGGAGGACATCTGGACGCCAAGGACCCCGTCCCGGTCCTCGACGGCTGCAACGAAATCGCAAACTTCATCGGGCGCGTCGCAGGAATTCCATGGCTGCCAGATCACCAGGATGGCTGCGATAAGAGCCAGTGCGATGACGCTAGCTCCAGCGCGCAGTGAATTCATCTGGCTACTGTATCAAATGTGACCTCATGCTTGACCGCTGGTACTCCGGAAAACGGTAACGGGATAATGCGAGTAAAATTTCAAGCACACGTATTGAAAGCGAGTTCCCATGAGTTTGAAAGATCGCCTGCGCGATGACAGCATCGCCCATCTGAAGGCCGGCAACGAGCTGGAGAAGACGACCCTGCGCAATATCCTCAGTGCCATCGGCACCAAGGAAAAGTCCGGAAAGAACCCCAGCGAGCTCAACGACCAGGATGTCGAGAACCTGCTTCGCAAGGAAGTCGGCAACCGCGAGGAAACTGCTGGCCTGGCCGCCAAGGACGGCCGCACCAAATTGGCTGAACGCGAATTGGCCGAAGCCGCCTTCATCTCCACGTACCTGCCCAAGATGCTTGACGAAGCGCAAGCCCAGGACATTGTCGAGAGGATCATGGCCGAACTTGCAGCCGATCACGACCTGACCATGAAGGACATGGGCCAGGCCATGAAGCTGGTCGGCGCCGAAATCGCTGGCCGCTTCGATGGCAAGGCTGTCTCCCAGATGGTGCGCGCCAAACTGGGCTAGCCAACACTGGACTTTTCATTCGGCACGGGCCGTCCCACTTTTGGGGCGGCCCGTTGCCGTAGTCCAGGCAACGGGGATGGGATCCGGGTTTTGAAGCAGATAGTCTGTGGATACCATGCCTGACTTCCCGAAAAACCGCGCCACCCTGTCCAAGGGCTCTGGCGCACTGCTGATCCTTGCCATCATCCTGGCCTCGCTGAACCTGCGTCCTGCCGTCACCTCCTTGGGGTCCCTGCTTGATCTGGTGATTGGCGACCTGCAGATGAATGGCTTCGTGGCCGGAATGATCACCGGCATCCCTCCACTGTGCTTCGCGCTGCTGGGTCCCTTGGCGCCGCGGCTGGCCGGGAAGCGCGGACCGGAACTAGTGGTGGCCTCAGCCATGGGTGCTGTCCTGTTGGGCATTGCCCTGCGCGCGGTGGCTCCGGGGACCGGATTCTTCCTGCTGTGCACCGCATTGGCCCTTGCGGGCATCGCGGTGGGCAACATTCTCATGCCGGTACTGGTCAAGCGCTGGTTCCCGGGAAAGATCGGGATTGTCACCGGCGCCTACACTACGGCGGTTGCCTTGGGTGCTTCCGGAGTTGCGGGGGTCGCCGTGCCGGTGAATCAGATGCTCGGCGGAAACTGGCGCGTGGGCTTGGGATTCTGGGCAATTCTGGCCTTGCTGGCGCTGGTGCTGTGGCTTTTGGTGTACTTCGGGATGCGCAACCAAATCGCAGCCCAGCAGCAGCATCTTGCCAGTAACTCAAATGATGCGGCCGGCATCGGGCCGATGAGCAAGAACGCCACCGCATGGTGGGTGGCGTTGTTCTTCGGCGGGCAGTCCGCCGTGGCTTATATCTTCATGGGGTGGCTGCCCAAGATCTTCATCGACTTGGGAGTCTCGCCGGCATTCGCTGGATCCCTGCTGGCGATCCTGCTGGGTGTGGGCGTGCCTTTGTCCTTCGTGATGCCGGCGCTCGCTGCCAAATTCTCGAACCAGGCGCCACTGGTGATCTTCAAAGGTGCCGTGGGCATCATCGCGATCATCGGCATGCTGCTTGCTCCGGTCCAGGGAGCGGTGCTGTGGGCGGTGCTGCTGGGCATTTGCGGGTCGAACTTCCCGCTGGCCTTGACCATGATCGGCTTGAAGGCCCGCACCGCCGCGGGTGTCTCGAAGCTCTCCACCTTCGGCCAGTCTGCGGGCTATCTGCTGGCGTTCCCCGGTCCGTTCCTGGTCGGGGTGCTGCACGAAACTTCGGGTTCATGGGTTGCGCCAATGTGGCTTATTGCCGGCTTGATCGTTTTCCAGACCCTGGTCGGCATCATGGCCGGGCGTCCGCGCTACATCGAGGACACGCAACTAGAGCAAGTGCGCTAGCTGGCGACTTCGCCGGTCGCGGCTGAGTCGACGTGCTTGTCGAAACCGAGATCTGCCTGGCTTCCTGCGACCCGTCCGGCCAATGAGGCATTGGCGCTTCCGGCTGCGGCGCGGTTCCTGCTGCGGCGCAGGAACGGATATTGGTTGCTGACGAATTCGTCGACCTGTTCCTTGCGGCTAGCCAGGACCAGTTCGGTCCCGCTGCCGCTGTGCACGCTTTCTTCCTGGTAGAGGATGGCGATGCGCGAAGCGACTTGCAGGTAGAAGCTGCGCTGGAATTCGCGGCGTTCAATGGTTTTCTCGGAATCGGTGTACCAATTCGCGTAGAGCTTGCCCTCCTGTGCCCACCAGTGGGCCATGGCAGCAGTCGCCTGGACAACCAAGGAGGCGAAGAGATTCTTGACGGTAGCTACATCCGATTCATGGCCGATGATGTACAGCCTGCACGAGGTCGAGTAGTTGCTTTGCAGCATGGACACCGTGCGGAAGGCCCGGCCCACAGCGGACAGGCCATCGCGCTGTCCCAGGCGGTAGACGCCGCGCATATCGAAGTGCTCCTCGATAATGGCTTCCTTCTTCTTGCCCCGGTGGGCCGAGTCGGCATCCAGTTCCGCACGGCCGATGCCATAGCGCACCATGAGCCGTTCGGCATGTTCCTGGAAGGCCTGCGCTTCGTGCGGAAAAGTGGTGTTCTCGGCCTTGTTCAGCAATAGGGCAATGCGTTCTTTCAAGCGTTGCAGCTTTTGCTCAGAGGTGCTCATGGCTTCTTCCTTGCTAGCGGTCCGGCGGTGGCGAAGCGGTCATATCCGGTTCTCTGCATTAGTTTGCCACGAGGTGCAGAGCCCTGCTTGAGGGGCTGTGGGTAACTGCCGCCAGTGGACCCTAGCCGGTTGTGCAAACCGCGCGTAGAGTGAAGGCACCAAGCAGGTCCAGCAGGCCCGCGAACTTCGCTTCGCGGCTGGTCATCGGAGGTTGTGATGGGTGATTTTCGTGCATACACCATGGAAGAGCGGGCCACGTACCTGGCTCCTTCATGCGATCGCTGCGGGCAGCACCGCCACATAGTGTGGGAGAAGGTTGAAGGAACCCAGACCTACCGTCCGCGTGATGCGGGGTGCTCCAATGAGGCCTGCACCGCCTAGCTAGCGCAGCGTGCGGGCAGGTACCGCTCACGAGCGGATGCCCAGGCTTGCCGAGATGCGTGCCGAGGCGGCCGTAAGCACGGCTGCAATGTGGTTGCGATCGCGTTCCAGTGGCGGGTAGATGACGGCGATGGCCGCGGGCTTGCCCTGCGGGAGCACCAGCGGAACGGCAATCGAGGTTAGTCCCGGGATCACTTCGTCATGGCTGAATTCGAAGTTCTTGGCCGGGTGCTCCTGGGGATTGAGCATGGAACGGATGACCCGTCCCGGTGCGCCGTTGTCGATCGGATGGCGGGTGCCCGGGCGCTGGGCCACGGTGGCATCGGCGAGCCGGGGTTCTGCGGTGCTCAGGGTAACGGCTGCCTCGCCATCGAAGACGACAAGCAGCGCCGTCATCTGCAGCTCATCGGAGACGGTGGCCAGATGCGGTGCGGCCGCGGCCTGCAGGGACTTGGCGACGTTGCGCGCCAGCGCGCCCAGGCGGGCTCCCAATTCGAGCTCGCCTGCCGGATTGCGTTCCACGAATCCGTACTGCTCGAAGGTCTTGACCAGCCGGTAGGCCATGGAGCGGTGCACGCCTAGCAGTCCGGCGAGTTCCGAGACGCTCAGCGGCGTCGCGGATTCCCCGATCAGGGTCAGTGCCTCTAGCCCGCGGCCCAGGGTCTGCGAACCGCCTTCGGTGGTTTTGCTCATGTTCCAATCATTCCATCTGGCCTGCGCAGATGCCTGCCGCGCTGTTCCCGGTGTGATCCACGTCTTGCCTACAGCCTACGTGAAAGCTACGATTGTTTCTATAGTTAGGACAGTGTCGCAATTATAGAGACAATGAAGTTCAGCGGCACAGCGATAGGGGAGCCACATTATGCAGATTCACCACAGGGGATACGTTTCCGGGGATCCACGGGTCAAGGAAGCGGCCGGCTACGGCATCGACCGCGCCGAGCAAATTCCCGATGAAATGGATGTGCTGATCGTTGGAACCGGTCCGGCGGCCGCCGTGGTGACCGCGCAGCTCTCGCGCTTCCCGAGCATCAACGCCCGCGCCATCGAGATGCGCCCGGGCCGGCTCGACGTCGGCCAGGCCGACGGCATCCAGGCCCGCTCGGTGGAAACCTTCCAGGCTTTCGGCTTCGCCAACGAGGTTGTCGAAGAGGCCTACCGCAATGTCGAAATGTGCTTCTGGACCCCGGACCCCGAGAACCCGGCGAACATCAAGCGCCATTCGCGTGCTGCCGACGACTCCACCGGAATGAGCGAGTTCCCGCACATCTACGTGAACCAGTCGCGCATCCTGGACTACTTCCTGCGTGACGCCGAACGCGCGCCGGGCAAAATCACCCCGGACTACGGCGTGGAATACCTCGGCTGCGAGATCGACCCGGACGCCGAATACCCGGTGTCCGCGCGCATCAAGTACGTGGCGGGGCCGCGTACTGGCGAAGAGCGCACCGTGAAGGCCAAGTACCTGGTTGGCGGCGACGGCGCGCGCAGCCAGGTGCGCCGCTCGCTGGGCCACAAGCTGCACGGCGATGCGGCCCTGCATGCCTGGGGCGTCATGGACGTCATGGTCAACACCGACTTCCCGGACATCCAGGTCAAATGCTCCATCCAGTCCCATGACGCGGGCAATATCCTGCTTATCCCGCGCGAGGGCGGCTATCTGGTCCGCTTCTACGTGGACCTGGGCGAGCTGACCGCCGAGGATGCCGGGGCCATCCGCAACACCCCGGTCGAGGAAATCGTGGCCACGGCCAACCGCATCATCCACCCGTACACGATGGACGTGAAGAACGTCGCCTGGTTCTCGGTCTACGAGGTGGCCCACCGCATCACCGACGGCTTCGACGACGTCTCCGATGAGGAGCGCGGCACCCGCTGCGCGCGCGCCTTCATCATGGGCGATGCCTGCCACACCCACTCGGCCAAGGCCGGGCAGGGCATGAACGTGTCCATCCAGGACGGCTTCAACCTGGGCTGGAAGCTGGCCGCCGTGCTCGAAGGCCGCGCCCCGGATGCGCTGCTGGATACCTACGCCGGGGAACGCAAGGTCATCGCGCAGAACCTGATTGACTTCGACAAGGAATGGTCCACCCTGATGGCCAAGTCCGTGGACGATTGGGAAGACCCTGACGAGCTGGAGAAGTACTACACCAAGACCCAGGAATTCCCTGCCGGGTTCATGACGCAGTACACCCAATCGCTGATCACCGCCGGCCTGGAGCACCAGGATCTGGCCCCGGGCTTCCCGGTGGGCAAGCGCTTCAAGTCCGCCGAGGTCATCCGCCGTTCGGATAACCGCTGGCGCCACCTGGGCCACTTCCACGAGGCTGACGGACGCTGGCGCATCTACGCCTTCGCCGATGCGGCTGCACCGGCACTGGAGGGCACCGCAATGGCCGACTTCGCCGCTTGGTGGAGCGCCGATCCGGCATCGCCGCGCAACCTGTACACCCCGGCAGGCGGGGACGAGGATGCCGTTTTCGATACCAAGGCCATCTACCAGCAGGACTATACGCAGGTCGAGCTGCATGATGTGCCCAAGGCCTTCCAGCCGCTGAAGGTCCCGTACGGCCTGCACGACATCAACCAGGTATTCGCAGCCGGCCACGGCCGCGACATCTTCCGCGACCGCGAAATCAGCAAGAACGGCGCCATCGTGGTGGTTCGCCCGGATCAGTACGTCGCCGGGATCTTCCCGCTGGATGCGCGTGAGGAGATCGCCGCGTTCTTCGCCGGGAACATGCTTCCGGTCAACGGCTAGGAAACCCTATTGGCTCTTTTGGCCGCACCCTGCTGAACCATGGGTGCGGCCAAGGGGCCAAGCCTGCATAACTGCCGCCAAGCTGTCGCGCGCTGCTGGTAGCCTCGGGTGCATGAGCGCACTTTTCGACACGCTGCCGGTTCGCCGCATCACCGAACATCCCAAGGCACCCATGGATCGTTCCGACTGGGCCGCCCAGATCCCGGCGGTGCAGCAACTGCTTGACGAGGGCCTTGAACTGGGCCAGCTGACTGTGCTGGTGGGGGAGAACGGCGCGGGAAAATCAACGCTCGTCGAGGCGATTGCAGCGGCCTTTGGGCTGAATGCCGAGGGCGGAACCCGCAACAGCATGCACCAGACCCAACCCACCGAATCCGGGTTGTCCTCGCACCTGCAATTGGAACGCGGAGCCGGTGCGTCCAAGGCCGGCGTGTTCTTGCGCGCGGAAACCATGCACGGGCACTTCGCCTATCTGGGCTCCATCGGCTCGCGCGGAAAGCACAATTTCCAGAGCCATGGCGAATCCTTCGTCGAGTTCTTCACCGAGCGCTCGTATGTCAATGGGTTGTGGGTTTTCGACGAAGCCGAGTCAGCGCTGTCCTTCAATGGCTGCCTCATGCTGCTCTCGCATATTGCAGATCTGCTGCGTTCCGGTTCCCAGGTAATTCTCTCCACCCACTCGCCAATTCTTGCTTCCTTGCCGGAGGCGCGGATCTATGAAATCGGGGAGTGGGGCATCCGCGAATCGGACTACGACGAGTTGGACATGGTGCGGAACTGGCGGCTTTTCCTGGATGCCCCGGGACGGTACCTGCGCCATTTCAATGACTAGATTGCCGACGCAGCGTGGTCTTCGGTTAGAGCGGCGCTGCTAATTCCCCTAAGCTTTAAGCAACGGAAGACGAAGGGACGCACTATGGCCAAGAAGCGCTCAATTTGGGCTCGAATGTTCGGTATCGGCAAGGCTAACGCCAACGCCGCTTTGGATGCTCTGGAGGATCCGAAGAAGATGCTGGACCAGTCGGTTCGCGAATACACCAACAACATTGCCCAGGCCGAGCAGGCGGTTGCCCAGACCATCGGCAACCTGCGCATGGCCGAGGACGACCACGCCAAGTTCCAGCAGGAAGCCAAGGACTGGGGCAACAAGGCGCTGGCCGCGTCGAACAAGGCTGACGAATATTCTGCCGCCGGTGACAGCACCAACCAGCAGAAGTTCAACCAGCTGGCTACGGTGGCCATCCAGCGCCAGATGGATGCCGAGAAGCGCGCCAAGAACCTGGGATCCACGATCACCACCCAGCGTGATGTCGTGGCCAAGCTGAAGACCGGTCTGAACACCATGCAGGCCAAGCGCCAGGAACTGGTGGCCAAGCGCGATGAGCTGGTGGCCCGCGCGCGCAATGCCAAGACCCAGAACCAGATGATGGACACCCTCAAGGCCCTGGACATCAACGACCCGACCAGCGAGATCAGCCGCTTCGAGCAGCAGATCCGCCAGGACGAAGCCAAGGTCCGCGGTGCGCAGGAACTGGCGGCCTCTTCCCTGGATGCGCAGTTCGCGCAGCTGGAAGACCTCGGTGCCGAGACCGAAGTCGATGCGCGCTTGGCAGCCTTGAAGGCCAGCAACGCACCGCAGGACATCCTCGAGGAAGCCGACGGCGCAGCGCAGATCGAAGCCGGCGCACCGCAGGTTTCCGAGATCGAAGCACGCCTGGCTGCCTTGAAGAAGAACCAGGCCTAGGTCCTAGCCACAAGCGCCAAAGCGTCCCTTCCCGGATCACTACTGATCCGGGAAGGGACGCTTTGCCTTTTTCGTGGGAACCGGGTCTAGCGGCCAACCGATTCCTGGGCGGTGCCTGCTGGATGCAAGGTGGCACTGCCTGCGGAGACATCGATCGTGATCTTGTTAGGGGAGTTAGGATCGGTGGCGAGCAGGTTCTCGACGGATCCGGCGGCCGTATTCTGC
This sequence comes from Glutamicibacter sp. NPDC088483, assembly GCF_044753145.1. NCBI lineage: Bacteria > Bacillati > Actinomycetota > Actinomycetes > Micrococcales > Micrococcaceae > Glutamicibacter > Glutamicibacter sp. NPDC088483. The sequence goes on from NZ_JBIVMP010000003.1 coordinate 146,812, forward strand.
CGCAGGTCGTAGGTGGCCTCGGGCAGTTCCAGCTCCAGCGAGCCGGCGCTGACACTGCCCTCGATGCTCTTGGGCGCCGTGCCCGAGAGTTCGCCAATGAGTTCGCCGGCCGAGATATCAAACCGGGCGCTTCGGACATTGTCCAGGCGCACCGTTGCTTCCCCTGCGCCCAAGTCGATATCGGCGGTGTGCGCGCTGCCGGTGAGGTTCAGCTCCCCGGCACCGACTTCAACCACCAGGTCCTTGTAGGCGCCGACTGCGTTGAAGGATCCGGCGGACAGCTCGAAGTCCGCATCCAGCCTTCCGTTGTCCATGGATTGCGGAAGCACCAGCGTTGCCTCGTTGTCGTCGAATCCGCAGCCGAAGAAGCAGAAGTTGTCCCAGGCATTCGGGGCTTCGACGATGAGCCGATCGCGCTCCCGATGCAGCTTCCAGCTCGCGGCCTTGGCGCTTTTGACTTCAAGTGTTGCCTTGTCGGTGTCCGCAAAGACCAGATCGAAGCGTCCCGAGCTCGCCGAAACTTCCAAGGCGGTCACCCCGGAGACCTCTGCTTCGTGGACCGAATGCTCCCGGGAGACCGAAGCAAAGGCGCTGCGTGCCGTGGCGATGACCAAGGTGAGAATGACCAGCCCGCCGAGCACCGCGAGGATGATATTCAGCGGCTTGCCGTTGTTGGGTGGCGCCGGTGGGTTTGGCGGTAGCGGCATGGTTTGCGTGGTAGTCATGATCCTGTCCTGTCTGTGCGGTTGGTGCCCAGGGTTTCAATATGAGCCAGGGCTGCCAGCACGCGCCGGTTGCCCGTTCCGTCGGCTTCCAAGCCGAGTTTCTGGAAGATGGAAGTGATGTACTTTTCTACGCTGGCCTCCGAGAGGAAGAGCAGCGCGGCGATCGCCTGGTTGGATTTTCCTTCGGCCAGTGCGGCCAGGACTGTGCGTTCCCGGTCGGTCAGCTTCTGCATGCGGTCATCGTGATTGCGTCGAGTCAACAGCTGTGCCACCACTTCCTGGTCCAAGACGGTTCCACCACCTGCAATCTGCTCCAGCGAAGCAATGAACTCGCTGACATCCGCAACACGGTCCTTGAGCAGGTAGCCGATCGCTCCGGACTGGGTGGAAATCAGTTCCGAGGCGTAGCGCTCCTCGACGTACTGGGAGAGCACCAGCACCGGCAGATCCGGATACTTCTTGCGCAGTTCCAACGCCGCACGGATGCCTTCATCCGTGTAGGTCGGCGGGAGACGGACATCCAGGATGCAGATCTGCGGGAAATCATCGGCGGACGAGTTGTCCAGGAAATCCATCAGCCCGCTGGTTTCGGGCAAATCCGCGACAACATGGTGGCCGCTGTGGGCCAGCAACCTGACCAGCCCTTCACGCAGCAGGACCGAATCCTCGCAAATCAGTACGCGCATGGCACGTTCACCTCCACTGCAGTTGGCCCGCCCTGGGGGCTGTCCAGGCTAAAGGTGCCGCCGGCGGCGAGCACCCGATTATTGATTCCATCCAGGCCGCCGCCGGGGGTGATGCGCGCCCCGCCGGTGCCGTTGTCCTCGATGCGGGCCCACAGGCTCTGCCGGCCCTCATGCTCCCGGACCCTCACGGTGATCTGGCAGCGCTGGGCCCGCGAATGCTTGGCAGCATTGGTCAGCGCCTCGGCAATGGCGAAGTACACCGCCGCTTCGGCCACGCGCGGATAGCGCCCATTGAGCTGGATATCCAGGCCAACCGGGATATGCGAGCGGCCTGCGATAGCCGAGAGCGCCGCATCCAGTCCGCGGTCATCGAGCACCGACGCGTAGATTCCGCGGGTGAGCTGGCGCAGTTCGGTAATCGCGGACTTGGTTGAAGCGTGGGCTTCGGCCACCAGTTCCTTGGCCTGGCGCGGATCGCTGTCGATCTGTTGGTGCGCAAGCCCCAAGGTCATGGCCACGGAGACCAGCCGGGGCTGGACCCCATCGTGCAGGTCGCGTTCGATGCGGGTGCGCTCCACCTCTGCGGCGCGCACCGCTCCTTCACGCTGCACCGCGGTCGTGCGCACGCGTTCGACCAGTGCACTCTCGCGGGCAATAGAGCCGACGATTCCCACGGTGACCATCCGGTGCAAGAAAACCAAGCCGATAACCACTGCTATTCCCAGCAGCGCCGCCAGCACCAGCCAAGGTGCCTGGCTTACCGGGGTCTGGAAGCCCCACAGCCCGGGAACGGTTCCCAGCGGGTCGGCACTATCTGCCTGCAAGACCGGGGCGAAGGCAACGATGGACGAACGCACGGCCATTTGCAGGGCAGTGAGCATCAGCGAGCCGGCCAGGCAGGAGAAGAGCAAGCTTCCCAGCAGCGCCCACATGCGTCCGTTGGACACATTGCGTCCGAGCGAACGGACGTATTCGCCAAAGCCTTCACGGCGGCGTGGCCGCCAGGTCAGCGGAGCGACGTCCATGTCGTAGAGGTTGCTGATTCGAGTCAGCTCGAAGCGGGCCAGGCCGAAGAGCGCATAGACCAATCCGGCCAAGACGACCAGGCCCAAACCGAGGATCGGGGTCAGCGCGACGCCTACCGAGAGCCAGGCCAGCAGCAGCGAGAACAGGATCAGGCCGGCAGACCCGAACAATGCCATATGCAGCAGTGTCATGCCCAATCTCAGTGGGGGACGGGCAGGTGCGGTGCCCGGTAGAACCTTAGGTGTCGAAGTCATACCTCAACACTAGAGCGCGCAGGTCAGCGCCAACACCGAGGGAACCGGAGTTCTTCATTATGGAAAACCCGAAGAATTTGCCTCCCAGGGTGCCCTTTTGGCTTTTCGGAGCGCAGGATGGACAGATGGACACGAACCAGGATCCGCAGGCGGCAGGAACAGCGCCCATCGAGATCAGGCCCCTGGCCGAAGAACGCATGGATGACTTCGCGACGGTAGTGAATCCGAGCCGGAGGAAGAATCATTGCTGGTGCTTGTCGCACCGGATCGGTGCCGCCGAGATCAGGGAACGAGGTGCAGGGGACCGGTTCGCCGCCATGCGCTCGCTGAGCACCGAGCCGATTGCCCCGGGAGTGATCGCCTATCGCGCAGGGGAACCGGTGGGCTGGTGCAGCATCGCTCCGCGATCGAGGATCCCACTGCTGGAAAAGTCCAAGCTCATCAGGCCCGTCGATGATCTGGAGGCTTGGAGCATCACCTGTATGGTGGTGCGCAGCGGCTACCGCCGCCAGGGCGTGAATCGGGAAATGGTCCAAGGCGCAGTGCAGTATGCGCGGGACCTCGGGGCGCCAGCGGTCGAAGCCTACCCCGTGGATCCGGCAGGGCGGATGGACCTGACTATGGCCTTCGTCGGAACCAGGAAGATGTTCGAGCAGGCCGGGTTCGAGGTCGTCGGGGTCAGCGACGCCCAAGCCAGCAGGATGCCCCGGCTGATCATGCGCATGGTTTTCTGAACCGCCAGGGTTTACCAGAAATTCAACCGCAAGCTTCATGCTATGCACTTTCGGCTTCTAGCGTCGGTAGCATGGGACGGCTGTTTATGGCGATCGGGGATTCCTTTACCGAAGGTGTGGGGGACTGGGAACCCAGGCTGCCCAACGGTGTACGCGGATGGGCCGATCGCGTGGCCAAGCAGTTATCCAAAGCGGATCCCGAGTGGCAGTACGTGAACCTGGGAATACGCAGCCGACGACTCCAGTCGATTATCGACGAGCAGATCCCCATAGCCCTGGAACTCAGGCCGGAGGTGATCACCTTTTATGCCGGCGGCAACGACATCCTGGAATTCCGCAAGGACATGAAGGAATTCCTTGCCCGATACTCGCAGGCTGTCGAAGCCCTGGTTTCCACGGGTGCCAAGGTCCTGCTGTTCACCGGGTTCGATATCCCCGTGCACCCGGTGCTCGCCCCGTTCAAGCGGCGCAACTGGCGCTTCAATGATCACGTGCGCCGGCTCGCTGAACGCTATCCGGACTCAGTAGTGCTCGTTGACTACTGGAATTGGGAGGCGTACCGGGATAAGCGCATGTGGGATATCGACAAGCTGCACATGAATCGTGCCGGCCATCGCTACATGGCCATCAGGATCCTGGAGATCCTCGGGTATCCACACCAGCTGGTTTTCGATCCCTTTGGCGCCGCGGACCGGGTCGGATTCTGGCAGGGCACGCAGCGCGACGTGGAGTGGCTGAGGCAGTGGGTGCTGCCGATGTTCGGGCGGCGCATGCGCGGCATTACCCTGGGGGACCAGCTGCGTCCCCGCTGGCCGGAGCCGATGCATCCGGCCAAGGGGATGAAGAAGCAGTTCCGCAAGCGCCGCAAAGCAGAAGAGCTGCGGCACCTGCGGATTTCCGAGGTCGGCTAGTTGCTTAGCTGCCTAGCTGCCTGGGTTTTCCATTGCTTCTGGACTCATCCACGCGATTTCCCAGACGTGGCCATCCGGGTCCTGGACGGCTGCCTGGTACATGCCCGGGAATGGCTCATCTGCCGGGCGGTAGATGCTGCCGCCACCGGCCTCGGCCCGTGCGACGAAGTCGTCGACGCCTTCGCGGGTTTCTGCCGAGAGGGCATTGAGGGTTTCGCGCAGGCCGCTTCCGAGCGCCGGCTTATCGCCGTTGACCAGGAAGCTTGCGAAGAACTCCTGGCGCAGCACCATCACGAGAATATTCTCGGCGATGATCCATGAGGTGGCATTTTCATCGGAGAACGTCGTGTTCTTGGTGAAGCCCATGGCCTCGTAGAACTTGTCGGCTCTGGCTAGATCGGCGGTCGGTAGGTTGACGAAAATCATCTGGCCCATGGGTTTCTCGCTTCTGCGTCGGGGGAATTCCTCAGTGCAAAAACAACTTTGCTGGACGCATGAACCGAGCGCAAGAGCTATGCGGGATTAACCTTGAAATGAAACAAGGCCCCGCTAGGACACGCAGTTAAGCGCGGCCGTGCGGGGCCTTGAACCAAACCCTTGAATTCTTGAGGGCTTCGGGCATTCAAACGGGGACTAGATCAGTGCCTTGGTGATTTCCAGCGGGATGCGATCGCGGGTGTAGGTGATGTGGTCGTAGCCGTGCGGCGCCGGCTTGCCATCTTCGCCGATGTTCACGAAGACGATCTTCTCGATGGTCAGGATCGATTCCTGGGTGAAGATGTTGCGCACCTCAGCGCGCAGGGTGACCGAAGTCCGGCCGAAGTCGATAGCGGTCAGGCCCATCTCGATCAGGTCGCCTTCCTTTGCGGAGGCGATGAAGTTGATCTCGGACATGAACTTGGTGACAACGTGCTTGTTGCCCAGCTGGATGATCGAGTAGATCGCAGCTTCTTCGTCGATCCAGCGCAGCAGGCTGCCGCCGAACAGCGTGCCGTTTGCGTTCAAGTCTTCTGGGCGAACCCACTTGCGCGTATGAAAAGTAATACCCTTAGCCATACACAAAATGCTAAGTCAGATCGGGTGCATTGCGCTGTAAGGTGCTCCACAATGTAGGGGAAAACACATGCGATTCATGCATTGAATACCAAGTGGACGCGTGATTGGGGCGGGTGCCGGGAGAACTGGCCCAATGCTTCTTGCCTGCTGATGGCTGTATCCAAGGTGCTAAGCGGCAATGCTGTTGATAAGGTCAAATCAAGCAGCATGAATCAACGGACCCAGGACTAAAAGGCAGGTGAAGATGACCTATCCTTCGGAAGGGAACAACGAAACTATTCCCACCGATTTCGACGACGTCGTTCAGCAAGTTTCTACCGGTGAGCTGGAACATGATCGCATCGATTCCCTGCTCAAGGAAGCCCATGAGCGATACGCGGATGCAGACGACGGGCTCCTTGCCCACTACATTCCGATCCTGGGCCAAGCGGACCCCAATCTCTTTGGCATCGCCATGTCCCACGTCGGCGGCTCTGTCCACATGGTTGGCGATTGCGATCACCTGTTCTCGATCCAGTCGATCTCCAAGATGTTCGTCTACGCGCTGGTGGTGCAGGAGCATGGGCGCGAGGTCGTTCGCGAACGCATCGGCGTGAACAATACGGGCATGTCTTTCAACTCTGTGATGGCCGTCGAATTGAACAACGGCTTGCCGATGAACCCCATGGTCAATGCCGGCGCCATCGCCACGACAGCAATGATGCCCGGCAAGACCGCTGCCAAGAAGTGGGAGAACGTCCGGGAAGGGCTCTCCGCCTTTGCTGGCCGGGCGCTGAGCCTGGATGACGAGGTCTACCACTCCGAATCGCTGGCCAACGAGCGCAACAAGGCCCTGGGTCATTTGCTCAAGAGCTACGGGCGGCTGGAGAACGAACCTGCGGATGCCGTTGATGTGTACACCAAGCAGTGCTCGCTGAATATCAGCGCGCATGATCTTGCCGTCATGGGCGCGACGCTGGCCGATGGCGGAGTGAACCCGGTGACCGGAAAGCGCGTCGTCGATGCAGACGTTTGCCGCGATACCCTGGCGACCGTGGCCTCCAACGGCTTGTACGAGCGTTCTGGCGAGTGGCTGTTCGAGATCGGGATTCCGGCTAAGTCCGGGGTTTCTGGCGGCATTGTCGCGGTAGCTCCGGGCAAGGGCGCCATTGGCGCGTTCTCGCCGCCCTTGGACATGGCCGGGAACTCGGTGCGCGCGCAGCTGGCCATCGGGCAGCTTTCGCGTGCCATGGGCCTGAATCTGTTTGCGTCGGCGCCAGATCGGGAAAGCTGATCCCGGGCGTTTCACGCATTATCCAAAAGGCGGATTGATTCGCTAACTAGCTAGACTTTTATGGACAGGTGGATGGCCTTTGCCGTCCATCTTTCGCCATTCGGCGCCGGATCGTTTCGAGAGTTGAAATCCTCGCGCAAAGGAGCTGGTCAGCTGCTGGTTAGCAAGAATTTTCGATGCCATGAGAATACGTTTTCACGGCGGTTGTCTTGTTTCCTTTAGCGGTGCAGACCGGCGGCAGCGACATGTGACGTCCGGGGGTTGTAAAACCTACTAAACAAGCTTTACTTAAAGTGTGTGTCACTGGGGGCACCTGAAACTTTGAGGATGCGTAATTCATGAAGAAAGTAACCAAGGCAACCATTGCTGCTGTTGCAGCCGGAGCGCTGTTGCTCGGCGGCGCTGGAACGATCGCGCGCTGGCAGGCGCAGCAGACTATTGACGCGGGCACCGTGGAAACCGGCCACCTGAACTTGACGACCAACGGGGAGGGCAGCTGGCAGGACATCAGCAATCCGGAAGCGCCCGAGCCGTTCGACCCGGCAACCCAGCAGCTCGTTCCCGGGGACGTTGTTGCGTTCAGCCAGACCGCCACCATCGATGCCGAAGGCAAGAACATTGCTGGATCGCTGAGCGTCGACCAGGCGGCTACGGCGCTGGGAGCGTTGGAAGGATACGTGACCGTCGCTCTGCAGGTCGATGCATCGGCGCCGGGGATTACGGAGGAAGCTGACGGCACACTGAGCTTTGCCGATCCGGGCACCTATTCAGTTCCATTCCTGATCACCGTCACCTTTGCCGAAGGAGCGGTGGGGGACACCCCGCCGTCGACCTACGACCAGCCGCTGGATCTTGAAGCGCTGACGCTGACCTTGGACCAAGTCCGCGCTTAGTCATGGAACGTGGATTGGCTGGTGCATGCCCAAACCCTTGAAGTTCGCCATAGTCGCGGTTGTGCTCTTGCTGCTGGGTATCAGCGCGCAAGGCACGGCCGCAACTTGGCGCGCCGAAAGCACGGTGGATCCGCCAGCCTTGAAAACCGGTTCGCTGGCATTGCTGGCCGGTGGCGAAACCGAGCACCAGTTCGCGAAGCTGTCCGGCAGCGAGCTGATCCCCGGGGCGTTTACGCAAGCACCACTGGTGATCAGCAATGCTGGCACTGTGGACTTGACCTATCAGCTGGATGGGGCGGTCAATGCGACCGCTTCGCCGACTGCCGCTGATCGTGCCCTGTCCAGCGTTTTGCAACTGAGCATCTATTCCGGCATGGACCAAGCGGCCTGCGAAGCCGACCAGCCGTTGGCCGGGGAACGGCTGTATGCCGGGCCGCTGGGATCCACCGCCTCCTTCGCAGCTGCCAGGGTGCTGCGCGCCGCGCCGGCGATGGCGAATGAGGCCTTGTGCATTCGTGTTTCGGTTCCCTCCGGGGCACCTCAAACGGCTTCCGGTGGGAAAGTAGCGCTCAAGCTGGGGTTCGCGGGGCAGCAACGATGACAATTGGGAATCGCGTCCGGCGCAGGGAACAGCAGGAACGCACAGGGATCCGGTGGTGGTGCGGTCAGGTGCTTTCCTGGCTCGTGCTGTTCATCGTCCTTGCCCTGATTGCCGTCATGATCCTGGTTCCGAAATTGGGCGGGGCGACGGCGTATACCGTGCTCACCGGATCCATGCGGCCGCATTTGCCGCCCGGTACTTTGGTGGTGGTGAAGCCGATTGACCCACAGCACCTTCGCATTGGCGAGGTTGCCACCTACCAGCTGGAATCAGGTGAGCCTGAAGTCGTTACGCACCGTGTTTCCGCTATCGGCGCGAGCCTGGGCGGGGAAGAACAATTCATTTTCCGCGGGGATGCAAACAATGCCGATGACGAGCCGGTGCAACCCGAACAGATCCGGGGCAAGCTCTGGTATTCCGTGCCGCTCCTGGGATACGTGAACAGCGCTCTGTCACTCCAGCAGAGAACGTGGCTGACCTGGATCGCAACGAGCGGATTGATCGTGTATTCGCTGGTGATGTTCGGCGGGGCATGGCGTGAACGGCAGGGGAAAGGGCATCGATGAAGCTCCGTTTTCTTGCAGCCAGTGCGGCCCTGACGGCCGTGATTCCCTGCGCGGCACTCGGCCTGGCACTGCCCGCATCAGCCGCGGAAACTGACCAGGGCCTAAGCTACAGCTTGGACGGCCGGGTCTATTCCGATGCCCCACCGCAGGTATTTGGAGGAGCCCCGGTCTTGGCGCCGGGCGTTGAATCCACAGGATCCTTGTGGATTCGCAATGACCGGGAGTCGGATATCGAAGTCCGCATCCGGACGATCGAGCCCGCTGCGTCAACCAGGATCTATTTCGAAACAGCCGGAGCCACGGTAGTCCGGTTGGAACCGGACAAAGCCGCGGAATTCGGACTGAGGGTCGGACTGCCCTGGTCGGCGAAAAATGAGTCGGAGGACCAGCAGGTGCCTTCGTTGCAGGTGCGCATCGACGCCGTCGAATTAGCAGGCGGAGATGGGCAAGCTCCGGATTCTTCGCGGCCGCCTGACGAAGGGGATTCGCCCGACAGTGATGCGCCGAGAGAAGAGCTGCCCCAATCGGATCCTCCCGAGCAGCATGATGGGCTCGGAGATACCGGGTTCCGCGGTGCGGCGCTGCTTGCGGCGGCAGGCATCGCGGGTATCGGGGGATTATCGTTGCTTGCTGCGCAACGCAGGAAACAAAAGGAACTTGAAACGGACGGAGTGGAAGAATGAGCGACCGTTCAATGCGCATCAAGGCAATTCTGTCCTTGGGCATCCTCGTAGGATTCGGCACCGTCTCGACGCTGGCCTCATGGACCGGACAAGCGACAGCTACCTCGAACGTCAGCACGGCCACCGTTGCCCTGGGAGTTGGAGCTACTGCGACCAGCGCAACCTCGGCCAGCTACCAGATGCCCATCAGCGGCAATAACCTGTTTCCGGGCTCGACATCGGCATCCGTCGTGACAGTAAAGAACACCGGTTCCATCTCGGCGCCCTATGTTTTCGGCGGAAGAATCACCGAATCGGGCAACGCTGCGCTGGGGGCGGCACTCAATATCGTTGTAAAAACAGGCGCCACGGTCAGCGGCACCGGCTCCAGCGTTACTTGCTCGGGCGGAACCACGCTGCTGTCGAAGAACGCTGGATCCCAGTTCGGCAGTGCCTCGGCCGCCAGGCCCTTGGCCGCCGGCAGCAGCGAAACCCTGTGCGTGCAGTACTCGCTGCCAGTAACCGCGGCCAATACCCTGCAGGGCGCCACGACGGCAATCACCCTGGACTTCACCTCGACGGTGGGTTCATGAGATGAAGTTGAATCGAACTGGACCCCGCACAGGATCTTCGCTGACGCTGTTCCAGCGCCTCGTGCTAAACGCCTGCGCCGCGGCCGGGACCCTGTGCCTGGTCATGGCGGTGCTGGCGTTGGCTTTCGGGATCAAGCCCCTGGTTTTCGCCTCGGGATCAATGGGACCGGGCATCCCCACTGGTTCGCTGGGTCTGGCTGTTCCGACCGCGGTAGAGGACGCCGCCATAGGCGACGTGGTTTCGGTGGTGATCAGTGACGAAGTGCGGGTGACGCACCGGGTTGTCGAAAAGACGGACGCGGGGCTGATCCTCAAGGGTGATGCCAATCCCGTCGCGGACCTGCAACCGTATGCGGTGGACAGCGTCGACAAGCTGCTGGCCAGTGTACCGGTCCTGGGCTACGTCGTATCGTGGCTGTCCCAGCCATGGGCCTATTCTCTCGGCGGACTGCTGTGCGCCTACCTGCTCTATGTCGCGTTCATCAAGAGGGATGGTGGAAGCGGCCGACTTTCATCCGGGCAGGGCGTGAATGAGGCCGAAATGGACCCAGGCCCTTTTGCTGGTCGCGAGCATCAAGCCACTGAATTTCGGGTATCCGGAGCTAGTCGGGAATCCATGTCGCAACGATCTCGGCGACGGACCCTGATTCAGATGGCTGGCATGTTTTCAATGCTCACGTTGTGCCTTTTGCCGATTCAAATCGAACAAACCCAGGCAGCTTTCTCCAGCCAAGCGGCGGCTTCCGCCACGGCTACTGCGCTCACGGCTCTGCCCCCAGCCAACGCTAAATGCACAGGCAATGTCGGGGACCAGCAAACCATCCGATTCGATTGGTCAGTTTCCGGACCAGAACCAACGTCCTATACCATCACCGGACAACTCAATGGCAGCTCGACGGTAAAGACAGAGTCGCTTGCTGGCAACACGCGAAGCTACACGACATCCCTGTCTTCGAGCCAGGGTCTACTGGGTGCCCTGCTGGATTTGCTCGTAGGCTTCGACAGAAAATTCACGGTGGCGATCAGGGCGAATTACGGATCATGGAGTTCAGCCCCCGTGAGCTTTACTCAAATTCATGGCAGCGCCGGACTTCTGGGCATCAACAAGCGTTTAACCTGCCAACCGCACTAGTCTGGCAGCGAATATAGACCATTGATAATCAGATCAAGGCCCACCGCAAAGGTCTTTGACGCCCGGTCCTCGTCGCCCAGGGCAGTGGCCAGTGACTCGCTGAAAGCGCGTGTCGACTCTCCGTCGATTTCCCATACATTCTCGGGTGCCGCCGCGTCCAAGGCGGATCCGAGCACAAAGGAGTCGACGATCGTGATGGCCTGCAGCCGCCGCTTCGGTTCGAACCCGGCCATAGCGAAGGCCTCGGCCAGTGCATCGTAGACGCGCAGCGTGGTGTTGTCGCGGACTGTGTGGCTGGTGAGCAGCGGGAGCAGCCGTGGGTGCCTTGAATACGACTCCCAGTAGGACGTGGAAATTTGCCGTACGATCTCCTGCCAGTCGCTGGAAGCATTATCTGGCAGGCTGATCGCCGACATGGCCCGGCCTCTCATCAGCTCGATGATCTCATCCTTGCCGGACACGTGGTTGTACAGGGACGAAGCGGAGACCGAGAGGGCCTTGGCCAATTGCGGAAGCGTGAACTCGCCATGGGCGTCGACGAGCTTGAGTGCGGCATCGGCGATCGCGGCGGTGCTGAGCTTCGGCTTGGAAGGCCTGGCCATGAATTCTCCCGTTGTTGAAGGTTCTGGGTAGAGCTTACACAAATAAACGAAAGTCATTCGTTAAATCTCTTGCGTCGAGGGCTTTGCTGGACCTAATCTGTAAACGAATACCATTCGTTTAATATCTGAAGGGGAGCCCAATGCAAGAGATCCTGGCCCTTGAACCACCCGTTTCCCCAGCGCGTGCCGAAGCCAAGTCGCGCGGCGAGATCACCATTGCGCTGGTGCAGCACCGCTGGCGTGAAGACCCGCGGGAACTGCGCGGGGAACTGAAGGACGGCATTGCCCGCGCGGCCAAGCATGGCGCGCGCATCGTCTTCCTCCCGGAATTGACCCTGGGCAAATATCCGGCCTTCGAGATCCCGGACGCCGACGCCGCGGACGAGACCGCCGAGGATCTGGAGAACGGGCCGACCGTGGCCTTCGCCCGCGAGATGGCCGCGAAGTACAACCTGCACGTGCACATCTCGCTGTTCCGCAAGGCTCCGGCCGCCGACGGGTTGGGATTGAACACCGCAGTGGTTCTTTCCCCGCAGGGCCGGATCGTCGCGCTGACCAACAAGCTGCATATTCCGCGGACCGCAGGCTACTACGAGGACAAATACTTCCGCGAAGGGCCCAATGACGAGCCCTATCCGGTGCACCGCATCGCGGCGCTCGGGGACCTGGCCATGGGCCTGCCCACCTGCTGGGATGAATGGTTCAGCGAGCCGCCGCGCATCTATTCGCTGGCCGGAGCGGACCTGCTGGCCTATCCCACCGCAATCGGTTCCGAGCCGGACCACCCGGACTTCGACACCGAGCCGCTGTGGCGCCAGACCATCATCGGCAACGGCATTGCCAACGGGCTGTTCATGGTTGTCCCCAACCGGTGGGGCGACGAGGGAGCACTGGACTTCTACGGTTCGTCATTCATCTCGGACCCCTACGGCCGCATCCTGGCCCGCGCCCCGCGCGATGCCTCAGCGGTGCTCGTGGCCACCTTGGACCTGGACGCCCGGCGCGACTGGCTGGCGCTCTTCCCATTCCTGCGCACCCGCCGTCCCGATACCTACGCGGCGCTGGCGGCGCCGCGCGAAAACGCCCAGCTGGGAGAACGGACGCAGACCCATGCCTGAGTTGCGCATGCCGGCAGAAACCGAAGCCCATGAGCGCATCTTCATGGCATTTCCCTCCGGCGGCTACACGCTGGGAGAAACCGAAGCGCAGGCCGAAGCGGCCCGCGCCGCCTGGAGCGCCGTGGCCCGGGCGGTCAGCGCTTTCACCCCGGTCACGATGGTGGTGGACCCGGCCAGCGAAGCCGCAGCCCGGCGCCATCTGGGCGATGCGGTCGCCTACTGCCTGCACCCGCTGGACGATGCCTGGATGCGCGATTCCGGCCCGAGCTTCGTGCGCACCGCACAAGGCCAGCTCAAGGCGGTGAACTGGAACTTCAACGGCTGGGGCGCGCAGAGCTGGGCATCCTGGGACAAGGACCGACTGGTGGCGGGCCATGTCGCGCGCCTTGCCGGGGCAGAGGAGATCCGGGCGTCGATCACCAATGAGGGCGGCGGGATCCACGTGGACGGCGAGGGAACGGTGCTGGCCACGCGCAGCGTCCAGCTGGATCCGGGGCGCAACCCGGGCAAGACCGAGAAGGACATCGAGGACGAGTTCGCCCGGCTGCTCGGAACCCGGAAGACCGTTTGGCTCGATCGCGGGCTGAGCCGCGACAACGAGGAATTCGGCACGCGCGGCCACGTGGACATCGTCGCCTGCTTCGCCCGGCCCGGTGTGGTGCTCTACCACGACCAGCAGGATCCTCGGCACCCGGACTACGCGATTTCGCAGGCGGTGCGCGAACGGCTTGAGCAATCAACCGACGCGCAGGGACGGGCGCTGGAGCTCATTGCCGTGCCGGCACCGACGGTGCTGCGCGATGCCGAAGGCTGGGTGGACTATTCCTACATCAACCACCTGGTGACCAACGGCGGGGTCATCGCCTGCAGCTTCGATGATCCCAACGACCACCAGGCCGCGAGCATCCTGGCTGCGGCCTATCCCGGACGGGAAGTGACCAGCGTGGATGCGCGCGAGCTGTTCGCCCGCGGCGGCGGCATCCACTGCATCACCCAGCAGCTGCCCGCCACCGAACGGGGATAGGCGCCTAGCCCAGGCCGACCGCGCGGCGGCGTTCCAGGAAGACCGGTTTCGCCGCCGTGCGGGTTGCGGAGAACAAGGGTTCGGCCGCACGCCGGCCCAGGGCCAGGTCGGCCAGGTATTCGCCGATGGCGGGCACGAATTTGAAGCCGTGCCCGCTGAATCCCGCGCCGACGGTGACCGGCCCCAGCGAATCGAGGATGAAGTGCTCGTCCTCGGTGTTGGCGTAGGTGCAGGACACCGTTTCGTAGCGCGAGGGATCCGCTCCCGGAAGCCAGCGTGCCGCGTAGTCCTGCAGTCCGCGCAGCTGTTCGTCGCTGGCCTGGTGCGGCCGGTGCTCCGGATCGATGATCCGTCCGGAACCATGCCAGCCCACCTTGATGCCTTCCCCCGGGGTGCGCATGCCGTAGATGGGACCGAAGACGCGTGATCCGATATTCCGCGCCGGATCCAGGGTGTGGTTGAACCCCGGCCAGTGCGCCGGCAGGTCCTTCTGCGCGAAATGCACCGGGTGCTCTTCGGTGACGTGGATGGCAGGAAGCTTGAGCGCATCGCCCAGCAGCAGCCCGGTCCAAGCCCCCGCGGCGACGATGGCATGGCGGGCACGGATGGCCGACATGGTGCCCTGGTGCTGGACTTGCACTTCGACACGGTCATCGGCAAGCACCTCCAATCCGGTCACCCGGTGCCCGTATTCCATGGCAGCCCCGTGCGCGACGGCCAGCTTCTGCAGCGAAGCTACCGCAAGATCGGCATTGATCTGGCCGCCGGCGGGGATATGCAGGACTTCGGTCTCGAACTTCATTCCCGCGAAACGCTCTTCGGCCGCAGCGATGCTCAGCAGCTCGCTGCCGAATCCTGCTTGGGCGAGGCTCTGGTGCATTGCCCGTTGTTCGGCAACGATTCCGTGATTGACCAATCCGGTGCGCTCCAGCAGCGGAGTGCCGGCTTGCTCGGAAAGCGAATCCCACAAAGCATCGGAACGCTGCAACAGGCGAAGATACTCCGGTTCGGTGTAAGCAGGATTGAAGTTGCGGGTTGCTCCGTGCGAGGCGCCCTCCATATGGCCCGGGGCAAAGCGTTCCAGCAGGAGGACCTCGTGCCCGGCAGATGCCAGGGACCACGCGGCCGCCGAGCCCATCGCGCCGCCGCCGATAATCAGGAAATCTACGTCATTGCTCACCTCTACAGCGTAAAACTCCAAATGAAGCGGGCTCCATTCAATTGACTCATTGGCCGTGGACTAACGTAATAGAGGATGGGAATCGGGAAAGCGGAGGCAGCGTGCAACTAGTGGCGGTAATCGGCTTGGCAGCCGCGGTATTCGTGGGCGCCTCCACGCAACGAATCTCCGGAATGGGGTTCGCACTGGTCTCCTCGCCCTTCCTGGTCATGGTCTTGGGACCCCATGATGGAGTCATGCTGGTCAACCTGCTCGGCGCCTGCAGCAGTTTGCTGATCTTTGCGCAGGTCTTCCGTCAGGTCGAGTACCGGAAGGTCGCCTTCATGCTCATACCGGCCATGCTCATGACCGTTCCCGGAGCTTGGCTGGCGAACTCGCTGGAGGGTCCATGGCTTTCCATCGGCATATCGTTCATGGTGATCCTGGCACTGGTTTCGAGTTTCATGATTCGAAATCTAGCGCTGGCCCAAAGCAAGGGATTGGCCATCGGCGCCGGGGCAGTTTCCGGATTCATGTCGGTGACCGCCGGTGTTTCCGGCCCGGCCATCGCGGGATACGCTGTGGCCAGCCGCTGGCCGCAGGCGCAATTCGCCATCTCCGTGCAGCTCTACTTCCTGGTGCTGTCGCTGACGTCCCTGGCCGCCAAGGGCGGCATGCCTCAACTGGATTGGCAGCAGTGGGGTGCCTGTCTTGGTGCGATGGTGCTGGGCATCTTGCTGGGCAATTACCTGGCTCCGAGGATCCCGCAAAAATTCAGTCGCGCATTCGTGATACTGATTGCCTTCGGCGGTGCCGTGAGCCTGATGGCCAGCGGCTTGGTCGACTTGGCCTCCCACTAGCGCAGTGCGCTGCTGCGCGGTGTGCGGCGGCGCCGCGGGCGGTACACGTTTTTCAATGAAAATGAGAGAATGTACTCCGTGCATTCCCAATATCCCGATGTAACTCTCAGCAAACGAGTCAGCGAGCTAGACATTGAGCGCCGTGCCCTGTGGGCCGGCCTGTTCTGTTCCCTATTCGGGTTGGTTGTGGGGCTCATTATCTTCGCCGGCGAGCGTCCGCCGCTCTTTGGCGATCTGTCCGTGGGCATCGTCTCCGCCGTTTGCGGTGCAGTCTCGGCCGGAACCAGCAGCGCCTATGCTTTCCGTTCGATGCTGAGGGCACGGGAACCGTGGCTGAAGAAGATTCCCAAATGGCGCCAGATCGTCACAGCCCTGGGTCTCGTATTGGTGCACGTAGCCAGTTCTGTCATGATCCTGCTGGTGGTCTTCCACTTGTTCCAGCAGGCCTTCTACGGGTTGCATTTGGATGTGCTTGCAGGCGCGTTGGCAGTCAGCGTCGCCACGGGCATCTCCGCCTACCTGTCCTTGGAAGCAACCGCGCGCATCAACGCGGAATCACTTTCCGTGGTGCTGGGCATCTTCATGGGCGCCGGGGTGCTGATCAGCATGCTGCTGGCCGAAGACCAGGGCTGGTGGCAGAGCATGTTCTCTTCGCTGGGAACCACGCAGGCCGGCATGGGCTCGTTCTGGACCTTCAACCTCACGCTGGTGATTTCCGGCTTGGTGCTGGCGGCCTTCACCGAGTTCCTGACCCGCGACCTGGTCCGCCTGGCCCAGTCCTACCGTTGCCGCCCGGCGCTGGAAAGGTACAGGATTGCACGAATGGTGCGTCCCCGGCCGCGGCTCGTGCGCTGGTGCCTGCTGATTGTTTCGGTGGGCATTATCGGCATTGGCCTGGTCCCCTTCGATCTGTCCATGGAAGTGCATTCGGCCTTCGTGCAGCTGGTCTTGGCGGCCATGATCTTCTTGCTGCTGGGCACCATCGTGCTGCTGCCTGGCTACCCTGCGGTATTCCATATGCTCTCCTACGCAGCCATTGGTGCGATCTGGGCGGCCTTCCAGCTGTGGACCGAATGGTCGTACTACAACCTGACCGGTTTCGAGCTTTCGGTCGTGGCCATCATGTTCAGCTGGATCTCGGTATTCATCCGCACCACGTCGGCGATGACCCAGGACCGTTCCGAACCCCGCACCACCCATTCGCCGTCCGAAGTTGCCAAGGCGAAGAAGTCCGCGGCCTAGGGCGGCCGAGCCTGAATATCCGTCGGAAGGCTGAAGAATTTCGCCTCCGCAGGCCGGTAGCCTGAAAATATGTTGATTGCGGAAAAGCTCTACTTGCTAATGGCCGATGACTCCGAAAAGCCGGAGACAGTTGTATCAGCTACGGGATACGGCATGAATGCTGCCATCATCACCGACTTGATGATCGCTGGGCGTGTGGCATTGAGCGAGGATCAGCATCGGCAGATCCAACTCATCGGTGCCGGCCCTTGCCCGGATCCAGTTCTCGCCGCGCCATTGGAAAAGCTGGAAAAGAGAGGCAATCTGAGCCTCGACGAAGCGGTGAAGATCAATTCTTTGTGCGATGCCCGCTCGCTGACCGATTCCTTGGCCAAGGGCGGGATTATCGAATACGGTGAACGCACACTGCTGGGCTTGGGCAAACAGCGGGTCCGCATCATCAACCAACAGATCCAGCGCCAGATCCGGACCGATTTGCAGGGCGCCCTGCACGGGCAGAAGATCCCGGGAACCAGCGACACCACCGTGCTCGCGATCTTGCAGGCGATAGGCCTGGTGAACGATGTGCTGGAAGAAGAGCTCGCACCCATGACGGGAAGCCAAGCGCAGTCCCGGATTGCGGAACTCGCACAGGATTCACCAGCAGCCGACTCCGCGCAACGGGCAGTAGCAGCGATGAACGCCGCCATCGTTACCCAGCGCGTCATTCCGCCCGCGCCTGGCAAGAAATAGCTGGACGGCGCTCGAAAGGAAAGACTACTGCGCGATGATTCAGCGCAGGGTGCTCAATCCCGCATCCATGACCACCTGGATAGTGGAACGGTAATGGCTATTGAGCAGTTCACCGAGCAGGGCTGCATTACGATCCAAGGCGGCATCCAGGATTTCCTGGTGCTCCTTTTCAACGTTGCGCTTGCCTGCGGCCTTCGACGGGGCAGCCCAGCGGCGGTACAGCTCGGTGAAGTTCGAAAGGTCGGCAGAGAGCTTGAGCATCGGCTGGCAATCGCACGGTACCAGCAGTGCATGGTGGAATTCGCGGTGCGCCTCGGACCATGCGGGGTTGACGGTGCCGGGTTCCTCCGGCAAACGCCGCGGGGTGCGCGAAAGCTTGTGGTGGGCTGCGATCAAGTTCGATTCCCACGCGACATCTCCGCGCTCCACCGCCAAGCGGGCGGCCAGTGCCTCGGTGGAACACCGCAGTTCGGTGATATCCGCCAGTTCGCGCAGGTTCAGATCCGGCACGAAGAAACCGCGGTTTGGACGGATGACCACCAGGTTTTCCCCCGCTAGCCGGGTCAGCGATTCGCGGATCACGGTGGTGCTGGTCTCGAACTGCTCTGCCAAAGTGGTTGGTTGAAGGCGGTCGCCGGGGGACCAGAAGCCATCAAGGATGGTTCGGCGGATACCCTCCAGGGAATGAACTGATGCCTTTGCCAAGATGACCTCTTCATGCGTGATCGATTAAATCTGATGTTAATAACAATAATCATATTCTTCGCAGGGGATAGATAATCCACGCGCACGGCGGAACAGAATACCCGGGCTATTGCTGGTAATTCGCCAAAGTTGTTTACCTTCCGCCGCATCGGTCCTAGGCTCGGGTCATGTCAGTGAAGATCCGCACGATTCAAACCGCAGTTCCCGCGACGACCCTGGCCCAGGAAGAGATCCGCGATGTCTTCGCCAGCCAGCCGAACCTGAGCCGGCTGGGTGAAAGGCTCATCGCCACCTCGTTCAACTCCGCCGCGATCAGCACCAGGTACAGCTGCGTCGATGAATTC
Source organism: Glutamicibacter sp. NPDC088483 (assembly GCF_044753145.1). NCBI lineage: Bacteria > Bacillati > Actinomycetota > Actinomycetes > Micrococcales > Micrococcaceae > Glutamicibacter > Glutamicibacter sp. NPDC088483. Next base: position 165,710 of record NZ_JBIVMP010000003.1, read on the forward strand.
GACCTCTCCCTGCCCGAACCCGAAACTCCGCTGTTCTACGACCGGGTTGAAGGCCGGTTGCTCTCCCCGAGCACCGCCGAACGCAACGGCATCTATGCGAAGCAGGCCAGCGCGCTGTTCACGAACGCCGCGAAAAAGGCCCTCGACGCCTGCCCGGACCTTGCCCCGGAAGATATCACCCACGTCATAACCGTCTCCTGCACCGGGTTCTACAACCCGGGCCCGGACTACCAGATCGTGCGGGCGCTGGGGCTGGCACCGAGCACCGTGCGCCACCACCTTGGTTTCATGGGATGCTACGCGGCGTTCCCCGCCCTGCGCGCGGCCCGCGACTTCTGCCTGGCCGATCCTCAAGCCACCGTGCTGGTGGTCTGCGCCGAGCTGTGCACGTTGCATGTGCACAGCTCCAATGACCCGGACACCATCATGGGTTCGGCCATCTTCGCCGACGGGGCCGCGGCGGTGATCGTCTCGGCGCAGGGCAGCGGGCTGCTGCAAATGGACGGCTTCGAAACCGTGCTCACCCCGGTGGGCGAGGAGGCCATGGCCTGGAATATCGGCGACCACGGATTCGAGATGGTGCTGGGCACCTACGTTCCGCACATCATCGACGAGCACATCACCGGGGCGCTGCAGCCGCTCTTGGCCAAGGACGCCGACCCGGAACTCTCTGTGGACCGGATCCAGCATTGGGGTCTGCACCCCGGGGGCCGGGCCATCCTGGACCGGGTGCAAAACCGGCTGGGCCTGGATGACCAGCAGCTGGTGCCAGCCCGCGCGATCCTGGATCGCTACGGGAACATGTCCAGCGCCACGGTGCTATTCGTGCTCAAGGAAATCCTGGAAGCGGCCGCTGCGGACGAGGGCGAAAGGGTCTGCTCCATGGCATTCGGTCCGGGGCTGACGGTGGAATCCGGGCTGTTCACCATATGCCGGCAAGGATAATGCTCCGGCTGGCGCGGGCAGCGGAAGCCATCGAGGAAATGGACCGCCCGGATTGCGACCCGGTGCTGCTGCGCCGCACCTACGCGCAGTTCCCTCTGGTGAACCGGGTAGTAGCCGGCTGGCGGGGCAATTACGTGCAGTACATCCGCCCGTTGCTGGCGCGCCGGGTCCGGGCCAGGATACTGGACGTGGGCTGCGGGGGAGGAGACATTGCGGCGAATCTGGCGCGCTGGGCGCTCGCCGACGGGTTCGAGGTGGCAGTGTGCGGTATCGACCCGGATCCCCGGGCCATCTCCTACGCCCGGCAAGCGCTGCAACGCTGCAAGCTGCCGCGCGGGGTGCTGGAATTCCGGGAAACGACCAGCACCCGGCTAGCGGCCGACGGCGAGCAGTTCGACCTGGTGCTCTCCAACCACCTGCTGCACCATCTGGGTACGGACCAGCTGCGCCAGTTGCAGGACGAGACCGAGCAATTGTGCACCGGGATCGGGTTGCACAGCGATATCAGGCGCTCCCCGGTGGCGCTGGGGCTGTTCGGGCTGGCGACCTTGCCGTTGGCAGGCAGTTCGCTGATCCGGCGCGATGGCCTGACCTCCATTCGGCGCAGCTTCGTGCCGGGGGAACTGAGGCCATTGCTCCGCCCTGGTTGGGAGGTGCGCACGCAGCGGCCCTACCGCAACCTGCTGCTCTGGGAAGCTGGCGGCCGTGGATGACGCCGCGATCATCGGGGCCGGACCGGTAGGACTGGCCCTGGCCATAGAGCTCGCCCAAAGCGGGCGTACCGTTCGGGTCTTCGAGCAGCGCAGCGCACCGGTAGCCCACTCGCGCGCGATCGGCCTGCACCCTCCAGCGCAAGAAGTCCTGGCGCGACTCGGCGTGGGACCGGCGGCGCAGCGCGGCGGGGTGCAGATCCGCGGCGGACTGGGAATCTCGCGCGGGCGGAGCATCGCTTCGATGGATTTCTCCACTATTGGCGGCCAGTATCCCTATGTGCTGTCCTTGCCGCAGCAGGACACCGAGCAATTGCTGCGCGAGCGCTTGGAACAGCTGGCACCGGGGTCATTGATGATGGACTGCGCTTTCGAGCAGGTTCTTAAGCAGTCAGAGCAGGCGGTGGAATTTGCCGCTGGCGGCGTGGTTCACCGGGCCCGGTGGCTGGCCGGAGCCGACGGGGTCCGTTCCGCGGTCCGCAGGGATCTCGGCGTGGGCTTTGCCGGAAGGGACCATCGGGACCGCTACCTGATGGGGGACTTCCCGGAGACCACTGGACTGGCGCACACTGCCGCGCTTTTCCTGCATCAGCAGGGGATTGTCGAATCCTTCCCGCTGCCCGCTGCGCGGCGGCGCTGGGTGGTGCGCGTCGAGCAAACGCAGGTCGATGATTCGCCGGGCATGCTGGCCGAGACCATCTTGGACCGCACCGGATACCTTCTTGACGCCGAGGCCTGCACGATGACCAGCAATTTCGGCACTGCCACCCGGATGGTGCCCTCGATGGTCCATGGGCGCGTGGTGCTGCTGGGCGATGCGGCCCACCAGATCAGCCCGATCGGTGGGCAGGGGCTGAGCTTGGGGCTGGCTGATGCGCAGGCGGTGGCGCAGCTCATTGCTGCCAGAGCACCCATGGGAGCACTGGATGATCGCCGGCTCGGGGCAGCGCGCAGTGCGGCCCGGCGTGCGCAGGTGAACATGCTGTTGGGCCGTGCCCTGCCGCGCTGGGCTGTCCCGCTGCGGGATTCGGCGATGTCCCGGCTGGCCTCCAGTGCCTGGCTGCATGAGAAGGTGGCGCGCGACTTCACGATGACCGGTCCCGGACAGCGTTCGGTTCCCGTCGTATGACGAAATGGCAACGTTTCGAAGACTGATTGCGAATGGAGCATCTATCCGGATGGCGCCCAGTGGCGCAGGAAGTGCACATCGACAAGCAGCTCGCCAACGGCTCGGTCAGCGGAGAAGTCAGGGTTTACCTGGGTGAAACCGACCATGGCGAGTCCATCTGGGGCGAAACCTTCCAGCTGGAGGCGGTCATGGCTGGCACCGGTGATGCGGTGGCCACCCGCGAGCATCAAGATGGATTCCGGCACTGGAGCAAAGACCGACCGGCCTCTGCTACCAGCGGGCATCTGGGGGACATGGACCTTGCCGGTGCCGTGGGCAACCTCGGCCACCTGAAGGAATCCTTCAAGTACTGAACACCCGAATGCAGCAGTGCCGCGCCGCCGGTAGATTGGCGGAGCGGCACTGTTTTTGCGTGCCCAAACTCACCGCCAAATACTCGCGGATACATGAAACAATAGGTAGCAATGACTTCCATCGATTCCACCCCACTTTCCGCTGAAGAACGCAAGGCACTGCGCAATGAGCAGGCCGCGGCCCAGCGCGCCCAGCAGATGCGCATCTCCAAGTCCCGAGCCGAAGCCGAAGGCCGCGCCCAGGTCGTTCCAACCGCCGAAGGCTGGAAGCAGGAGATGGGTGCCGATGGTCGTCCAGAGCTGCAGTTCGCCACCAAGCGCCGTGTCTCCCAGCCGCCAACGCACCTGGCTGACCTGTCCCTGGCCGAGCGCCAGGCCAAGCTGAAGGAACTGGGACTGCCGGCCTTCCGCGCCAAGCAGCTCTCCGTGCACTACTTCCAGCACTACACCACCGACCCGGAGAAGATGAGCGATCTTCCCAAGGAGCGCCGTGCGGAACTGGCCGAGGCCATGTTCCCGAAGCTGCTCACCGAGGTCAAGCGCCTGGAAACCGATGATGGCAAGACCATCAAGTTCCTCTGGCGCCTGTTTGACGGCTCGCTGGTCGAGTCCGTGCTGATGCGCTACCCGGGCCGCATCACCCTGTGCATTTCCTCGCAGTGCGGCTGCGGCATGAACTGCCCGTTCTGCGCCACCGGCCAGGCGGGTTTGACCCGCAATATGTCCACCGCTGAAATCCTGGACCAGATCGTCCAGGCCAACCGCGTCATCGCCGAAGGCGGACTGGGCGGACGCCAGCACCCCGAGGAACGCGTGGGCAACATCGTGTTCATGGGCATGGGCGAGCCGCTGGCCAACTACAAGCGCGTGATGAACGCCGTGCACCGCATGGTCGCCGATGCCCCTGAAGGCTTGGGCATGGCCGCCCGCGGCATCACCGTCTCCACCGTTGGCCTGGTTCCGGCGATCCGCAAGCTGACCGAGGAGAATGTCCAGGTCACCTTCGCGCTGTCGCTGCATGCGCCGGATGACGAGCTGCGCGACGAGCTGATCCCGGTCAACTCGCGCTGGAAGGTCGACGAGGCACTGGATGCCGCGTACGACTACTACGTGAAGACCGGTCGCCGAGTTTCCATCGAGTACGCGCTGATTAAGGACATGAACGATCACGAATGGCGTGCAGAAATGCTGGCCAAGAAGCTGAACGCGCGTGGCCGCGGCTGGGTGCACGTGAACCCGATTCCGCTGAACCCGGTGCCGGGCTCCATTTGGACCCGCAGCGAACCGGATATCACCTCCAAGTTCGTTCGCCGCCTCGATGAGCTCGGCGTGCCAACCACGCTGCGCGATACCCGAGGCAAGGAAATCGACGGCGCCTGCGGCCAGCTCGCAGCCGACGGCGACAAGTAGCATTTACCGTGGAGACCAGCTTTCGCTGGTCTCCACGGTGCGTTAACGACCCCTCTTCGTGCAGGAGGTCTACGACTGCATGTATGGTTCTGATATGGCCGTTTCAGACCCGCTTTTCCTTGATAAGACCAATCCAGAGCTATGGAACTCGATTGGCAGATTTTCCAAAGATGTCGCCAAGTCCTACCGCGCAGCCGGAATCAGCGACCGCACCGCCGAGCTGGTGAACCTGCGCGTCTCGCAGATCAATGGATGTGCCTACTGCCTGGACCTGCATGCCCGCAAGGCACTGGACGCAGGGGAGAGCCTGCAACGCATCAACCTGCTGAGCACATGGGATGAATGCGGCGGCCTGTTTAGCGAAGAAGAATGCGCAGCACTAGCCATCGCTGAAGCCGCTACCGACCTGCCCAAGCCAGAAGAGCGTATCGCCGCGGTGGCATCGGCCCGTCTGGTGCTCAGCGTGGAGCAAGTGGCAGCCATCCAATGGATTGCCGCCGCCATGAACGCCTTCAACCGGATTTCGATCCTTTCCCGTCACCCGGTCAAGGAACGCGAACTGGAAAAGACGGGCAAATAGCAAAAGGCCGCCGTTTGCCCGGGTAGGGGAAACGGCGGCCAATACCAACTCAGGCGTTGGCTTTGCGCACGGCTTCGGTGTAGCGGCGTTCGAATTCTTCGGCGCTGACCACTTCTCGTTCCACGCGGAAGGAAGACTCGTCAATCCCCAGAACCGCAGCGATCAGTGAGCGGGTGTAAAGGGCGATCTTGCGTGATTTCCGGGTGGACGTCACATGGTCCAATTCCGGAACCCAGATGTTCCACCAGCCGCCTTCCTTGCCGACTACTGCCTTGAAAACGCGTTGCTCACTCATCTGCTGCCTTACTCTCTACGATGCTCTGACCAGCGTCTTGCCGTCTGCTTCAATACTCCACTACGTGCAGCCGTGGCGACAAGTCGTCGCTGCCGTGGGCACTACTTCGCCAGCGGCACGCCATCCTTGCCTACCGCGAAGCTCACGACGTCGTCATAGGCGCGTCGCTCGGTCTTTCCCAACTGGTATTCCGAATCCTGCTGGGGGAAAATGTGAACCGGGGTCAAGGTCAGTTCTGCGCCTTTCGCGGTATTGGCGATATCGATCTGCAGGTGCCCGTAGTGCAGTCCGCCGGAGACCAGCTGCGGAACGCCGTCCTCATCCTTGGCCCAGGTCTCTGGCTCGTCGGCAGGAGCTGACCACTGCGAGTGCGAGTTGAAACGCAGCGGCTCGTACTTGCCTTCGGCATTCTGCACCAGCTTCTCGCCGCGCAAGCCATCGGCGGCTACACCGACATCATACGAGTGGAAGCCGCGGCCATCCCCATCCTCGTCCACCCAGGAACGCTCGAACATTTCATCGTGGCCGGAGATGACCGCTGCCACGCCATGCTCCTCGAACATCGGAGTGTAGGCGCGCATCGCGGTGCCCGACTAATTGTCAGGGTGCTCGTGGTTCGGTGGGGTGCCGTGCACGCCGTTGGAGTAGGCCGAGTGGTGGAACTGGACCAGCACAATCTGGCCGTTGGCGCGGGCGTCGGCTAGTTGTTTTTCGGCCCAATTCCACTGCGCAGAGGCGGCATCCATGTTGGGAAGGTCAAAGTCTTGCGCGGTAGCGCCGGGGAACAGGTCCTTGAATCCCTGGACATAGGATTCGAAGGTGAACTCGCCCTGGGTGTCGGTGGACAGATTCCCTGCGGCCATATTCGTATCATCGCCAGAGAACTTCTCTCCGGAGAGCTGTCCGGTCCTGGTGTCCTCGTCCGGACGGCCGTTGGTGGAATCCAGAGTCAGCACGGTCACCGGTCCATGATCTACCCGGTAGTACGAGCCCTTGTACTCGGGGTGCTCGGGGTCCTGCGGCAAGGAGAAGTAATCCAGGAAGCGGTTGCGTGAGATGACCGCGGGGGTGCGGTCGGTTTCCGTGCCGTAGCCGCCGTTCAGCGCCGCATAGGTTTCCCAATTGCCCAAAGCTGGATGCAGCGGAACGCTGGAGGCCAAGTCCGAATGCTCGCCGGCCACATGGCCGAAGAACTCATCCCACGCCGGCTGGTATCCCGAACCCTGGGTGAGATCGCCTGCCATCATGACCAGGTCCGGATCGGCAGCTTCGATGTGCTTGAGGTTCTCGTTGAATGCGGTGGACTGGTCCAGCGGGTAGCGCAGGGTCGGTTCGCCGTTGCGGGTGGTCATGCCGAACTGCTGGTCCCATTTGGACCCCGCGCCCGGACGCTGGATGGAATCTGCGGTGTAGCCGTTGACCGGGGAGAGCTCCCACTCGCGGTGTTCGGTGCGTCCGCGTGGTTCGGTTTCAGAATCTGAGAACGCAATGATGCGCACGTTTTTCCACGCCCCGCCCTTGGGAGCTGTTTTGAAAGCCGCGCTGTGGGTTTCTCCTGATTGGGTCACGGTGTAGTTGTAGGACTTTCCGGGCAGCAGGCCCTGGAAGGTCACCGAGTGCTTGTAGTTCGAATTCGACTTCAACCACGAGCCCTGTTCCAAGCCCTCGATCTGCTGATCAAGTTCGGCCCGGGTGTATTCCATGAGATCCAGGTACTGTGGTGCGCTGCTCTGCTTCCCGGACTTTCCCAGTCCCGGTCCCGAGAGGCTTATCGTGCCCGGCTCATCGGTTTCGCTGATCCAGTTGATGGTCATCGACGTGGCAGCAGGAGCTTGGAGGTAGGGCAGTACGCGGAAACCCGGTTCTGGGGACTAGGCCGTTACCGCTGGAAGCGCGGAAGCAGCGGTTCCTGGCAGAGCAGCGGCGCTGGCTGCCGGCGCCAAGACCAACGGGATCAATACAGCGGCGGCAAGTGCGGCCGAGAGGGGCTTGTTGTTCATAGTGCGTTCTCCTGTGCGAGGTGTCGCCTGCAAAAGGCGGGTACCTTGAGGATGCCCGGGGCGCGTGCCCCAAGGGTGGATATGAGGCAAACGAAGGGTGAACTGGGTCGGTGAGCCTGCTCACCGGCTGTCTCGCGCACTAATACCAAGCTGGAGCCGATAGCCTTGAAGCAGATAGCTGAGAAGACCAAAGCGAGGGCGCTTCGGTTTTCCACGCCTGCGAAAAGAAGGACAAACAGTGCAAGCCTCCCAGCGTTCCAAGGTAGCTCCCTTTGAAGTGATGCAAATTGTTGATCAGGTCGCCACGATGCGGACCTCCGGCCACGACGTGATCTCGTTGTGCGTGGGAGAACCTGGCGGCGGTGCTCCAGCGGCCGTGAATGACCTGGCCGCGAAGCTGCATGCCGAGCATGCCGACTTCGGGTACACCTCAACTGCGGGACTGCTCGAAACCCGACAGGCCTTATCGAAGCACTACCTCGATACCTATGGCTTACAGATCCCCGCAAAGAACTTCGTGATGACCACAGGTTCCTCCGGTGCATTCCAGCTTTCGTTCTTGGCAGCCTTCGATGCTGGAGACGTGGTGGCGCTGGCCCGTCCCGGCTACCCGGCCTACGCCAATATTCTGGGTGCCCTGGGGCTGGAAGTTGTCGACCTGCCCACCGGTGCAGCGCAGCGTTACCAGCCCACCGTGCAGCTGCTTGAGGCGGCCAAGAAGGAGCATGGACGCCTCGATGGGCTGGTTGTTGCGTCGCCGAATAATCCCACCGGAACCATGTTCAGCGCAGGCGAGCTCTCGGACTTGGCCACCTGGTGCGAAGCAAATGATGTGCGGCTGGTTAGCGATGAAATCTATCACGGCATTGAATTCGTCCCAGACCGCAAGGCACATACCTCGTGGGAGTTCTCCCGCTCGTCCATCGTTGTCTCCTCCTTCTCCAAATACTGGGGGATGACCGGCTGGCGCCTGGGCTGGATGATCGTGCCCGATGAGCTAGTGCCAACGGTGGACGCACTGGCTTCGAACCTCGCCTTGTGCGCTCCAGCGACAGCACAGCGCGCGGTGGTAGCTGCCTTTGAACAGCGGAGCCTCGATGAAGCCAATGAGCGCGTGGACGAGTTCGCCCGCACCCGAGCCCACGTGTTGGAGCACTTCAGCAGCTTGGGCATCAGCGAGGCAGCTCCCGCCGATGGGGCTTTCTACCTCTACGGCCGGTTGGCCCCCGAAGTCTTGGAGCATTTCGGTTCTGCGGGCAAGTACTGCCAAGCGGTTTTGGAGCATGCGCATGTTGCGCTGACCCCTGGCGGCGACTTTGATCCGTTCGAAGGCCACCTGTTTATCCGCTTGTCCTTCGCGGCCGGATATGAGCGTGTGGCAGAAGCCCTGGAACGCGTTGCGGCTTTCCTACGGCAGAGCTTGGCAGGAAGCTAGTTTTCCACATTGGGTGAGCAATGCGCTGCGCGCGGCGCTTCAAAATGGACAGTGGATGGCAGTAACGCTTCGTTACTGCCATCCACTGTTTCAAGGAGCCACCAATGCCTGCAGTACTCGAACCTGTCGAACATGAATGCCTAGCGTGCTATTTGTATCGTGCGGTCTGCGCGCAAGGATGCGACGGGACCCATCTCTTCCTCTTGTCTTATCGCGATGCGAGCGCTCCGCGAGCTACCGCGATTGACCGGAAAATGCAGCTGCTGGGCGGATTCTGCGACTGCGAAGTGCTGGCCAATGCCATCCGCCCGATCACGCGTGAAGCGATTCAAGCCGTGGACAATGACGAAAATCTTGTCTGTAAAGGAGTACGCCGCGGCACAATCCAACCATGTGGACATTGGTTGATGCGCCGCGGCGTACAGTGGGGCGGCGGTCAGTTCCGCCGCCGAAGTGCTTGAAGATCAGTTTTCGGGGGTCTTGCTCTTCGGCTTGCGGGCCTTGAGCAGTTCAACACCAATAGGGATCACCGAGATGAGGACGATCAGGATGAAGATCAGGTCGATGTTCTCTTCGATCCAGGTGAATTGGCCCAGCCAATAACCCAGCAATGTGACGCCGATACCCCACAGGGCGGCACCGATCAGGTTGTAGAGGATGAAGGTCTTGTGGTTCATCTTCGCTACGCCAGCGATTACCGGGACGAAGGTGCGGACCACTGGAACGAAGCGTGCCAGGATCACAGCGCGGCCGCCGAACTTCTCGAAGAACTCGTGGGCCCGCTCAACGTTCTTCTGCGAGAAGAAGCGGGAATCCGGTTTCTTGAAGATGGCAGGTCCGGATTTCTTGCCAATGATGTAGCCGGTCTGGTCACCTGCGAAGGCGCAGACAAAGATCGCGGCGGCGAAGAGCCACAACGGAATTTGGATGGTGCCGGTGGCAATGAGCATGCCAACGGTGAAGAGCATCGAGTCGCCTGGCAGAAAGAAGCCCACCAGCAAGCCGGTCTCGGCGAAGACAATGGCGCAAACCAGCAGCAAGACCCATGGGCCAAGCGCGGGGTTGTTCAGGAAGACGACTGGGTTCAACCAGTCGGGCAGGAAAGCCGCGCCCATGGTTGGAGCCGCATAATCGGTCACAAGGGAAAGAAACGAAGAATGATCTAGCACAGCAAAAATCCTACGTGAGTACGCTGTGAGTTTCCCAGAGTGCCATCCGTAATCTCTGATGGGGGACAACCCGGCCACAAGGGCGAAAATCTCCAAGTTGTTCGTTGACCCGTAGTGATCATGGCTTTTCACGGGGCCAGCAACGAGAGCCGAGGGAGCATTGGGAAGCGGCAAGTTGCCAAGCTCACAGCGGGATTCGACGTAAAAGTCGGCGAGGTTGCATCGAGCCACCTGGATTCGGTCCATGACAACGGTCATGGGCAACGCATGACTTTCTGCTCTTCTGCACACCCGGCAAAGGGGGAAGACTAAGAAGCATGGAAACGCTGATTAGAACGAATGCAGTTTCGCTCAGCGGCTTGAAGAAGACCTTCTCAACGCCGCGCAGCAAAGTTGAAGCAGTCAAGGGCATTGACCTGCAGATCCAGACCGGACAGATCGTGGCCTTCCTAGGACCCAACGGAGCTGGCAAGACGACAACCGTGGACATGATCCTGGGCCTGACCCAACCCACAGGAGGGTCGGTGGAAATCCTCGGCTTGGATCCGCGCCAAGCCATCTCCGCTGGAAGGGTCTCTGCCGTCTTGCAAACCGGTGGGTTGCTGCGCGATATGACCGTCAAGGAGACAGTGTCAGTCATCGCCCACATGCATGAGCAAGCAGATCGCATTGGGCCGGTCATGGAACGCACGGGGCTGGATAAAATCGCCAAGCGGCGCGTGGGCAAATGCTCTGGCGGCGAGCAGCAGCGCATCAAGTTCGCTTTGGCTCTGCTGCCCGACCCGGATGTACTGATCCTCGATGAGCCAACTGCCGGAATGGACGTGATGGCCCGCCGGGATTTCTGGGCCACGATGCGAGAAGAAGCTACCGAAGGGCGCACCGTCATTTTCGCCACGCACTATCTGGAAGAAGCCCAGAACTTCGCAGAACGCACCGTGCTGATGAGCCAAGGCCGCATTGTCGCCGACGGCGCCACCGAAGAGCTGCGCAAGCTCATCTCCGGACGCACCGTCAGCGCTTCCTTCCCCTCGGCGGAGCATGCCGAACGAGCCGGAGCTTTTGATAATTCGGTGCAGGTAGCCGAACGCAACGGATTGCGCTTCGCTTTCCACAGCGTCGATTCGGACCGCTTCGCGGCCGCCCTGCTCGCCGACTACCAGGGCTACGACCTGGAAATTTCCTCGCCGAGCCTGGAAGAGGCCTTCATCCAGCTGACCAAGGACGCATCATGATGAGCACCTACATCCGCGTGGAATTCGCACGGCACTTCCGCGATGGGTACAACCTGATCTTCGCCCTGCTGCTGCCCGCCGCCATGTACATCCTGTTCGGCAACATCCCCAGCTACACCGAGTTCGAGCTGGGCGCAGGCAACGTGAAGTTCTATCTGATGATTTCCATGGCAGCCTACGGGGCGGCGGTCAGCACTGTGGCAATCGCCGGGACCGTGGCCACCGAAACCATGCAGGGATGGGGCAGGCAAATAGCCTTGACCAAAATGCCGCCGGCCATGTTCGTCAGCAGCAAGATGATCGTCGCGGCCACCGTAGCCGGTGCCTCGGCAGCAGTAGTCTTCGCCCTGGGCGCCGCGACTGGAGCCGAAGTGCAAGAAGGCTGGATCTGGGGAGCGAGCTACCTGATCATCCTGCTCGGCGCCATGGTCTTCGCCTGCTACGGCATCGGGGTGGGCATGGTGTTCAAATCCGAATCGGCCCTGGGCCTGGCCTCAGGCCTGATGGTGTTCTTCGCCTTCTTCGGCAATGTCTTCATGCCCCTGGAAGGAGGCATGCTCGACGCGGCCCGCTTCACCCCGATGTACGGCTATGTAGCCCTGGCCCGCTACCCGTTGCTCAAGGACATGCCCGCCGGAGTAGAAATGGCCCCGGACGCGTTGTGGATCCCAACCGCTAACCTAGTGGCATGGGCACTCATCTTCGTTCTCTTCGCGGTACTCGCCACCAGGAAGGCCAAGGCACGCCAGTGAGCCGCAAACTGCCCAGCACCGCGCCAGCGGACGATCCGCTCTGCGAGATCGACGAGGACCAGAAATTCTGGGATCGCCGAGGTTGGCTGGTCGCCGGCGTCTGGGTGATTTTCCTGGTCTTCCCGGTGCTGGACCTGGTTATCGAAGACTACGCGCTGCCCACCCGGATCATCGGCTTGGCGCTGATCGCCCTCTTCGCCGCCGTTTACCTGCAGTCCTACGCCAGGTTCTCCCAGAAGATCGGGCAGGGCGGAACCAGCGCTCGCCGGGCGCATGCGAACTTCCTGGTCCTCTGCGCGATTATCGCCCTGGGCATTCCGGTCATCGGGTTGACCGCCATGGGGCTCTTCCCCTTCATCACCTCCTTCGCGATCTTCTTGCTGAACAGGAAATGGGCCATCGCGGCCTATGCCGCGGTGCTGGTGCTCAGTTTCGCGCTGCCCATCATCTTCGGGCAGTTCATGGACGCGATCTTCCTGATCGGCCTGAACCTCGTGCTGATGGTGGTGTACGCGATTACCGTGGCCGCCATTCGGCGCTCGGCCGCAGCAGAAAAGATCCGCAGCGACTACCTGCTGGTCGCCGAGCAGGAGCGCGTGGCCAGGGACGTGCATGATGGCATCGGGCATTCGCTGACCGCATTGAATTTGAAGGCGCAGCTGGCCCTGCGCCTGATGGACCAGGAACAGTACGCCCAGGCCCGCGGAGAACTGGAACAACTCAGCGCCCTGGCCGTGGACGCGCTGGACTCCGTGCGCACGACGGTGCAGGGGCTCAGCCGCCAGGACCTGGCCGGGGAGCTGGCCGAGCTGCAGCAGGCGTGCGACGACAACAACCTCGAATTCACGGTGGCAGGAACCGCCGAGCAAGTCCCGATGCAGCTGCGTTCGCATGTGGCATGGATCCTGCGCGAAGCGGTCACCAATGTGCTGCGCCACGCGCACGCCAGCACCATCGTGCTGCATCTGGAACCCGGAAAAGTCAGCGTCGATGACGACGGGGATGGCCTGCAAGCCAGCACGCCAGGCCACGGCATCCGGGGAATGCAGGAACGCGCCAAGCAATTCGGTGCCAGTTGTACAGTAGGGGCATCGCGGCTGGGCGGAACCAGCGTGCAAGTGGCCTTCGAGGCAGAGGGGAGTGCAGCGTGATCCGGATACTCATCGCCGATGACCAGCACCTGGTCCGGGGCGCGCTGGCAGCCTTGCTGAACCTCGAAGAAGACATCCACGTCGTTGCGCAATGCGCCGATGGTGACGAGGTCGCCGCCGCACTGGACGCGCACCCTGCCGACATCGCGTTGCTGGATGTGCAGATGCCACGGCACGACGGGCTGCGCACCGCAGCAGAACTCAAGGCCAGCCACGCCGAGGTGAAGGTGCTGATCCTGACCACCTTTGACCGTCCCGGATATTTCCGCCAGGCCTTCGAAGCTGGAGCGCACGGCTTCCTGGTCAAGGATTCTCCGCCGGCCGAGCTGATTGCCGCCATCCGCAGGGTCTATTGCGGGGACAAGGTAGTGGATCCGCAGCGTGCCATGCTCAGCGTGGAGAGCCGCAGCAACCCGCTAACCGGGCGTGAGCGCGAGATCCTTTCACTGGCCGCCTCCGGCTCGCCGGTATCGCAGATTGCCTCGGCGGTGCACCTCTCGGTGGGAACTGTGCGCAACCACCTGTCCAATGCGATCGGCAAAACCAGCACTGCCAACCGCATCGAGGCCGCGCGCTACGCCCGCGAGATGGGCTGGATCTAGCGCGTGACGAAGTGGGTAACCAGGCCGATGACCCAAATGGAGGAGGCCAGCAGCACGCAGCCGAATTCCACGACGATGCCCAGGCCCATGGCCTTCAACGCAGCCCAGGATGAGCCGAGTGCGCCGGAGACTTCGCGCCGGCGCACGCTTTCACCGGCGAATAGGCCCACTGCGAAACCGACGAACATGCCGATCACGGGAATGAGGAAAGCACCGGCGATGGCACCCACGACCGCAAAGAGAATGGAACCCTTGGGGATTTGATGTTCCTTGAGTTTCTTGCCGGTCAGGATCGCAGAGGCAGACCAGCCCAGCAAGGCGATCGCCATGCCCAGGCCGGCCGCCCACCAGGAAGCACCGGAACCCAGCAGCCAGCCCCAGCCCAAAAGCGTGCCGATCGTCAGCAACGAGCCGGGCAGCACCGGGAAGATGGTGCCCAATGCCGATACGACTAGCAGCAGCCCGGCGATGATCGTGTAAATAATTTGTGCATCCACATGCCCAGTTTCGCACACTGCATCCTTACATGAGGCGCACCGTCAAGCAGGACAAGAATTCAGGGATATTTGTGCCGAATTGCCCAGCTGACGAACAAACAATTGATTAAATCCGGATAATTTCCCTCCTCTCATTGATTCCTTTTTACCTAGTCGGATATCGATTTAGATTGAAAACCGTCACCCGTTGGCAATGGAAAAAGAAATCAAAAGCCGGAAGGCTCTTCACACCCTAAATTGTTAGCGCTAACATTGTGACCATCGACACATTGTTCTGGTGCCGGAGACCATTCACTCCACCATTATCCGGCGGGGACCCACGAGGAGGAACTCACGATGAAACGACAGACCTTTTTGCGCACTGGCTTGGCAACGCTCAGCATCGCAGCTATGGCAGCCATGAGCGCATGCGCCGGCTCGGATTCCAGTGGCAGCGAAGGAGGAGGTTCGGGTTCTGAGACCATTACCATCGGTTTCTCGCAGGTTGGCGCCGAGTCCGGGTGGCGCGCGGCAAATACCAAGGACATCCAAGACACCCTGACCGAAGAAAACGGCTTCAAGCTCAGCTTCTCTGATGCCCAGCAGAAGCAGGAGAACCAGATCCAGGCTCTGCGTTCGTACATCGCGCAAGGCGTTGACGTCCTGGCCTTTTCCCCAGTGGTAGAAACGGGCTGGGATGCTGTGCTGCAAGAAGCCAAGAGCGCCAACATCCCCGTGATCCTCACCGACCGCGCCGTTGACACCACCGATGACACGCTCTTTGCCTCGTTCATCGGCTCCGACTTCATTGAAGAAGGACAGCGGGCCGGAGATTGGGTTGTGGAGAATCTGGACAAGGACCTGAAAGTTGTCGAACTGCAGGGAACCACCGGCTCAGCACCGGCCATCGACCGCAAGGAAGGCTTCGGGAAGGCCATTGAGGGCACGGACATCGAGATTATCGACTCGCAGACCGGTGACTTCACCCGTGCAGGCGGCAAGCAGGTCATGGAAGGTTTCCTGAACTCCCATGACGATATCGATTTGGTCTTCGCCCATAACGACGACATGGGCTTGGGCGCCATTGAAGCCATCGAGGCAGCCGGCAAGAAGCCAGGCGAGGACATCAAGATTGTCACCATTGATGCGGTCAAGGACGGCATGCAGGCATTGGTTGACGGCAAGATCAACTACATCGTCGAATGCAACCCGCTGCTAGGTGAGGATTTGGCAGAAATCGCCAAGAAGGTAGTAGCCGGCGAATCTGTAGAGAAGCGCATCGTCGTTGAAGACGCCGCCTTCACCCAGGATGAAGCGGCCGAGGTCCTGGCCGATCGCACCTACTAGGGACGCAGGCAAGAGCACGAGCCGGCGGGCCACAGGCTGGCCCGCCGGTTCACCACCAGGTGGCAGGACAAGCAACTCGCAGAGGCAAGTTAATGATTGATTCAACACCCATGTCACGGACTGAGGAAATCACCGTGCAGCATTCCCCTACAACGAAGCCCATCGTTCAAATGGCTGGAATTTCCGTGGAGTTCCCCGGGGTCAAAGCACTGGACAACGTTGGCTTCCGGCTTTTTCCCGGTGAAGTCCACGCCTTGATGGGGGAGAACGGCGCTGGAAAGTCGACCCTGATCAAAGCCCTGACTGGCGTGAATCCGATCGCTTCCGGAACCATCACGGTTAACGGCGACGACACCCGCTTCACCGGCCCCGCCGATGCCCGCGAACGCGGCATCTCCACGGTGTACCAAGAGGTGAATCTCTGCACCAATCTCACCGTGGCCGAAAACATCATGCTCGGCAGCGAGCCTCGCCGTTTCGGTGGTCTTGACTGGCGAACCATGCGGCGCCAGGCCAAAACCTATCTGGAGCGGATGGGGCTGAAGATAGACCCGGCCAGCTCGCTGGGGTCCCATTCACTGGCAGTCCAGCAGCTGGTGGCCATCAGCCGCGCCATGGTGGTCGACGCCAAGGTACTGATTCTCGATGAACCGACCTCGAGCCTGGATACCGACGAGGTGGCCCAGCTCTTCGAGGTCATGCGGAAGTTGCGTGATGACGGTGTGGCGATCCTCTTCGTGTCGCACTTCCTGGACCAGATCTACGCCATTGCCGACCGCATCACCGTGCTGCGCAACGGGCAATTGGTAGAAGAACGAAGGAAGGACCAGCTGCCGCAACGTGAACTGGTCTCGCTGATGATCGCTGGCACCTCCGATGCCCAAGTGGGCGGCGCCAATGAACGCACCGCCGCAACCGAACGCGCGGCCGACGCCGAACCGTTGCTGCAGGCAGTGGGACTCGGGCGCAAGGGAGCGGTGCAGCCTTTCGATCTGGACCTCTATCCCGGGGAAGTCATCGGCTTGGCCGGCCTGCTGGGCTCAGGCCGTACCGAACTCGCACGCCTGCTTTACGGAGCGGACAAGGCAGATGACGGGGTGATCAAGCTGGGCGGGAAACCGGTGAAGCTGCGAACTCCCCGGCAGGCCCTGGGCCGCAAAATCGCCTACACATCCGAAGACCGCAAGGGTGAAGGGGTTGTGGGGGAGCTGACCGTGGCCGAGAACATCATCCTCGGCCTGCAGGCAGCGCGCGGATGGATCCGCCCGCTGCCCAAGACCAAAGCCACCCAAATCGTGGACGCCTATATCAAGGCACTGGGCGTCCGTCCGGCCAATCCGAACGCCCTGCTCAAGAACCTCTCGGGCGGGAATCAGCAGAAAGTTCTGCTGGCCCGCTGGCTCGCCACCGCTCCGAAGCTGTTGCTCCTCGATGAGCCCACCCGCGGAATCGACATCGGCGCGAAGACCGAAATCATGAACCTGGTCTCCGAACTAGCTGAACAGGGCATGTCGGTGGTCTTCATCTCCGCTGAGCTAGAAGAAGTCCTGCGCCTCTCGGATCGCATCGTTGTGATGCGCGATCACGCCAAGGTTGCCGAAATTCCAAGCACTCCAGATGTGGATGTGCCACGCCTGATCGAAATCATCGCCACCGGGGAAGAAAACAAATGACCCGTATTTACAAGCATCGCCTGTTTTGGCCAGCGATTGCGCTGCTCGCGCTGCTGCTAGCCTGCACCATCAAGCGCCCGGACATCCTGGGCATCAGCGTGCTGGACGGGCACCTGTTCGGCGCCCCCATAGACATCCTGCGCAATAGCTCGCCGCTGCTGCTGGTCGCCCTGGGCATGACTCTGGTGATCGCCACCCGCGGCATCGACCTGTCAGTGGGTGCCACCGTCGCGATCTCCGGAGCCGTGGCGCTGACGTTCATCGCCAGCTCGGCAAATCCGGGATCCGCAGGTACAGCCGTCGGCGCCGTCATCGTGGCATTGGGGTTGTGCCTGATCCTCGGCGCATTCAACGGCGTGCTGGTGGCGAACTTCGGCATCCAGCCGATCGTCGCCACGCTGATCCTGATGACCGCCGGCCGCGGTGTGGCCATGCTGATCACCAACGGCCAGATCACCACGGTCAATAGCGCACCTTTCAGCAAACTGGCCTCGGGCTATGTGCTGGGCCTGCCGGTGGCCGCGCTCATCGCTTACGGCGTGTTTGCGGTGGTGGCCCTCGTGGTACGGCGTACTGCACTGGGCATGCTGCTCGAAGCGGTAGGCATCAACCCGGAAGCCAGCCGGCTCTCAGGGGTGAAATCAAAAACTCTGGTATTCACCGTCTATGTGTTGTGCGGCCTGCTATCGGGCCTGGCTGGACTGATCTTCGCCGGCAACACCATGGCCGCTGATGCCAACAATGCAGGACTGTTCATAGAGCTGGATGCCATTCTCGCCGTGGTTATTGGCGGCACGTCCCTGGCCGGCGGCAAGTTCAACCTCGCGGGCACCATGATTGGCGTGCTGATCATTACCACCCTGAGCCTGGCCGTGACCGTCCTGGGCGTTTCACCGCTGGTCACTTCGCTATTCAAAGCCATCGTGGTCATTGCCGTGACCTTGATGATGTCAACCCGGCTGCGCGCCATGCTCGGTTCCTTGCGCGAACGCCGCCGCTACCAGGAGGTGGGAGCATGAGCATCCTCAGTGTTCCGCGCAAGTCCATATCCAAATTGAATGTGGACCGGCGCTACCTGCCGGTTCTGGGCACTGTGGTCGTCTTTGGGCTGATGCTCGTCATCGGCGGAGTGCGCTACGAGAATTTCCTTTCGCCCGCTGTACTGTCCAACCTGTTCATCAACAATGCCCACCTGATCGTGCTGGCAGCAGGAATGACGTTCGTGATTCTCACCGGCGGCATCGACCTGTCCGTCGGTGCGGTGCTGGCGCTGTCCTCGGTCATCACCGCAACCATGCTCAATGCAGGGATCCCGTTGTCCCTGGTGCTGCCTATCGCGATTCTCAGCGGATCGATCATCGGCCTGGGCATGGGAGTGATGATCCAGTACTTCGAGGTGCAGCCCTTCGTGGCTACCCTGGCCGGCATGTTCTTGGCCCGCGGCCTGTGCTTCATCTTCGCCCCGGAATCCGTGCCGATCCGCAATGAGGGTTTCGTGGCGCTGTCGAGCTGGGGCGTTTCTGCGGGGCGCTGGCGGTTGACCGCCGCCGTGGTCATCGCCGTGCTGGTGATTGCCGGGTCCTGGTGGGTGCTGCACCGCACCCGTTTCGGCCGCACCGTTTACGCGGTGGGCGGCGGAGAGCAATCAGCCACCTTGATGGGATTGCGTGTGGCACGCACCAAGGTGGTTGTCTACGTCATCTCCGGCACCTGTGCGGCGCTGGGCGGAATCCTCTTCGCCATGTTCTCGCGCTCGGGCTATGCGCTGACCGGTGTGGGCATGGAACTCGACGCGATCGCCGCAGTGGTTATCGGTGGAACACTGCTTGTCGGCGGCATGGGCTTCATTCTCGGCTCGGTGGTTGGCGTGATGGTGCTGGGACTGATCCAAACCATCATCACTTTCGAGGGAACCTTGAGTTCCTGGTGGACCAAGATCGTGATCGGCGGTTTGCTGCTGATCTTCGTGGTCTTGCAACGAATTCTTACCTTGCGGCGAAATTAAGCCCGGAAGGGAAGGGCCCAGGGCCCGGTATTAGCGTACCGGGCCCTGGGCCGTATCCAGCCACCTAGCTCCAATTCGCGTACAACGAACCGGGAAGTAATAATTTCCAGCCTGGACAACAGCTTGCCCCCATTTCGCGATAGATTGCGAAGTGGGGGCATTGCTATTGCCCCTCGAACTTCTGCAGCTTGCACGCGACTGGGAGGAACCTGATGGGCAAGGACAATGAAGCACGGGTCAGCGTAGAAACAGCCGGGTCCACTGCCGTAGTGCTGCTGGATAACCCGGGCCAACTCAACGCGCTCACCAAGGACATGTGCCTGCAGCTGGTGGGCGCCTTTGCCGGCCTTTCGACCAACGACGAGGTCAGTTCCATTGTGGTTCGCGGCGCGGCGGGGAACTTCTGCGCTGGAATTGCCATCGACGAGATGGACCAGGTGCTCTTCGACCGGGACGCGGACGGGGAGCTGATCAACCATTTCGACCTGCTCGACAAGATCATCGTGGGCTGCCCGAAAACCACCATCGCGGTGGTGGAAGGCCATTGCTTTGGCGGGGCCTGGCAGCTGGCCTCGGCCTGCGATATCCAGTTGGCCTCGGATAACGTGCGCCTGGCGATCACCCCAGCAAGAATCGGATTGGTTTTCCCGCGCCCGGGCATCGAACGGCTGGTGCGTACCGTGGGGGAGCACCGGGCCAAGTACCTGCTGTTTTCCGGCGCGGAGATTTCCATTGCCGAGGCGGAACGCTGGGGCATGTTCACCCGGCTGATTGCCCAGGGGCAGCTCGAAGAAGAGCTGGCCGCATTGCTGGGCAAGCTGGCGGCGAACTCGCCGTATTCCATTGCGCGCACCAATGAGGCAATCAACTTGGTGCGCCAGGGAGAAGCCACCGAGGGCTGGTGGGAAGCGATGTGGGAAGAGAACGGGGCGAACGCGGACCTGGCCGAAGGCAGATCCGCGTTCTACTCACGCCGCACACCGGATTACGGTGGACTGCCCCAGTAGTGTTCGCTAGTCCTGCTCGGCAGTGAACTGCGCAACCAGTTCGCGCTTGAGGATCTTCCCGCTGGGACCCAGCGGGAATTCCTGGACGATCTCGATCAGCCGCGGATACTTGTACGCGGCCATCTGCTTGCTGGCCCACACCACCAGCTCCTGCGCGCCCAGCGTGGAGCCGGCCTCCAAGGTCACCGAGGCGGCAATCTCCTGTCCGTGGGTTTCGTGCGGCACCCCGTACACGGCGGCATTGGAAATCTCCGGATGGGAAACCAGTACCTCTTCGATTTCGCGCGGGTACACGTTGTAGCCGTTGCGCAGGATCATGTCCTTGGTCCGGTCCAGGATGCGCAGGTAGCCATCTTCGTCCTTGGTTCCCAGATCCCCGGTGCGGAACCAGCCATCGACCACCGCTTCGGCCGTGGCCTCGGGCCGGTTCAGGTAGCCGGAGAACAAGTTGTGCCCGCGCACCACCAGCTCGCCCAGCTCCCCGCGCGGCAGCAGCCGGATTTCATCGGGGCGGGCAGGGTCGGCGATTTCCACATCCACGCCCCAGACCGGGGTGCCCACGGTCCCGGGCCGCGGGTCGACGCCCACATGGTTGAAGCAAGCCACCGGCGAGGTCTCGGTCAGCCCGTAGCCCTCGTGGATCCGCGCGCCGAAGCGCTGCTCGAAGGCGGTGAGGATGGATACCGGAAGCGAGGCCCCTCCGGAAATGGCGTAGCGCAGTTTTTCCGGCATCCCTTCGCGCTGCTTGCCCGCTTCGAGCAGGGCCACATACATCGTGGGCACCCCGAAGAAGACGTCGATGCCAGCCTCCAGCAACAGTTCCAGGGCCCCTTCGGCGGTGAATTTGGGTAACAGCATGACCTCGGCCCCCACCCGCAGCCCGGTATTGAGCACGCAGGTCTGGCCGAAGGTGTGGAACAGCGGCAACCCGCCGAAGAGCTTGTCGCCGCGGCGCAATTCCATGGTGTTCAGCAACGTGGTGTGGGTCTGCTCGATCAACGCCAGATGCGTGCCCAGCGCACCCTTGGGCTTGCCGGTGGTGCCCGAGGTGTACAGGATCGTGGCCAGGTCTTCGGGGCGGCGCGGCAGGTAGGTGCCAATCGGCGCGGCGTTCCGGGCCAGGTCTTCCAACCGGATGGCGCCCGATTCTTCCGGAGCCAGCACGCTGAGCACCGGCACCCCGGAAGCGGCGGCCCCCGCTGCTCCTTCTGCGAGCAGCGGTGCGGCGCAGATCATCAGCTTGGCTTCGGAATCCTCCAGGATGTAGGAGATCTCGCGCGCCTTGAGCAGCGCGTGGACCGGTACCGCTACGGCGCCCAGGGCCAGAACCGCGTAGTAGGCGCGGGCGAAGTCCGTGACGTTGGGAATGAGCAAGGCCACCCGGTCGCCCGCCTCGATGCCTTGGGCTTGCAGGGCTCCGGCGTATTGCCGGGCCTGCTCCCACAGCTGCTCATAGGTGGTGCTGCGGCCATCGACGGTGATGGCGTTCAGCTCGCCGTAGCGGGCAGCCCCTTCTGCGAGGATGGCCGCCACTGAAACAGTGAGATTGGATGTGGGAACGCTCATGGTGAACTCCTCGGGTCGCCCAGCAGTGCATTGTGTGTTGTGTCACATTAAACCATATTGGAACTGCGGTTCAGTACGAGGTATTGAGTTTCGAAATATCTTGAACAATGGAAAATTTCCGTTGCTGATCTGGGTAAAAAGGACATAGACTCAGCCCAAACGAGCTGGATGAATTGTGGAATGGGGAAGCGATGCCGGCACCAAGGGATCCTCGAGCCGAGCCGTGCTGGGTCGATTTGCTCACCAGCGACATGGAGGGCTCCACGCAGTTCTACGGGCAGCTTTTCGGTTGGGAAGTCCGCCATGACGAGGAAACCCGCGACGAGGGATATGCCGAGGTCTACCTCAACGGGGAAATGGCCACCGGCTTCATTGCCAATGACCCGGATTCCGAGGTGCAAGATGCCTGGACCACCTACCTGAATGTGACCGATGTGCACGCCGCCGCCTATGCCACCAAAATGCACGGCGGCAAGGTCTATCTCAAGCCCATCGACATTCCCGGCCAGGGAACCATGGCCATCATCGGGGACCCAGCGGGAACCGGCGTTGGACTCTTCCAGGCATTCCAATCAGCAGACACAACCGCCAGCCGCGCACCGGGCACCCGCATCTGGAACGAGCTGCACACCAGGCACTTCGAGGCGGTGGCCCGCTTCTACCGTGTAGCACTGGGCTGGTGCCTGTCCCCGGTCTCGGACACGGACGAATTCCGGTACCACACCTACGGCCAAGGTTCCGAGGCGGTGGCCGGAATCTTCGACATCTCCAGCTATCCGGATTCCAAGGCCGGTTGGCGCGCCTACTTCGCGGTGGCGGATGCCGAACAGACCGTGGCGCTCGCCGAGAAGCTCGGCGGCACGATCATCCATGAGCCCCATGATTCCTACTTTGGCCGCATGGCCGTGCTCAGCGACGTCACCGGCGCAGAGTTCGCGATCATCGCTCCGTCGCGCAAACAGGAATCTGAAGCCTGACGGCAAAGGCCGCCGGCACCGAAAAATCGGATGCACGGCGGCCTCGGTTCGGGCTGGTCCTTCGCAGCCTACTTCACAAAATTCGGCACAACTTCGTCAATGAACAACTTCAGCGAGCGTTTCTTTTCCTCGTGGCTCAGGGCGTTGTCGCTCCAGAAGCTGTATTCGCTGACGCCCAGATCTTCGTAGCGGCGCAGGCGCTCAACAACCACGTCCGGCGTGCCGATCATTGCGGTGCGGTGCAGGGACTCAGGCGTGAACTCCTCGCGTTCAGAGAACTTCTCCTCCGGGCTGGGATCGATGAATCCGTTGACCGGCTCCACCTTGTTGCCGAAGACCGCATCGAAGGTGCGGTAGAACTTGTTGATGCCTTCGGCAGCAGGGCGCCAGGCCTCTGGCTCGTTGGCGGAGTGCAGATAAGTGTGGCGAAGCACCATGATGTCAGGGCGCTGTTTCACCTCCGGGTGGGCAGCGATGGCGGCTTCGTACTTCTGGACTAATGATTCGACTTCTTCGTCGCCCTTCATCAGCGGAGTCACCATGACATGGCACCCGTTGGCCACAGCATACTCGTGCGACTCGGGGCTGCGGGCGGCAACCCAGACAGGGATCTGCTTTTGTGTTGGCTTGGGCACCGAGGTGGACGTCGGGAACTGCCAGACTTCACCGTCGTGGGCGTAATCTCCCTCCCACAGCTTCTTGACTGCGGGGATGAGCTCCTGCATGGAGGCACCGCCGTCGGTGGCCTTCATGCCATCGGTCATGCGATCGAATTCGAATTGGTAGGCACCGCGTGCCACGCCTAATTCGGCACGGCCATTGCTGATGACATCGAGCAGCGCGAGTTCGCCGGCTGCTCGGATCGGGTTCCAGAATGGTGCGATGATGGTGCCGGCTCCGAGCCGGATCGTGGAGGTCCGAGCCGCGAGGTAAGCAAGCTGCGGGATCGGGTTCGGGGAGACGGTGTATTCCATCGAGTGGTGTTCGCCGATCCAGACTGTGGAGAAGCCACCGGCTTCGGCCATTTGAGTCAGTTCGACGAGGTTCTCGAAATGCTGTGCGTGGCTGATCGAGTCGTCATAGCGTTCCATGTGGATGAACAGTGAAAAGCGCATATCTGTCCTTCTTTCGTTGCTCTGCTGCCCTTAGGCAGTTGCCTGGGTGCTGTTGCGTTCGGCGATGGTTTGATTGGTCCGGGACCAATGCTCATGATCGACTTCGCGCACGATGACCGTGATGTTTTCGGGGGCCGCATCAACGGTTTCTTCGGCGGCCCGGTGCAAGGCGTCGATCAGGGCGCGCAGCTGCTGGGAACTGCGGCCCTTGGCAATGGATACATCGATCAGTGGCATGGGGCTCCCTTTCCTTAGCCGCGCATCACAAACGGATCTGCGACGGGGGACTCGTCCGTGTTGATCCATACGCTCTTGAGGCGGGTGTATTCGTTCATGGATTCGAGGCCGTGCTCGATGCCGACGCCCGAGTTCTTGAAGCCTTGGCGAGGGGACATCGGGGACATCGCGCGGTAGGTGTTCACCCAGATCGTGCCGGCCTCCAGCCTCCGGGCCATGCGATGGGCGCGGGCAAGGTTCTGCGTCCACACGCCGGCGGCCAGCCCGTACTCGGTGTCATTGGCCATGGACAGCAGCTCGTCTTCGTGCTCGAAGGGCATGATCGCAGCCACCGGGCCGAAGATCTCCTCGCGGACCACGCGCATGTCGTTATTGACGTCGGTGAGCACAGTGGGGGAGAAATAGTAGCCCGGCAGGTCCAGGCCTTCGGGGCGGGTGCCGCCGGCCAGTACTTTGGCGCCCTCGTCTGAGCCGATCTTCACATAGGAAGCGACCTTTTCCAATTGGTCGGCGAACGCCAGCGGGCCTAGCTCGGTGGCATCCAAGAGCGGGTCTCCGATGACAATGGACTTGGCACGTTCGGTAACCCGTTCCAGCAGCTCGTCGTAGACAGACCTGTGGGCGAAGACCCGGCTGCCGGCAATGCAGGTCTGGCCGGCCGCGGCGTAGATGCCGGCGACCACGCCCATAGCCGCGTTGGCGACGTTGGCGTCGTCGAAGACGATGTTGGGGCTCTTGCCACCCAGCTCCAAGGTGCAGCCGATGAAGCGGCCGGCCGCCTCGGCGGCGATCTTCGAGCCGGTGGCCGTAGAACCAGTGAAGGAGATCTTGGCCAGCAGTGGGTGGCTGACTAGCGCCGCGCCGGCCTCGGCCCCGAACCCGGTGACCACGTTGATGACGCCCGGAGGGAATCCGGCCTGCTCAGCCAGCTCAGCCAGCAGCAGCACCGTGCGCGAGGTGTATTCGCTGGGCTTGATCACCACAGTGTTCCCGGCAGCCAGCGCAGGGGCGATCTTCGAAGTGGTCAAAGTCAGAGGCGAGTTCCACGGGGTGATAGCCCCGACCACGCCGAGCGCTTCGCGCTGGGTGTAGTTTAGAATCGCCGGATTCATGCTTGGGATCTGGGAACCCTGCACTTTGTCGGCCAGCCCGGCATAGTAGTAGAGGTACTCCGGCAGGGTGGCCAGCTGGCCCCGCATTTCGCGCAGCAGCTTGCCGTTGTCCAAGGATTCGTAGCGGGCCAACTTCTCGGCATTCTCACCGATTAGATCGCCTAGGCGGCGCAGCAGATGTCCACGGGCGGTGGCGCTCAGGGCGCTCCACGAGGGCGCGGAGAATGCCTTATGGGCGGCTTTGACAGCACGGTCCACATCTTCAGCATTGCCGCGCGCGGCCTCGTAAAGATCTTCGAGGGTTGCCGGGTTGGAGCTGGTGAAGAAACGGTCTTCGCTGGGAGCGATGTGCTCTCCGTTGATGAAATGCATGTAACGCTCGCTCATGCCTGTTTCCCTTCGTTATCGCTGAAAAAACTGTTCAATTCCGCGGCCAAGGCCAGCGGATTCTCGACCGGAAGCATATGCCGTGCTCCGGGGATGATGCGCAGCCGCCCCTGCGGCACAGCGGCAACCAGCCGGCGGGACATTTCCGGGGTCGATCCGGGATCCAGCTCGCCGGTGATGGCCAGTGTCGGCTGCTTGATCGCATCGAGTTCGGCGGCAATCTCCTGGTCACCGCGGGCGAAAACCGCGTAGGCGTGCAGATAGGATTCGAGATCGTTGCCCGTCATAGTTTGGCGCGTAGCCTCGATGAGCTGCGCGTCCACCGTGGTGGCCGCGGCCGGGAACCAGCGTTCGATGGCGCGGTCCACTCCCTGGGAGAAGTTCGTGCCGGCGGTAGCCAGGCGCTCTTCCACCGCGGTCGACTCTTCGGCGGTGCGCCGGCATACGGAGTTCACCGCCGACAAGGTCAGCACGCGCCCGGGAGCGAAGCGCGCAAGGTACTGGGCAACCAAGGCCCCGAGCGAGAATCCCACAAGATGCACAGGCTCGCGAGTTTCCATGCGTTCGAGCACATCGGCGGCCAAGCTCGCCAGATTCTGCTCGCTGCGCAGGGGCGGGCGTAACCCGTGCCCAGGCAGGTCCAGGGCCACTGATTCGTGCGCCAGCTGCTCGCGCAGCGGCTTCCACATGGTCCGGTCCAATCCGACTCCATGCAGGAGGACAACCAATGGCTGCTTCGTGCTTGTCATGCGTGCTTCGCTCCGTTCCGGCTGATGCGCTCTGCTACTGTTCGGTGGACAGCGGGGCCAGGCGTTCCTGCGGCCGGCCACGGGTTGCGCCGGCCAGGGCGATCAGGATTTCGCCAGGATGCGGGGCATCGGCGATCCTGGCCTCGACGCTCTGGTGGTGCGAGCGGATCGTGGCATCGGTGAAATGCTTGAGCGGGATGTCGAACTGCACTCCGGCCTGTCCGCGCTTTTCCACGGCCGGCAGCAAGGTGGTGGCCTTGGCTGCGTCGCGGAAGTGGTTGCCGAATTTCAGGGTGTGGATCAGGGCTGAGCCGTGCTCGACTTCACCGTCAAGGCCGACGATTGCAGCCTTGCCATAGGCCTGGAGCGGGGCGCCCAGCGCTTCGATGACCCGCGGTGCCAGCAGCGCTCCGAGGTCCGAGGCGACCGAGTCGATTCCCGGGTTCAAGTCCTCGACGAATCCTTGCCCTGCCCACGGGTTGTCGAATACGGCGGCGACAATGACCACGCGGGCTACCGGATCCACCGGGCGTCCGCCCTCTGTGGCAATTTCCTCGACGATGGTTACCAGTTTGCGGTAGTTCATAGTTGTATTCCCTTCAGTATTTCGGAAGTGACCGTTCGGTCGGTGGTTCGATCGCCGATGCGTGCATGTGGCCGGGGGCCGCTTGATGCCGCGGCAATGACCGCGATCTCGCCAGCATGCGGGGCATCGGGCAAGGACAGCTCCAGGGTTTGGTAGTGGGTTCGGGTGGCAGCTGCGGTCTTATGCCACATCGGTACTCGCAGGGATTCACCAGGAACGCCGCGGCCGTCGACAAAGCAGATGATCGAGGTGCCGCCGAGGGCTTCGCGCAGCAGGTTGCCGAAGAACGGGGTGTGGATCAGCGCTCCGGCATGCTCCAATTCGCCATCGCTGCCAACCAATGCGGCCTTGCCGAAAGCTTCAACTTGTTCGGCTCCGCCCAGGGCATTGAGCAGGCGATCCGACAGCAGCTTGGCGAGCAATGGGGCGATGGCCTCGGTCCGCTCGGATAAATCTTGCGACGTTCCAGTGCCGAGCCAAGGATTGGGGATGACTGCGGTGGCGGTCGCGCGGGTGATGCTGCCTAATTCGTGGTGGGGAACTTCTTCCACCGTGCACGAGATTTTGCGCAAACCAATGGCCTGGGCCAAATCCTGGTAGTCTTCGAGCGTTGATCGGGTGCTCAAATCAATGAGCTGAGGAGGCTGGGCCAGTGGAGAATTCATCTGGTATTCCTTTGCATGGCTATTTTGGGGCTAACCCGGTTGTTCTTCGTCTTCTTCTTTCATTGCGGCCAGGGCCGCCGACTGGCTTGATGCGGCAACATGCCTGCGCATCACAAGTTCTGCGGCCAACGGATCTTTGGAGCTGATGGCGTCGATGATTGCCTGGTGCTCGTCCTTCGAATTCTGCAAGCGCCCGGGCAAGCTCAGGGTCTGCGAAACGATGCGATGGTAGGCCAGCTGGTTCATCAACAGGTCATAGTGCTCGGTGAGCTTCCTGTTGTCAGCCCCGGCAACCAACGTGCTGTGGAATTCATGGACCAGTTGCGAATAGAGTTCCGCGTCGCCGCGCTCGACGGCCCGTTGGCTGCGTGCAACGTTTTCCTTGAGCTGCTCCAATTCAGGTACGGCTCCACGTCTGGCCAGCAGGCCAGCGGCTAGTCCCTCGAAGGCCTCCTTCAGGGAAAACATCTCGTGAATTTCGCGCTGGGTGGGCTTCCTGACGAATGTTCCAACCCGCGAACGCACCTCAACTAGGCCCTCGCGCTCCAGCTGCTTCAATGCTTCTCGAATTGGAGTACGGCTGACCTCGAAGTCTTGCGCCAGGGCTGTCTCTGCCAATAGATCTCCGGGTTGAACAACTCCAGTGACGATCATTTGACGGAGCCGGCCCAGCAACGGCGTCTCCGGGGTGCTCCTGGTTTTTGATTCCACGCTTGAACTCTCTTGCATACAAGAACTCTATCCACAGATTCTCTTGTATGCAACAGAAATTCAAGGAATTGCCTTGAATCCGCTAAATTTAAGAGAATTTCCTGAAACGTGTTGACTCAGTCACAACCTTTGCTAGCATTTCTTGCATGCAACAAATTGTAAATTCACTCCAGCCTGTCAAAGAATCACTCGTCAACGCCTGGGAAGCGGCATGGGATCGGGGCCAGGTCGATGCACTGGACGAGATCTTCCACGCGGACTTCCGGCGAATCAGCAAGAAATCCAAAAACGTCACCACCATCCGAGAGCTGAAGCAAGAGATTTTGTCCGTGCGGGAGGCCTTCCCTGATCTGGTGACAAAAATCGACCATCTGCTCGTGGATGCGCAGGAGCAGTCCATCGCGATTTTCTGGCACACCACCGGAACGTTCACCAACGATCTGCAGGGTGTGCCGGCCACGGGCAACACCGTGGAAACCCGCGGTTCCAACCTGATGGAAATCCAGGACGGGAAAATCATCTCGGAGCAGGTGACTTGGGACCAGAGCGAGCTGCTCGAAGACGTGGGGGTCCCATCGCTCAAGTCCGCCTTCGAGTCCACGGATGATGGCGTGGTAGTGGACGATTTGAGCGGCGTGCCGAATCTCGATGCGCTCAAGGGGTTCAACCGCCAATTCGTTACCGGCGTGACTGTCGTGACCACCATGGATGAACATGGCAAGCCTCGCGGGCTAGCCGCAAATTCATACGTGTCAGTTTCGCTCGAGCCGCCTCTGGTGCTGGTGTGCGTGCAGAAGACCACCAGCACCTATGCATCGCTGTTCAAGTCCACCCATCTGGGCATCAACATCATGAGCAACGGGCAGCGCGACACCGTGGGCACCTTCGCTTCCAAGGGTGATGACAAGTTCGCCGAGCTCGAATGGCATCAGGGGCCGAACGGCAGCCCGCTGATCGATGGCTCGGCCGCTTCCATCGAAGCAGAAATCAAGGAGCGCTTCCAAGCCAAGACCCATACCGTGTTCATCGCCAAGGTAAAGCATTCCGAAGTCGCCCAGCTTGAGCCGATGGTCTACAAGGCCGGCCGGTTCTACGACGGCGCCGAACTGACCGCGCTATAGCCCGGCGTCGGCAGATTCCTCCAATACAACGAAGTGTGAGAGCCATGAAAACCGAAACCAACGAAAAGCAGGGCAAGGGGCCACGCGGAGGGCCCACGCTCACCGGCGGCAAATTGCGCCGGGCCGCGGACAAGAACGAATCGAAACAGGTCTACAAGCAACTCCAGCGTCCGGGCAGTGTCCTTTTCGTTTCGCTGGCGCTGGTCGTGGTGTTCGTGCTCTGGGCGGCTATTGCACCGGGCCGGCTCAATGAACTGATGTCCGGGGCATCCACCTGGTCAGCGCAGTACATTGGCTGGAGCTACCTGTTGGTGACTCTCGGCTGCATCGTGCTGATGCTGTTCCTGGCCTTTTCGCGCTACGGAGGCATCAGGCTGGGCAAGGACGCGGACCGACCCGAGTTCTCCACATGGGCCTGGATCGCGATGATTCTCGGTGCCGTGATGGGCATCGGGTTGATCAGCTATGGCGCGGCCGAACCCATGAGCCACTTCATGGTCCCTCCGCACGGACGGGCGGAGCCGGAAAGCATGGATGCAGCAGTGCTGGCCTTGCAGTTCTCGTACTTCGACTGGGGTCCGAACGCCTGGGCCTTGTTCGGCGTGTTCGGCCTGGCCATTGCCTACTCGACGCACCGCCGGGGCAACTCGGGACTCGTCTCGGTGATGCTCAGGCCAGTTCTTGGAAAATCCATGGACGGATGGCTCGGGAAGACCATTGACGTGTTCACCGTGCTGGCCACCCTCTTCGGCACGACCACTTCCCTGGGCTTGGGCGCTTCGCAAATCGCCGAGGGGCTGAACAGCCTGTTCGGGATTCCCACGGATCTGTTCGTCAAGATCGTGATCATTGCAGGCGTTACCATCGTATTCACTCTCTCGGCGCTTTCCGGCGTTGGCAAGGGCATCAAATGGCTCAGCCAGGGCACCATGATCGGTGCCGCCGCCATCGGGGTTTTCGTCCTGGTTTCCGGTCCCACCGGATTTATTTCCAACATCTATTTCCGTTCCATGGGGCAGTTCCTGGGCGAGTTCCCGGCCGTGGCGCTGCTGACTCCCTCTGGAGCCGAAGACTTGCAGTGGATGCAATGGTGGACGTACTTCATGATGGCCTGGTGGTTGAGCTGGGGCGCCTTCGTCGGCATCTTCCTGGCGCGGATTTCCAAGGGCCGGACCATTCGCGAATTCGTTCTTGCGGTGATGGGTGTCCCGTCTCTGGTCTTCAGCATCTGGTTCAGCATTTTCGGTGGCACCTCGATCCACCAGGAGATGACCGGCAGCTCTGGGATCGGCCAGGCAACGTTGGAAGACACCAACAGCACCTTCTTCGCGATGCTGGCCGAACTGCCGATACCGGAAGTGACCTCGGCATTCACAGTAATTCTCGTGGTGCTGTTCTTCATTACCGGCGCGGATTCCAATACCTATGTTCTGGGCACGCTGACCTCCGGCGGAAATATGTACCCCAAGAGGCCGGTCCTAGTGGTCTGGGGACTTCTCACCGGCGTCTGCGCGATCGTGTTGCTGCTGGTGGGCGGGCTCGAGGCCCTGCAACAGGCAGCCATCCTCTCGGCGGTGCCGTTCACGGTGATTGTGACGCTGCTGGGGATGTCGCTTATGAGGGAGCTGCGCTGCGACACGCGCCTGCAGGCACCTTTGCTGGAAGCTGCAGCGCCGAGTGGAGACGGCAACGAAGCAGGCTAGGCAGCACCGCGAAATAGTTGGGCCCAGCGAATTGCGGCCCCGGTGGAGCCTTGGATTTGCCTCAATCCAGCATGGGGGTTGGCCGAGCCGGGGTCTGTAAACGTAGAGTGTCCTCTAGCAGTATGCGGCAAGCGGCGGAAGCCGCAAGATGTAGCACAAGGAGCGTTTAAATGGGTCGCAAGATCGTGCGCCGCCGCGTGGTCAGGGCAACGCTGGAGGGCTCCCGCGTCCGCGAGGAGAAGCTGGCTGGCGAGGAGCCGCTGGAGATCCGCTTCGGCCATACCTCCTACACCACCTCCATGCGCACCCCGGGCGACGACTTCGACATGGTCACCGGATTCCTGGTGGGCGAGGGAATCATTTCCGCGCCCGAGCATCTGGCCTCCCTGCGCTACTGCGCCGGCACCGATGAAGCAGGCAACCAGACCTATAACGTCATCGAGGTGCAGCTGGGCGCGGGGGCGAAGCATCCTGATCTCCTGGCTGCCCGCAATGTGGTCACCAGTTCAGCCTGCGGGATCTGCGGCACCAACTCCATTGACGAAGTGCGCAAGAAAGCCGCCTTCGCACCCTCCCCTGAATCGGGGCGGGTTGGGCTGGAAACGCTGCTGGGCCTGCCTGACACCTTGCGCGAATCGCAGCAGCTGTTCTCCGCTACCGGGGGAGTGCACGCGGCCGGGTTGTTCTCCACCGCCGGGGAATTGCTGATCCTGCGCGAAGACGTCGGGCGTCATAATGCGGTGGACAAGGTCATCGGAGCGGCCCTGCGCGACGGGTTGCTGCCGCTGGGCGACACCGTCCTGCAGGTCTCCGGACGCGCCTCCTTCGAGCTGGTGCAGAAGGCCGCGATGGCTGGAATTCCGGTGCTCGCAGCGGTCAGTGCGCCCTCGTCGCTGGCCGCTGACCTGGCCGAGGAATCGGGTCTGACGCTGGCCGCTTTTTCCCGCAGGCACAGCGTGAACATTTATACACATGCGGATCGGGTGATCAGGGCGTAGCCTTGTAATATGTGAGCTGGATATCAGTACCGGCCGCGCTACCAATAGGAGGGTCTCATGCATCGTTCGGCACCCAAAAAGGACATCAACGAAGATGAACTGAAGGTCAGCGAACCCAAGCACGCCGCCGCCGGCCTCAAGGCCGTGATGGTATCCATGGAGCGCGGCTTCGCCGAAGCCGGCCCGTCGCGTACGCTGCGTTCGATGCTGCGCGTCAACCAGCACGACGGCTTCGACTGCCCGGGCTGCGCGTGGCCTGAATCCATCACCGGCAAGCGCAAGCCCGCCGAGTTCTGCGAGAACGGCGCCAAGGCCATCGCCGAGGAAGCCAGCGCCCGCACCGTCACCCCGGAGTGGTTTGCGCAGCACTCCATCGAGGACCTGCGCGACAAGACCGAATACTGGCTGGGCTCGCAGGGCCGGATCACCGCTCCGATGATCATTCGCGAGGGGGAGACCCATTACTCCCCGATCAGCTGGGCGCAGGCCTTCTCGACCATCGCCGAGCACGTGAACGCGACCACCCCGGACAAGTGCGTGTTCTACACCTCCGGGCGCACCGCGAACGAGACCGCGTTCATGTATCAGCTGCTCGCCCGCTCGCTGGGCACCAACAACCTGCCCGACTGCTCGAACATGTGCCACGAATCCTCGGGCAGCGCGCTGAACCCGACCATCGGCATCGGCAAGGGCACCGTGTCATTGGAAGACTTCGATCATGCGGACCTGATCTTCGTGGTGGGCCAGAACCCCGGCACCAACCATCCGCGCATGCTCTCCGCGCTGGCCGATGCGCGCAAGCGCGGCGCCCGCATCGTTGCCGTGAACCCGCTGCCGGAGGCAGGCTTCTTCGGGTTCAAGGACCCGCAGACCGTGGGCGGCATGCTGGGCAAGGCCGACCCGATTTCCAGCGACTTCCTGCAGATCAAGGTCGGCGGCGACCTGGCCCTGTTCCAGGCCTTCGGCCACCTGCTGCTCGAAGAAGAGAAGAAGCATCCGGGCACCGTGGTGGACCACGAGTTCATCGCCGGGGTCACCGACGGGTTCGAGGCCTACCAAGCCGCGCGCGCCACCTTGGATTGGGAAGCTACCGAGGAAGCCACCGGCCTGACCCGCACCCAGATCACCGAGATCGCGATGCTGCTGGCCAAGTCCAAGGCCACCATCATCTGCTGGGCGCTGGGCTTGACCCAGCAGCCGCACTCGGTGCCGACGCTGAAGGAAATCATCAACCTGCTGCTTTTGCAGGGCAACTTCGGCAAGCCAGGCGCTGGCGCCTGCCCGGTGCGCGGGCACTCCAATGTGCAGGGCGATCGCACCATGGGCATCTGGGAGAAGCCCGGCGAGCAGCTGCTCGAAGCGCTGGATGCCGAATTCGGCATCGAATCTCCGCGCGCCCACGGCTACGATTCCACCGAGGCCCTGCATGCCTTCGAGAAGGACGAAGTGGACGTGTTCGTCTCCATGGGCGGCAACTTCGCCCTGGCCAACTCGGACACCGAAGCGCTGGAGGCGGGCATGCAGCGTGCCAAGCTGACCGTGCACATCTCCACCAAGCCCAACCGCTCGCATGTGGTGCACGGCAAGACCTCGCTGATCCTGCCGACCCTGGGCCGCACCGACAAGGACGACAAGCACCCCACCGGTGCGCAGTTCCTTTCGGTGGAGGACTCCATGTCGGTGATCAAGTCCACCCGCGGCCGGCTCACCCCGGTCTCCGAGCACCTGCTGGCCGAGCCGGTCATCGTTGCCCGCATGGCCCAGGCCATCCTGGGCGATGGGCACCCGGTCAACTGGCGTGCCATGGCCGAGGACTACGACGTGATCCGCGACCACATCGAGAAGGTGCTGCCCGGCTTCGAGGACTTCAACACCCGGGTGCGGGAGAAGAACGGCTTCGTGCTGCCCAATCCGCCGCGCGATACCCGCTCCTTCGCCACGGACATCGGCAAAGGCCGCTTCACCGTGTCGGACTTCGAGGCGCTGGAAGCTCCCGAAGGCCACCTGATCCTGCAGACCATGCGCAGCCACGACCAGTACAACACCACCTTCTACGGGCTCGATGACCGCTACCGCGGGATCAAGGACGGCCGCCGGGTCATCCTGATCAACCCGGAGGACCTGGCCGAGACCGGGTACAGCGACCGGGACCTGGTGGACGTGATCTCCACCTTCGCCGGCTCCGAGCGCCGTGCCAACCGTTTCCGCCTGGTGTCCTACCCGACGGCCAAGGGCTGCGTGGCGGCCTACTACCCGGAGGCCAACGCGCTGGTACACCGCGATCTGGTGGCCCGCGAGTCCAATACGCCGGGTTTCAAGGCGATGATGGTGCGTTTCGTCGAGCACACCCAGCAGCCCGGACGCACGCTGGATAGCTGACCTGGAGCAGTGCTAAGCGCTTGACGTAATGCACCTCGCAGCCATTTGCGCTTCACCAGCTGTCAACCTGACAGGCTTGTGCGGGAGAATTGACGGCGGGGCGCATCCCGAACGCATGGGGTGCGCCAATCCGCAGTCCACCGAAGAGGAAATTCCCCATGAGTGCTGCCCGCAGCCAATCCGCTGAGAGCATCAGACCCGAAGACGAACGCCTGCCCGCGCCGAAAACCGTGGCCTACGGTTTCCAGCATGTGCTGACCATGTACGGCGGCATCATCGCTCCGCCGCTGGTGATGGGCGGGGCTGCGGGAATGGACACGGCCGAAATGGGCGTGCTCGTCGCCAGCTGCCTGTTCATCGGCGGCCTGGCCACCATCCTGCAAACCCTGGGCGTGCCATTCTTCGGCGCCCAGCTGCCGCTGGTCCAGGGCACGTCCTTCTCCGGGGTGGCCACCATGATCGCCATCCTCAACGGCGGGGGAGGCATGCCGGCAGTCTTCGGCGCGGTGCTCGCCTCGGGCGCCATAGGCATCGTCATTGCCCCGTTCTTCGCCAAGCTGCTGCGCTTCTTCCCGCCGGTGGTCACCGGCGTGGTGATTACGATTATCGGCGTCTCGCTCTTCCCGGTCACCGCCGACTGGGCCATGGGCGGGGCGGGCGCAGGGGATTCCTATGGCTCGATCAAGAACATCGCCCTGGCCGCCATTACCCTGCTGATCCTGCTGGCGCTGTCCAAGTCCGGCATCCCTGCGCTCTCGCGGCTGTCCATCCTGCTGTCCATTGCGCTGGGCACCTTGGTGGCAGTGTTCATGGGCATGGCCGATTTCTCGCAGGTGCTCACCGGCGACATTTTCGCGGTTCCCACTCCGTTCGCCTTCGGCGCCCCGGTCTTCGAGATCGGCGCCATCATCTCGATGATGATCGTCATCCTGGTGACCTATACCGAAACCACCGCAGACATGCTCGCCGTGGCCGAGGTGACCGGATCCAAGGTGGATTCGCGGCGCATCGCCAACGGCCTTCGCGCCGACATGCTCTCCTCCACCGTCGCCCCGATCTTCAACACCTTCACCCAGTCGGCCTTCGCGCAGAACGTCGGGCTGGTGGCCATTACCGGTGTGAAGAGCCGCTTCGTGGTGGCCGCCGGTGGCGGCATCCTGGTGGTCCTCGGCCTGCTGCCAGTGCTTGGCCGCGTGGTCGCCTCCATCCCCTCCCCGGTACTGGGCGGCGCCGGCGTGGTGCTGTTCGGCTCGGTAGCGGCCGCAGGCATCCGCACCTTGGCCAAGGCCAAGGATGACAACATGAACATGCTGATCATCGCGACCTCGCTGGCCTTCGGCTGCATTCCCATGGTCAAGCCCGACTTCTACGCCGAATTTCCTGCCTGGGTTGGCACCATCTTCCAGTCCAGCATCTCCTCGGCCACCATCATGGCGGTGCTGCTGAACATCATCTTCAACGAGCTGAACTGGGGCAAGAAGGAAACGTCGCTGCGCACCGTCTACAAGTACCAGCTGGCCGGCCTTGAAGACGGCGACCGCCTGATCGATGGCAAGCTGTACGACTCGAAGGGCCTGGAAATCCAGGTCATCTCGGAGCAGCCAGGCCACGCCGGTGACCGTCCGATGCCGCAGGGCTAGCTCCGCGGAAGTATTCGTCTACCGAGCCCAATCTGAATCGAGGATTGAGCGCATGGCCGTTCATCTTGACCTTGAGTATGAACAGTTTTCAAGCCGTTCATCGGTCGGATTCTGGTAGATTCTGAGGGTTTCAGACGCGTTGGCGCTCGCCTAGAATGTGGGATATTTCAGCCACGTTTAAAATTCGACAAGAACATGACTTTAATCAAAGATAAATCGCGTGCGGTCATCGCGATTGGCCGGCGCAGAATCCCGGTAGCATTAGCTCAAATGATGATACGTAAGATCTATTCAGGTTGTCTTGCTTTAGCAACTATTTGTGCCCTTTCCGCTTGCGGCGGGGTTCAAGCCACGCAGACTGGGGCATTGGACCTAGGCGCTCCTGAAGGCGACGTCGAAAACACTTTGTGCGGAATATTTCACGAGCAGAACTTCGTCGGGGATGTAGCATCCAGCACCTCAGGGGATCCGCTATGGATCACCGACGTGCAAGCTGTAGAGGCCACGGGCTGGGAATCAAAGCGATCCGTGGCAGCACTGCTACCCGAAGGTGAGACTAGCTTGTTGGCGTGGACTAATGAGAGCCTCAAAGAGGCAGAATTCAAAGAAATCGCTGAGAGATTAGCACCTTTAGAAAGTCCCATCGAAGTCCCTGCCGGGGAAAATGTGCAGGTAGGTCTCGAGGGTGCCGTGAAGAATGGTGTGGAAAACGCTGAAGTTTCACAGCTTCGGGTCATCTATAAGACAGATTTGAAATCGTCGAAAAGCTTTTCTGCTGTCGGAAATATCCGCTACGAATGGCGAGCTCAAAGCTGCGAGTGACCGTTGTGTGACCAAGGTTTCTTGGGCCATCACGTGGTTGAGAACAACAGAATCCCCCAGCCAATACGGTTAGGGGTTCTGTTGCTCCTATTGGAAGCTGACTAGATCAGTGCAGTATTTGTGTAGTCAAATTCGAAGCGCGCCCGCACGCTTATTGACCTTTCAGTTTCAGATGCGAACACATAGGAGTCACGCCGATTTTCGGCGTCGTAGAAACTTGGCGCTGGGGCGTGCTCAAATTCATTGACCTCATCGGCTGCCACCTGCTCCGGCGTGCGGAGAGCAGGTCTTCCTCCAGATCAAATACTGTGTTCTCCTATGGTGCAGTCTTGATGATCCCTTTCAGCGCTTTCACTCGAGATGGATCTGAACCATGCCTGCACTCGCGCGAAGCCAGTCAGATGAACTGTGTAGGACTTCCAACCAATTGATAGAAAGAGACTCGGAAAAACACGACATGACCTTCTAAGACGAGCCGGCTGAACAGCCAGTGGAAAACGCCTCAGACATCGCCGACAGGTTCGCGGCTTGAGAGTATTTAGGGATCATCAACGACTCTGTTTCAGAAACTTGACCCGCTCATCTCATTAGCAAGTAGCGATTCATAAAACTTTTCCCCACGAGTCACCCCGTAAACACCAGCGCAACGAAGTTCATTAGTGCAGGTCCAAAGTTAAGCTAGTCATCGCCCCTGTCCTGTGGACGGGGGCGATGACCAAAGGGGGACTATTTGCTGTCTTTGTCGCCAGTCATCGTAATGGGCTGGACCCCGGAATTCGGGAAGCAGCCGATAGGGCTCTGGCCGGACTCCGCGACAATGTCCAGGCACTTGGACGTCAAGGTTTCTGGGGTCAGCGAGCGTTCCAGGATCTTGTTGGCTTCTGCTTCAGCGGTGCTGGTCTGCTTGCGTTGCTGGGCCACGCGGGTCTTGGCGGTTTCCGCCTGCAGCTCGTTGATGCGGTTCTGCGTCGGCTCGTCGAAGTTGATGATCGGCAAGGTAACCGAGCGGATCTCGATCTGGGTCTTGACCTTGGCCTGCATCTTTTCCTGGACAGACTTCGCCAGGCCTTCCAGGTCCTGGCCGCCGCTGGCCGGTTCGCCGTATTCCAGCGGATCATAGGTGGCCATGACCTCGTTCAAAGCGGCGCGGAAGTTGCGGTCGACGAGGTTGGACTGGATGCCCTCGAAGGTGCGGTAATCCAGGAACACGTCCATTGCATCGTCGGTCTTCAGCTGCCACTGGATCGAGGCGTCAACGTCGGCTCGGCCGTTGTTGCCCAGGCGAACCGGGATGGCGCTGCTGGCGGAGTAGACGTCGTTCTGCACCGAGCCATCCAGCTTCTCGACCTTTTCCCATGGCCACTTCAGGTGGAAGCCGTTGCTCACCACGGAGGTCGGCTTGCCCAGCGCGACCTTCACGCCTACAGTGCGTGGCTGCACGATGGTGGTGGACATGATGGCCAGCACGATCAGCGAGACGATGAAGATGCTGATTCCGGTGAAGCGCGTGGAAGAGCGGTTCTTGTTTTCTGGCTTCATGGATTTGCTGGCAAGCATGACGAGCAATCCTACGACGGCGCAAATGACCGCAAGAATAGTGGGGAACATGATCTCCTCGATGGTGTGACGGTAATTTATATTCTATCGTTTAGATAATTGAGAACAAATTCAGACACCGCAACACAGCAGAATGATCTGCCATCGACCGGAAATAGGCACTTCGGGCACTAGACTCGGAGGCATGCAAAAACGAGAACTTGGACGTACCCACCGCAACGTGTCGGCCATTGGCCTGGGCACCTGGCAACTAGGCGCTGACTGGGGCTCGGTAGACGAGACCGACGCTCTAGCCGTACTCGATGCCGCCTACGAAGCCGGGGTGAACTTCTTCGACACCGCCGATGTCTACGGCGATGGCCGCAGCGAGCAGCTGATCGGCACTTGGCTGAAGGCCAACCCGGATGCCGGGGTCACCGTGGCCACCAAAATGGGCCGCCGTGTCGAGCAGCTGCCGGAGAACTACAACCTGGATGCCTTCCGCGCGTGGAATGACCGCTCCCGCAAGAACCTGGGCGTGGACACCCTGGACCTGGTCCAGCTGCACTGCCCGCCAACCCCTGTGTACTCCACCGATGCGATCTACGATGCGCTGGACACCATGGTGGATGAAGGCCGGATGGCCAACTACGGCGTTTCGGTGGAAACCGTGGACGAGGCGCTGGCGGCTATTGCCCGCCCGAACATTGCCACCGTGCAGATCATCATCAACGCCTTCCGCCACAAGCCGCTGGAAACCGTGCTTCCGGCAGCCCGAGAGGCAGGGGTGGGGATCATCGCCCGGGTGCCGCTGGCCAGCGGATTGCTGACCAACCGCTACACCCTGCAGACCGAGTTCGCCAAGGATGACCACCGCAACTTCAACCGCGATGGCTCCTCCTTCGACGTGGGGGAGACCTTTTCCGGCGTGGACTACGCCACCGGTCTTCAAGCCGCTGGCGAGTTCGCCAAGCTGGCTGCCGCCGAGGCGCCCGAAGCCACCAGTGCCCAGGTGGCTTTGGCTTGGCTGGCCGCCCAGGACGGGGTGAGCACCATCATCCCCGGAGCCCGCAATGCGCAGCAGGCCCGCGCCAACGCGGCAGCCGGTTCGCTGCAGATTTCCGAGGGATTCAACGCCTCGGTCCGCGATCTCTACGACGCCAAGCTGCGCGAACAGATCCACCCGCGCTGGTAGCAGCACGGGTGGGATGCCGTTCCTAGCCTTGCGGCGCCCCGACCGGGATGCTGGCACCTAGTGCCACCGGCTCGGCGGGGCGCTGCTGTCCCCGCTCGGAAACATATTCCAGCTCGGTATCCGGTGCGGCGGTGTTCACGAAGGAACGGAAGCGCTTGAGCTTCACCGGGTCGGCCAAGGTAGCGGCCCACTCGTCCTCGTAGTTGGCCACGTGGGTTTCCATGGCCGCTTCCAACTCTTCGGCCAGGCCCAGCGAATCCTCGATCACCACCTGCTTGGCCCGTTCCAATCCGCCATCCAGGTCCTGCAGCCAATGCGCGGTGCGCTGCAGCTTGTCCGCGGTGCGGATGTAGTACATCAGGTAGCGGTCGATGTATTTGAACAGCGTTTGATCATCCAGCCCGCCGGCCAGCAGTTGGGCATGGGCCGGGTTGGCGCCGCCGTTGCCGCCCACATACAGGTTCCAGCCATCGGTGGTGGCGATCACGCCGATGTCCTTGGCCCGGGCTTCGGCGCACTCGCGGGCACAGCCCGAAACGCCCATCTTCAGCTTGTGCGGTGCGCGCAGGCCACGGTAGCGCAGCTCCATTTCGATGCCCAGCGCGGTGGAATCGAGCATGCCGTATCGGCACCAGGATGAACCGACGCAGGTCTTCACATTGCGCAGCGACTTGCCGTAGGCCTGGCCCGATTCGAAGCCGGCGTCCACCAGCTCACGCCAGATCTCGGGCAGCTGCTCCAAGCGGGCGCCGAACATGTCGATGCGCAGGCCGCCGGTGAGCTTGGTGTACAGGCCGTATTTCTGCGCCACCGCGGCAATCACGCCGAGCTTCTCGGGGGTGATCTCCCCGCCCGGGATGCGCGGCACCACCGAATAGGTGCCGTCCTTCTGCATATTGGCCAGCACGCGGTCGTTGGTGTCCTGGGCGCCGGCAAGACCTGCATCCATCGGGTGGGCGCTGGTCTGCGAGGAGAGGATATTGGCGATCACCGGCTTGCAGATATCGCAGCCCTGGCCGGTGCCGAAGCGTTCCATCACCTCGCCGAAGGCCTGCAACCCGGCCACGCGGATGGCTTCGTAGAGCTCCGGACGGGAGAAGGAAATATGCTCGCACAGGGCGGTGGAAACTTCCGCGCCGTCCTTGAGCATCTGCGCTTCCATGAGCTTCTTGAGCATCGGCACGCAGGACCCGCACTGGGTGCCGGCACGGGTGCACCCCTTCAGCCCGGAGACGGTGGTGACCGGCGCTTCGCCCTCGAAGCAGCCGCAACCCGAGACGGCATCGCGGATGGTGCCGGCGGTGACCGAATTGCAGGAGCACAGCACCGCATCATCGGGCAGTTCGCCTTCTGGCGCCTCGCCGCCCAGGGCGCTGAGGTACGCTCCCGGCTCGCCGGGCAGTTCCCGGCCGAGCAGCGGGCGCAACGACTGGTACGGGGTGGCATCGCCAACGAAAATGCCGCCGAGCAGTGTCTTGGCATCGGAGGAAACCACGAGCTTCTGGTACAGGCCACGCGGGGCATCGGCATAGACCACTTCCAGCGCCCCCTCGGCGCGGGCGAAGCCATCGCCGAAGCTGGCCACGTCCACACCGGAGAGCTTGAGCTTGGTGGCGGTGTCGAAGCCGGCGAATTCGGCTTCGCCCCCGGCCAGCTGTTCGGCCACGATTTCCGCCATGGCGTTGGCCGGAGCGACCAGGCCGATGCAGAAACCGTCGTAGTTCGCGACCTCGCCGATAGCCCAGATGTGCTCGATATCGGTGGCGCAATGCGCGTCGATGACCACGCCGCCGCGGGGGCCCATGCCGAAACGGGGTGCCGGGCTGCCTGCTTCGTCAAGGGCCGCGTTGTAATTGCGGATCAGCTCATCGCGGGGACGAACACCGATCGAAACGACCACCATATCCGCATCGATGGTGCGTTCATCAGCCATCAGCACGCCGGTGACAGCCGTGCTGCCAGACTCCTGGCTGGTCAGGATTTCTTGCGGGAAAACGCCGTTGTGGACGGTGAATCCGGTTTGCTCGATGAGCCGGCCCATGGCCTGGCCAGCGCCTTCATCCAGCTGGGTGCCCATCAGCCATTTGCCGCCATCAATGACTACTGCCTCCGCACCCAGTGCTTGGGCACCCGCGGCAGCTTCCAAACCGAGCAGCCCGCCACCGATGGTAGCTACCACCGGGGTGCGGCCCAGGGAAGCTGAAAGTTCCTTGACCTTCTGCGCGATGGACCAGACATCTTCCAGCGTGCGGTACACAAAGGTGTGCTCGTTGCCGGCAATGGGCAACGTGGCCGCGTTGGAACCGGTGGCCAGCACCAATTCGTCGTAGCTGAAGATGCGTCCGTCTTCCGTGGTGACCGTGCGCTTGGTGCTGTCGATAGCGATGGCCTTGGCGTTGGTTTCCAAGGTGACATGCTCGGCTTCCCAGAGCTTCGGATCGCCGAGGGTGAGATCGACTCCGGGGTTGGTTAACGCCTGGGAGAGCGCCACGCGATCATAGGGAAGGTGGGTTTCTTCGGTCAATACCGTGATGCTCAGATCCTGCGGTGCGCGGCTGGCCAGGGCTTCGGTGAAGCGGTGGGCTGCGGGACCGCCGCCGATAACCAGGATGTGGCGTGCATTGTGTGGAGTACCCATGATCAATTTCGACTTTCGCTGGGAAACGGTGAGTTTCAGGCTGATGAGTCCACTGTAGAAAGCATGCTTTGCGCCGCAATTACCCTTGTGTTTCGGCCGGAGCAATTCTCTCCACCATCAGACGAAAGCCGGGTGAAGCGGCTGAAACATATTCGAATCATTCGCAATGGGCAATCGCTGTGCAAAGGGAAAAGGACAGGATAAACCAGCGGATTTCCGGGAGAATCCAGGATTCACGGTGCCCATTTTTGCTGTTAGGCATGCTTTACGGACTGGCAACGGCTGGAAGCATCGGGCGAAACATGCGGCTTCTAAGCTCGGTATGTCAGCAGA
Organism: Glutamicibacter sp. NPDC088483; assembly: GCF_044753145.1. Taxonomy (NCBI): domain Bacteria; kingdom Bacillati; phylum Actinomycetota; class Actinomycetes; order Micrococcales; family Micrococcaceae; genus Glutamicibacter; species Glutamicibacter sp. NPDC088483. Next base: position 208,454 of record NZ_JBIVMP010000003.1, read on the forward strand.
TGCCAACCACGAAGGGCTTACGTTCATGAGCACGCAAATTGCAGAAGACACCCGTGAAGCTACTTTGAGCTTGGCTCCGCTTTGCCGCAGTGCAGAGCTGGAGCGTGGGTGGGGAGAAGCGCTGTGGCTTGAGGCCACACAGCTGGCCCTGTTCCGTACCGAAGAAGATGCCTTCTACGCAACCTCGCATCACTGCCCGAACAGCGGCGCGAAGGTCATGGCCCGCGGCATTCTGGGCGACACCATGGTCGAAGGAACCAGCGTGGCCACCGTTGCCTGCCCGCTGCACAAGGAAGTGTACCGACTGGATACCGGCGAATGCCTGAACGCCGATTCGCTGCCGCTGCCAGTGCAGCGGCTCATGGAAATCGAGGGACAGCTATGGATGGAGCAGAGCAAATGAGTATCAAATCAGATCGCAGCCTGAACGTAGAGCATTCGGCCTGGCAAGGCTGGTACGAACTGAACGACGAGACGGATTCGCTTGCAACCAATTAGCTCCGGCTATCGCGTTTTCCAGCGGTGGCGTGCAAGAATAAGGCAACTCGCATCATCATCCAAACGCAGGGACGAAAGCTCATGGCTTTCGTCCCTGCGTCTTTGCGTTCCGGCCGGACATAGGCAAAGGCGGCCAGCTCGCTGGGAGCCGACCGCCCATTGGAGTCATTGCGCCAGAGCAGGCGCCTTGGCCAGCAACTCTTCGATCTTCGCTTTGCACCCGCCGCATCCGGTGCCCGCACGGCAGTTCTCGCCGACCTCGGCGACGGTGGTGCAACCAGCGCCTACAGCATGGGCTACCTGGCCGTAGGTAGCGCCCGAGCAGCGGCACAGCTGATCATCATCGCTGGGGATAGCAGCGATTTGATCCGTTGCCGGATCATCCAGCCGCAACAGGTTGGAGCGGTCTTCAGGCAAGGCGGTGGCCCGTTCATACGCCAGCACGAGTTCGGCACTGGTTTGCGGCAATCCCATGGCCAGGAATCCGGTGACCGTATCCTGCCGGGTGACGATCTTCAGATAGCGTCCGCGCGCAGGGTCCGCATAGATTGTTGCCTGCAGATCGGTATCGTCCCAATAACCGGCGCTGATATCGCCGGCGGCGGTCAGCTCGATGCCTTGCCCCTTGAGCATCAATACATCAGAAGCAGAGAAGTCCGGGGCAACAAACGGTTCGGAGCCAGTGGAACCAATCAGCCGCAACAATTGCTGGGACAACCATGCGGCTTGGGCCCAGCCCGGGGCCAGCAATCCGACCGGTGGCTGTCCTGCAACTTCGGCACAGTCACCGACGGCGAAAATTCGCTGCTCGGTATCGGCGCAAAGGAATTCATCAGTCTTAATACCGCGGCCCACCGGTAATCCGCAGCCCGAGGCCAGCTCTGTTCTGGCTCTCACACCCGTGGAAATGAGCAGGGCATCAGCCTGGATCAGTCCGTGGGTGGAAGTCATCAGGCCGGTGAAACCCTGTGCATCCTTCTGAATGCCACTGGCCTTCGCACCGGGGATCACCTCGACACCTGCTTCACGCAGATTACGTGTCAGCAGCGCCCCTCCATCCGCATCCACGACGCGTCCCAAGGGAGCCGGACCATGATGCACCAGCACCGGTTGCGCGCCGGTGCGCGCAATGGCCAAGGCCGCCTCGATACCCAGAACTCCGCCGCCGAGAATCAAAATGCGCTGGCCAAGATCGATTGATTTGCGCAGCTGGTGGGCGTCATCCACCGTGCGCAGGGCGAAGACTCCGGCTGGCAGTGAAGCATCAGCGTGCGGATCGAAATTCAGGCCGTTGAGCGTGGGGATCACCGCCCGGGCGCCGGTGGCGAACACAAGCCGGTCGTAGGACACATAGTCATTGCCGCCCAGATGGATCCGGCGCCGTGAGCGATCGATGCCGGTAGCCTGCACGCCCAAGCGCACGTCGACTCCGGCATCGGCCAAGCGCTGCGGATCCACCATGCCCAGGTGTTCGAACTCGGCGGCTCCGGCTGCCAGTTCAGCGAGCAGCACACGGTTGTAGGCCAGGTGGTCTTCGGCGCTGATGATGGTGATGGCGCAGTGGCCGGCCGCCGTTGCCGGGAGCAGCCCTTCGACAAGGGACGCGGCGACGGGGCCGAAGCCAATGATGATAATGCGTTGAGGGCGTTGCTCGTTCATTGTTCCTCTTTCACAGCGCTCAGCGAAACATGGGCGTGCTTGAATTCCGGCATCTTGCTGTGCGGGTCGACCTTCGCCTCGGTCAGCAGGTTTGCGGTACCGGAATCCGGGTAGTGGAAGGGCAGGAAGACCGTGTCCAGCCGGGCATCGGAGCTCAGCAGTGCGCGGGCGGTGACTTCCCCGCGTTCATTGCGGATCACGACCTTTTGTCCTTGGACAATCTGGTGGGCTAGGGCTGTGGCTGGATGGATTTCCAGCAGCGGTTCCGGGGCGGCCTGGGCCAGCTCGGGAACACGGCGGGTCTGGGCGCCAGACTGGTAGTGCTCCAGCAGCCGGCCGGTCACCAGGGACACGGCCGCGTTGTTCTTCCGGGGTTCCGGTTGGAAAGCAACTGGCACCAGCACTGCACGCCGATCCGCATGCGCAAAACCGTCAAGGAATAGCCGAGGGGTTCCATTGCGGATGCCGCGCTCGGCCTTCACTTCGGTGCCTGCAGGGCACGGCCAGTAGATGACCGCCCCGGCATCGAGGTCATCCCAGCTCACCCCCGAGTAGTCCGCCAGGCCACCGGCTGACGCTTCTTTGAGTTCTTCGAAAACTTCCCCCGGATCGGGGGAGAAGTGGCCGGGAGCATCCAGCCGCTGGGCGAGCTGGGCGAGGATCCACAGTTCGCCGCGCGCATGTTCCGGTGCCGCCAAGGCAGCGCGGCGGCGCAGGATCCGCCCCTCCAAGTTGGTCATGCTGCCTTCTTCTTCAGCCCATTGCAGCACCGGCAAGACCAGGTCCGCTCGGGCTGCAGTCTCCGAGAGGAAGAAGTCGCAGACCACCAGGAAATCCAGCCTGGACAGTGCGTGGATCACGAGCGACGCATCGGGTGCGGAGATCACCGGGTTGGCCCCGTGGACCATCAGCATGCGCGGACCGGTGGGGGTACCTAGCGCGTCAAGGAGTTCAACGGCGGGAAGCCCGGGACCGGGAATGGTTTCCGGGGCAACGCCCCAGACGCGGGCAACCTGTGCACGGTGTTCCGGGTCGGTGATCTTGCGGTAGCCGGGAAGCTGGTCGCACTTTTGCCCGTGTTCCCGACCGCCCTGCCCGTTGCCCTGGCCGGTGATGGTGCCGTAGCCGCCGGCCAGGGTTCCGGGCAAGCCGAGCAGCAGCGCGAGGTTGATCGCGACGGTGACCGTATCGGTGCCGTTGGAATGCTGCTCGATGCCGCGGCCGGTGAGGATGTAGACGGGCTTGCCGCCGGCCTTCGCTTCGCTGGCCGCCTGGGCCAGGGCCCGGGCGGTGTGCCGGATCTGCTCGGCAGGAACGCCGGTGACCTGGGCGGTGCGTTCTGGCCACCAGCTGGCCAAGGAGGCTTTCACTGCATCGAAACCGTTGGTGCGGGCGGCCAAGTAGCTGGTGTCGGCCAGGTACTCGGCCACCAGCACGTGGGCCAAGCCCAGCAGCAGCGGTAGGTCGGTGGCCGGGGTCGGCTGCAGGTGCCAGCCAGCATTATCGGCGCAGAGCTTGGCTGTAGCTGAACGGCGAGGATCAACCACGATCAGCCCGCCGTTCTCACGGGCTCCGGCCAGATGCCGGACAAAGGGCGGCATCGTATCGGCCACGTTGGAACCGAGCATCAGGATCATCCCGGCCGAATCCAGATCAGCCAGCGGGAAAGGCAATCCCCGGTCCAAGCCGAAGGCGCGGTTGGTGCCGGCGGCTGCCGAGGACATGCAGAACCGTCCGTTGTAGTCGATCCGCGAGGTACCTAGGGCCAGCCGCGCGAACTTGCCCAGCTGGTAGGCCTTTTCATTGGTCAGCGAACCGGAACCGAAGACCGCGAGTGCGTCGGCTCCGGATTCGGCCCGGATGCCCAGCGCCTTTTCGGCAACCAGATCCAGCGCATGCTCCCAGCTAACCGGGGCAAAGCTTCCATCGGGCTGACGGAGCAGGGGTGATTGCAGGCGTTCTGGGTGATCGAGCAGCGTGGCGGCGCTATAGCCTTTGCGGCACAGCGCCCCGCCATTGGTCTCGAAGTCCCGTCCCTTCAGGCTCACCGGTTCGGTGCCGTGATCCTGCTGGTTGGGTTCCAAGGTGATGCCGCACTGCAGGGCGCAATAGGGGCAATGAGTGTCGGTCATCCTAGACTCCGTGCTGGGCGAAACGGGTGCCTGAGCGTGCATAGGCGAACCATACGGTGGCCATGAGCAGCAGGTAGACCGCGATGAAGATGATGAACGCCGTGGTGTAGGCGCCGGTGCTGGATACGGACAGGCCCAAGGCCTGGGGAATCAGGAAGCCGCCGTAGGCGCCAATGGCCGAGATCAAACCGAGGGCTGCGGCCGCCTTGCGCGAAGAATCCACCTGGCTTGCCTGTTTTCCCTCGTCGCTCAGGGCAAAGACTGCCGGGATCATGCGGTAGGTCGAGCCATTGCCGATGCCGCTTGCGGTGAAGAGCAGCAAGAACAGGAATAGAAACATCCAGAAGTTGGCCCGTGGCAGGCTGAGCACCAGCGCAGCGGTAATCAAGGCCATGGCTCCGAAGGTCGCCACGGTGATGCGTGCGCCGCCGAGCCTGTCAGCGATCTTGCCGCCGTATGGACGGGCCAGGGACGCGACCAGCGGGCCGAGGAAAGCCAAGGTGATGGTTGCGGTGCCCAACGGCAAGGCCGCGTATTCGGGGAAGGTGTCAACGATCAGCTTGGGGAAAACTGCCGAGAATCCAATGAAGGAGCCGAAGGTTCCCACATACAGTGCGGAGATGATCCACAGGTGCTTTACCTTCAGGCAGGCAATGGCGCCGCGGATATCTGAGCGGGCCGACGACAGGTTGTGCATGTATTTCCAGGCACCCCATGCGGAGAGCAGAATCAACGGGATCCAGAGCATCCCTGCCAGCGGTAGCTGCAACGCCCCGGCGGCGAAGACCGTGACAATGACCGGTACAAGCAGCTGGGCGACCGCCGCGCCGAGGTTGCCGCCGGCGGCGTTGAGGCCCAACGCCCATCCCTTGCGGGAAGCGGGGTAGAAATAGGTGATATTAGCCATCGAGGAAGCGAAGTTTCCGCCGCCGAAGCCGGTCAGCGCCGCAAGGCTGAGCATGACCCAGAATGGCGTGGACGGATCAGCCAGGGCCAGGGAAATGCCGCCGGCCGGAATCAGCAGGAGCAGCGCGGAAATGACCGTCCAGTTGCGCCCGCCGAAACGGGCCACCATGAACGTGTAGGGGATGCGCAGTGTGGCACCGACGAGGCTCGGGATGGAGATCAGCCAGAACAGCTGCGTGGTGCTGTAGCTGAATCCCGCTACTGGAAGATAGACCACGACAATGGCGAAAAGCTGCCAAACGCTGAATCCGAGGAACTCGGCGAAGATGGACCACTTGAGGTTTTGGCTGGCTACCGCAGATCCGGTGCGCTTCCAGAATTCTGGATCCTCCGGGGTCCAATTGCTGACCCAGCGTCCCGGTTGCACTTGCAGTGCCTGCGATGTGTCAGATGCTTCTAGCTGTGCGCTCACGTTATCCGATCCCTTCTCTAGCACTTGATGCATCTGAGCTTCTCAAAGAGGTATTTCGCCTAGGTGCTCAGGTTGTTGCGCCGAAGGGAACTTAAATTCACCCGCCGGATCGGTGCGCCGATAGGCGGCTGTAATGTGTTGGAAACCCGAGCCCCGGGGCAACGATCCAGCTTCGGGATTCGCGGTGCTGGAGGGAGGGCCAGTCCCGTCGGATCGCTGCAAGTGGGAGAGGGGATGAGCGGCAAGACGGCAAGTTTTTGTTCATGATGCGAAAAAGAGATTTCAAAAGAAGTGTTGCGTGCGTCACAATCCGCTGATAATCTCGTAGCTGTCTATGGCGGGCACCCACCTGATGGGTCGCTATCTACCGGGCATGCAACTGATCGATTTCAGGTGACAAGCGCAACCGGTAGCTAGCGCCAAGCAGCGCGCTGCGGTTCTCTTGTCCAAAGCATGAGGAGCCACGCGATGAGCGTTACTACCACTGGCCAAGACTATCTTTCGATGGCCATCGATATTGCCACCACAAATGTCCACAACGCCGGCGGGCCTTTCGGCGCCGTCGTGGTCGCCCCCGACGGCCAGGTCTTCGAAGGGGTCAACCGCGTCACGGCCAACAATGATCCATCGGCGCACGCCGAAGTGGTGGCCATCCGCACCGCGGCCGCCGCCTTGGGGACCTTCGACTTGAGCGGCTGCGTGCTCTACAGCAGCTGCGAACCCTGCCCGATGTGCCTGGCCACCTCGCTGTGGGCCCGCATCGGCAAGGTCTTCTTCGCGGCCAACAGGCATGATGCGGCTGTCGCCGGATTCGACGACGCGGTGTTCTACGACTATTTCGAAGCAAAATCCAACCGCTCGCTGATGCCGGTGAACTGCTTCCAGTCCGAAGGCGGCGAGCACCTGTTGCCGTTCAAGGCATGGGATTCGCAAGAATCCCGGACCGACTACTAAAGGTCCAGGACCATGACCACGACAAGTCGCTTGCCAGCTGGCCCCCAGGGCGCGCAGCGCGGCAGCAAGCCGCGCCGGCCGGGCGGGCCGGGCGGCATCCTGGACGCGTTCTTCAGCATCACCGAACGCGGGTCCACGCTGGCGCGGGAATTGCGCGGCGGGATCGTCACCTTCTTCACGATGGCCTACATCGTGATCCTCAACCCGCTGATCCTCGGCGGATTCAGCGCCGAGGCCGCACCCGTGGATGTGGCCGGCAACTGGCTTCCGGCCGCGCAGGTCGGGGCCATGACCTCGCTGACCGCCGGGGCCATGACCATCCTGTTCGGGCTGATCGCCAACCTGCCCTTCGGCCTGGCCGCCGGGCTGGGCATCAACTCCTTCCTGGCCGTCTCGGTGATCCAGGACGTCACCTGGCCCGAGGCCATGGGACTGGTGGTGGTCAACGGCGTGCTGATCGTCCTGTTCGGGATGACCGGGGTGCGCACCGCGATCTTCCGGGCCATCCCCAAGGACCTGAAGGCCGCCATTACGGTGGGCATCGGGCTATTCATCACCTTCATCGGGTTCGTGGACTCCGGCTTCGTCACCCGTACCGCCGCCGGGCCTCCGGTCCAGCTGGGCGATGGCGGGTCGATCGTCTCGATCCCGACCATGGTCTTCGTGGTGGGGTTGCTGATCATGGGCGCGCTGGTGGCCCGCGGGGTGCAGGGCGCGATCCTGATCGGCATCGTGATCTCCACGGTGCTGGCGATGATCGCCGAGCTGGTGTTCAGGATCGGGCCAGCCGGCGCGGATAACCCGCATGGCTGGCACCTGAACATGCCGGTGCTGCAGGGAAATATCGTTTCGTTGCCGGATTTGTCGCTGGCCGGGGAGTTCGACCTGTTCGGCTCCTTCGGGCGGATCGGCGCGCTGGCGGCGACGATGCTGGTGTTCACCTTGGTGTTCACGAACTTCTTCGACGCCATGGGCACCATGACCGGACTGGCCAAGAATGCCGGTCTGGCGCGCAAGGACGGCACCTTCCCGCGGCTGAAGGCCGCGTTCGTAGTCGAGGGCCTGGGCGCGGTGGCCGGAGGCATGGGCTCGTCCTCCTCGAATACCGTCTACGTGGATTCGGCGGCCGGCATCGGGGAAGGGGCGCGCACCGGGCTGGCTTCGGTCATCACCGGGGTGCTGTTCCTGGGTTCGATGTTCTTCACGCCGCTGACCTCGGTGGTTCCCATTGAGGTGGCGGCCGCGGCACTGGTTCTGGTGGGCACCTTGATGTGCGCGCAGATCCGCGAGATCAACTTCAAGCGGTTCTCCAGCGCCATGCCGGCGTTCCTCACCCTGATCACCATGCCGCTGACCTACTCCATTGCCAATGGCATTGGCGCAGGGTTCATCGCCTGGGTGGTGGTGAACACCGCGGCCGGGCGGTACGCCAAGATCCACCCGCTGCTGTGGGTGGTGGCGCTGGGCTTCCTGGTGTACTTCGCACGGGGCCCGATCACGGCCCTACTGGCCTGAGCTGATACGGGCTATAGTAAGGATCCACTGAGGTGAGGTGGCTCACCTTGATGGTTTGCATGGATGTGAATGATCCGAATTCTGGAGGGTAATCATGGGCGGATGCCTCGCCTGGTCCAAGGGCCAGATAGCGCACGGAAACTGATCCCGCCGCAGCACGCGGCGGCGCCCTGGACGAGCCTGGAACTTCCGGCAGGGCGCCAGATCCCACCCATTATCCAATTCATTCATGGTGCGCCGGGCGATACCCGGGCGCAGGAGGTGTCAACGGCATGAGCGCCGAGGCAACGCAAGAGACAAAATGCCAGGTTACGGTCAACGGAAAGGTCCGGGAATTCGACGGGCCGCCGCATACCAACGCGCTGGATTTCCTGCGCGGGCAGCAATTGATCGGATGCAAGGAAGGCTGTGCCGAGGGCGAGTGCGGCGCCTGCTCGATCCTGGTGGCCCGCAGCGATGGGGAAGGCAGCAGGTGGACGGCGGTCAACGCCTGCCTGCTGCCGGCCGCGGCGCTCGACGGCCAGGAAATCATCACCTCCGAAGGGCTGGGCAGCGTCGCGGCGCTGCATCCGGTGCAGGAAGAGATGGCCAACCGCGGCGGATCCCAGTGCGGTTATTGCACCCCCGGATTCGTCTGCTCCATGGCCGCCGAATACTACCGCCCCGAGCGGACCGCCAATCCCGCAGTCAGCGCGGGTGATGGCGGGGAGCACGAGTGCGGACCGAATGGATTCGACCTGCACGCGCTGTCGGGCAATCTCTGCCGCTGCACCGGATACCGCCCGATCCGCGACGCCGCCTACGCGCTGGGCGAGCCTGAGCCGGATGACCCGCTGACTGCCCGGACCCAGCACCGGGCCCCGGCACCGGTGGCCACCGACATCCAGCGCGCCGATACCCCTACCGGGGACCTGGGCCGCTTCCGCCGGCCGGCGGACCTGGACCAGGCACTGCAGATCCTGTCAACCGAACCGCAGACCGTACTGGTGTCCGGTGCCACCGACTGGGGCGTGGAGGTCAACATCAAGGGCGCCCGCGCCCGCTCGGTGCTGGCCATCGACCGGCTGCCCGAGCTGCGCCAGATCCACTGGAACGAGCAGTACCTTGAATTGGGTGCAGGCTGCACCCTGAGCGAACTGGAACGCAAGCTCGCCGGGCAGGTTCCGCTGCTCTCCCAGCTCTTCGGGCAGTTCGCGTCAAAGCTGATCCGCAATAGCGCAACCATCGGCGGCAATCTGGGGACCGGATCGCCCATTGGCGACACCCCGCCGGCGCTGCTGGCGCTGGAGGCCGAGCTGGTGCTTTCCAGCATCCGCGGCAACCGGATGGTGGCGCTTTCGGGCTACTTCACCGGCTACCGGCAGACCGTGCGCGAGCCGGGGGAGATGATCACCGCGATCCGCATCCCGCTGCCGCTGGCACCGCTGACCAGCTTCCAGAAGATTTCCAAGCGGCGCTTCGATGACATTTCCTCGGTAGCCATCGGCTATGCGCTCACGGTGTCGGACGGCATGATTACCACGGCGAGGATCGGGCTGGGCGGCGTGGCCGCCACCCCGCTGCGCGCCGTGGCCACCGAAGCCGAGCTGGAAGGCCAGCCGTGGAACCTGGAAACCATCCGGGCCGCCGCGCGCACCATGGGCACCGAAGGAACCCCGATGGATGACCATCGGGCCAGCGCCAACTACCGCAAGGCCATGCTGGCCTCCTCGCTTGAACGGTTCTATGCCCAGCAGCTTGAACGCCGCTTTGAAGCAGGACAGGAGCAGAACTCATGAGCCAGCTATCCCAACGCCCCGACGCTCCGGTAGTCGGCCAGCGCCACCGCCACGAATCGGCGGCCGCGCACGTCACCGGCACCGCGCTGTATACCGACGACCTAGCTGCGCGCCTGGCCGGGGTCCTGCATGCCTACCCGGTGCAGTCCACCTGCGCCCATGGAAAAATCCTGGGCCTGGATGCCAGCGCGGCGCAGCAGGTACCCGGGGTGGTCCGGGTCATCACCGTGAAAGACATCCCCGGGGTCAATGACCAGGGCGCCAAGCACGACGAGCCGTTGCTCCCGGTCCACGAGGTCATGTTCTTCGGCCAGCCGGTGGCGTGGGTCCTGGGTGAAGACCTGGAAGCTGCCAAGGCCGGGGCCAAGGCGGTGCGCGTGGAGTACGAACCGCTGGACTCGCTGGTCACCATCAAGGACGCGATCGGGGCCAACAGCTTCCACGGCATCCAGCCCGAGATCTCCAAGGGAGATCCGGAGGCAGCCTTCGCGCAGGCGGCCCATGTTTTCGAGGGCGATTTCGAGTTCGCCGGCCAGGAGCACTTTTATCTGGAAACGCAGAACTCGCTGGCCATGGTGGATGAGAGCGGGCAGATCATGATCCACTGCTCCACCCAGCATCCCACCGAAACCCAGGACATCGTCTCGCATGTGCTGGGCATTGGTGCCCACGAGGTCACCGTGCAGGTATTGCGCATGGGAGGAGGCTTCGGCGGCAAGGAAATGCAGCCCCATGGCTATGCCGCGGTGGCGGCCCTCGGTGCGGTGCTCACCGGACGGCCGGTGCGGGTGCGGCTGGACCGCACCCTGGACATGACCATGACCGGCAAGCGCCACGGATTCCATGCAACCTGGAAAATCGGCTTCGACGATCAGGGCAAGATCCTGGCCCTGCAGGCCCAGCTGACCGCTGACGGCGGGTGGAGCCTGGATCTGTCCGAACCGGTGCTGACCCGCGCGATGTGCCATATCGACAATTCCTATTGGATCCCGAATATCAGGGTTAACGGGCGCATCGCCAAATGCCATAAGACCTCGCAGACCGCGTTCCGCGGCTTCGGCGGTCCGCAGGGCATGCTGGTCATGGAAGACATCCTGGGCCGGGTGGCCCCGCAGCTGGGATTGGACGCCCGGGAACTGCGCCGCCGCAATTTCTACACCCAGGGACAGGACACCCCGTACTACCAGCCGGTCCGGCATCCCGAGCGCTTGGAGGCTGCTTGGACCCAGCTGCTCGGCTCGGCAGATATCGCCGCGCGCGAGGAGCAGATCGCAGAATTCAATGCCGGGCACGAGCACGCCAAAAGGGCGCTGGCGATGACGCCGGTGAAATTCGGCATCTCCTTCAACCTCACCGCCTTCAACCAGGGCGGCGCGTTGGTGCTGGTCTACAAGGACGGTTCGGTGCTGGTCAACCACGGCGGCACCGAAATGGGACAGGGCCTGCATACCAAGATGCTGCAGGTGGCCGCCACCGCCTTGGGCGTGCCGCTATCCAAGGTGCGCATTGCCCCTACGCGCACCGACAAGGTGCCCAATACCTCGGCCACCGCAGCCAGTTCGGGCAGCGACCTGAATGGCGGCGCGGTCAAGGATGCGTGCGAGCAGATCCGCGGCCGGCTCGCGCAGGTGGCCGCCGGAAAATTGGGGGTTCCGGCGCAAGACCTGCGCTTCAGCGGCGGCAGGGTCACCGCGCTGGGCAAGAGCGAATCGCTGGGGTGGGAAGACGTGGTCAACGCCGCGTACTTCCAGCGGGTCCAGCTTTCGGCCGCCGGCTTCTACCGGACCGAAGGGCTGCATTGGGACCTGTCGCGGATGACGGGCAGCCCGTTCAAGTACTTCTCCTACGGGGTGGCGGCCAGCGAGGTGGAAGTCAGCGGCTTTGACGGCTCCTATGTGCTGCGCCGCGTGGATATCGTCCATGATGTGGGCGATTCCCTCTCGCCGCTGGTGGATCTGGGGCAGATCGAGGGAGGGTTCGTGCAGGGGGCTGGCTGGCTGACCCTGGAGGATTTGCGCTGGGACACCTCCGATGGCCCGGGCCGCGGACGGGTGGCCACCCAAGCCGCGAGCACCTACAAGATCCCGAGCTTCTCCGAGATGCCCGACGTCTTCAACGTCAGCTTGCTGGACAAGGCGCATGAGGAAGGCGCGGTCTACGGATCCAAGGCCGTGGGAGAACCGCCGCTGATGCTCGCCTTCTCGGTGCGCGAGGCACTGCGTCAGGCCATTGCCTCCTTCGGCCGCTCCGGGCGTTCGGTGCCGCTGGCGTCCCCGGCGACTCCGGAAGCGGTGTTCTGGGCGATCGAAGCGGCGCGGGAGGAGAGGTAGCCATGCTGTCGTGGATTGAAGCTGTCACCGCGCTGCGCAATGAACGGCGTCCCGCGGTGCTGGCCACCATCACCGCGGTGCGCGGGCATGCCCCGCGCGAGGCCGGCGCGAAAATGGTGATTGCCAGCCAGGAGATCTTCGGAACCATCGGCGGGGGCAACCTGGAGATGGCGGCCATGGAACGGGCCCGGCAGATGATCAGCGCGGGCGGGAACCAGCCGCAGAGCATCACCATGAAGCTCAGCGACAAGGCCCCGGCCAAGTACGGCAGGCAATGCTGCGGCGGCGAGATCACGGTGCTGCTAGAGCCCTTGCCGGTTCCTGCCACGGTGGCGATCTTCGGGGTGGGAAATGTGGGCATGGAATTGGCCCGCATTCTCGCCCGCCATGACCTGGAGCTGCATCTGGTTGATTCGCGCCCGGAATTCCTGGAGGACCTGCCGGTCCTAGAACCGAGCGTGGCGCGGATCCATTCGGCGGTGGCGGTGCTCGGGGAGCAGGTGCTCAGCTGCCTGCCGGAGGGAACGCATGTGCTGATCATGACGCACGATCATGCCGAGGATTTCCACCTGTGCGATGCCGCGTTGCGCCACCCGGGTTTGGGATCGATTGGATTGATCGGGTCGAGTGCCAAGTGGGCCCGCTTCCAGAAGAATCTGCGTGCCAGCGGCTTCAGCGACGAACAGATCGCGGCCATCCAGTGCCCCATTGGGATCGAGCAGGTGCGGGGCAAGCAGCCGGCGGTGATTGCGGTGTCCGTGGCTGCCGACTTGCTGGCGAGGATCACGTCCGGGGCAAAGCAGCCGGTGCGCAGCGCCTAGATGCGGGGCCGACGGGCGATTATGAGAATTGTCTAACGTGGGGAACAAGGAGCAATGCCGGGGAGTTTAAACAGGGGAGAGCGGTGCTTCGTGCACCGCGCCCGCAACGTCTAGGAGGCCAATTCCATGTCCATGTTCGACAAGCTGCTGCGCAAGGGCAAGCAAATGGCCGGCGAGTACGTCCGGGAACAGCTCAACCAGCGCGGCTCCAATAGCAATCAGCGCGGCTCCAATAACCAGCAACGCGGCTACCAGCAGAATCCCGGCGGCTACCAGCAGCAGAACTACGGCGAGCGCGGCTACGGCAACCAGCCGGCCTCGGCACCGTCGCGCGAGGATCAGGCCGCGATCGAGAAGTACCGCTACATGCTCCGTACCGCTCCGCCGCAGGATATGGAACGCGCCCACGCCGAGGCTTTCGCCCGGCTGACCCCGCAGCAACGCGAACTGCTGCATCATGAACTCTCCGAGCAGTTGCCGCCGGCAGAACGCCCGATGAGCCAGGACCCAAGGGACCTGGCCCGTTCGGCAACCCGCGCGGAGATGTCGCGTCCCGGGTTCATGGACAAGATCTTGGGTTCCGGCGGCAAGGGACGGGGCTTGGGCATGGCTGCCGGCGCGGCCGGCGGCTTGGGTGTTGGCCTGCTCGGCGGCGTGGCAGGTGCGTTCATCGGCACCGCCATTGCTGGACCGCTGCTTGATGGTTTCGCCGGCATCGGCGAAGAGTTCGGTTCCATGGCCGAGGGCCTGGGCGATACCGTATCCGGTGCCGGGGAACAGCTCTCCGCGGCCGGTGAAGGCCTGGGCGGCCAGGCCGAAGGCATGTTCGGGGACTTCCTCGGCGGTGCCGGTGGGGACTTCGGCGACTTCGAGTTCTAGTAACTGGTCTCAAGCTGGCAGCAACTGCGTGTTGCTGCCGGCTTTTTCGCGCACTGTCCAGGGCTACGGACAAGCCGCTGGCTCAGCGGAAGCCGAAGTGCCTGGAAGGGCTTTAGCCGAGCTGGACGGCTTCGCGGACCCGGGTGATCTGTCCCGGGGTGACCTGGCAGCAACCGCCGATCAGGCGAGCGCCTGCGGCCACGAGTTCGGGAACCGCTCCGGGCAAATCATTGCCTTCAGTTCCTGGGACCCACACACGAGCTTCGTGGTCCCAAATTTCTCCGCTATTCGGGTAGGCCGACAGCGGCAAGCCGGTTTCTTCTCCCAGAATCTGCAACGCGGCCACCGCTTGGGGTACCGGGCAGCAGTTCACGCCGACTGCGTCCCACACGCCGGATTCCTGAACGATTCCGGCTACGACTCGAAGATCGGTGCCATCGCCCAGAACCACTCGGCCTTGGTCATCGGCGCGCACCGCAAGGCTGAGCAACGCCGGCAGCTGCAGCTCCCGAGCCAATACGGTCAATGCTTCTGCTTCTGCCAGGCTGGGCACGGTTTCAAAGATGACCAGATCGGCACCGGCGTCAGCCAGGATTTCCAAGCGCTTGCGGTGCCAGTTGGCCAGCTCGGAGGCCGTCTTGCGATAGGCGCCGTCGTATTCGGTCCCGGCGCCCGGTCCGGCACCGTAGGGACCCACCGAGGCGGCCACCCAGCGTGCTGCGTCCGCGCTCCCAACGCTGGAGGCTTCTCGCGCCAGGCGCACGCTGGTGCGCAGCATTTGTTCCATCTTCTGCTCGGAGCCCACCTGAGCCAGGCCGTCATAGCTGACCTGGTAGGAGCAGGTCGTGGCAACTTGGGCACCGGCAGCGAAAAAGTCCTGGTGCGCCGCGCGGACCTCTTCGGGGCGGTCCATGAGGATCTGCGCTGACCACAGGTGCCCGGTCACGTCATTGCCGCGATCGGCCAGATGGGTGCCGAGACCGCCGTCGAGGATGATTGGCGGGCTGCCTTCGGCGCGCAATGCGTCACGGAAATTGCTGGGGTGGTTTGGGATATGCACGTCATCGAGGGTACACGCCGAGTGCTTGGATGACCGACCTTGACGCCGTGTGACCACAGATGACATGCCCGTCCGGGACTGCCGTCCAAGCTCGATATCCTGCAAGCGCATTCATTCCACAAGGAGCCGCATGACCGAGAGCATCGTCAGCACCAACGAGACTGCACCAGCCGATTCCGGGCTGCTAAGAACCATGACCTCGCGTCATCTGGTGATGATCGCTTTGGGCGGGGTGATCGGCTCGGGCCTGTTCGTTTCCTCCGGATACACCATTGCCCAAGCCGGACCGCTGGGCGCAGTGCTGGCCTATGCAGTCGGAGCCTTGGTGGCCTACATGGTGATGAGCGGGCTGGGAGAGCTGTCGGCGCGGCATCCGGTGGCAGGAGGATTCCATGCACACGCCACCCGTGATCTTGGACCAGCGTGGGGTTTTGCCACGGCGTGGCTCTACTGGCTGTGCTGGGCGGTAGCCCTGGCCAGCGAATTCACCGCAGCCGGGTTGCTGATGCAACGTTGGTTCCCCTCGATTTCCGTCTGGGTCTTCTCACTGGTTTTCGCGGCTTTGCTGTTTGCGCTGAATGCGACTTCATCGCGAGTCTTCGGAGAAACCGAATTCTGGTTTGCGCTGATCAAGGTGGCGGCGGTGCTGCTGGTGATTGTCGTCGGCGCCGCCACGATCATCGGCATCAACCCGGCCAGTGACGCCGGCGTGATTGGCCTGTCCAATTTCAGCACCGAAGGGGGACTGTTCCCTGCGGGGATTACCGGAGTACTGGTCACCGTCCTCTCGGTGTTCTACGCATTCAGCGGTACCGAGCTGATCGGCGTAGCTGCCGGCGAGGCGAAGAACCCGCAGCTGAGCATTCCGCGGGCCATCCGCACCGCCGTGGTTCGCCTGGCGGTGTTCTTCATCGGTGCCATCGTGGCCGTAGCCGCAATCATCCCGTTTGCCGAGGCGGGCGCGAATGAAAGTCCCTTCGTCACGGTCCTGGATGTCGCCGGCCTGCCAGCCGGTGCGGACATCATGAACTTCGTGATCATCACCGCCCTGCTCTCGGCAGGCAACTCCGGACTGTACTCATGCGCTCGCATGCTGCATTCCATGGGAGCCGCAGGCCAGGCGCCCAAAGCCCTGTCCAAGACCAACAGCAGGGGCATTCCGATGCTGGCCCTGAGCCTGTCGATCCTCGGCGGACTGGTATCGCTGTTCTCCAGCTTCATCGCGGCGCAGTCGCTCTTCATGGCTTTGGTATCCATTGCCGGGTTTGCGGTAGTAGCGGTGTGGATCGTGATCTGTGCATCGCATCTGTCGTTCCGCCGGCACTACGTAGCCCTGCATGGATCCACCGATTCCCTGCCCTATCGGGCACCATTGTTCCCGATTCTGCCGATCATCGCCTTGGTGCTGCTTGGCGCTTCACTGGTGGGCGTGGCTTTTGATCCAGTGCAGCGTCCAGCACTGTACTTCGGTGTCCCGTTCACCCTTGCCTGCTTGGCCTATTACCGCTGGCGCCATGGCGCTGGGGTGTTCAGCCCGCAGCGTGAAGCTCAAAGTGCGGGATCGTTCGCGGGAAACTGAACCGGCGCAGAGTCCTGCGGCCCTACTGTTCCACGAGTGGAAGGTGGACCAGGGTGCGTTGCCCGTTTTGCACCATGAATCCGCGGCCCGGCGGGAATTCGTGGCGCTTGACGCGCGGGAAGGGCACCTTGAACAGCGAGTCCCCGTCGTAGGCGTCGGGCTTGAGCGCGATGCCGTGGCGGTTGGACTTCAGTTCGCCGAGCAGTCCGAAGCTGGAGGAGAACGCGTTGATGTCTCCGTCGGCGATCAACAAGTGGTCGGAGCGGTTGATGGCCTTGAGCAGTTCCTTGAGCGGGCGCTCGGCATCCGAATCGGCGAACTCGGTGAAGTTCTCCACAACGAACACGATCTTGCCCGGCATGGAATCGTCGGCGACCAGATCCAGCATGTCCTTGGCGAACTGCCGGGTCTCGGCCGGGCCCGAGGCCGCGCCGTTCCAAGTCCGCCAGCCGCGCAGCTCGGCGCGCCGGCCGCCAATGTGGAAGAACTGGGTGGCCGGGTTGGCGCGTTCCAGCGCGGTGACCATGGCGCGCATGGTGTTGGTCTTCCCGCTTTGCGGCGGCCCGGCGATGACGAAGGTGCCGATGGGCTCGAAGCCGCAGGGTGCGAGGGTGGCATCCGACAGGCCGATGGCCGGCTGCCCGTTGACCGTGTCGGGCAGCGCCGCCGCGGAGAATTCCTGCGGCAGCGACTCGACTCCGGCCGCCTGCGGGGCACCGGAAGCTGCCAGCTCTTGGGCCCAGCTGGTGGTCAGCGCGGTCTGCTCGGCCACGTTCGCGGTGCCGCCCAGCACGGCGATCTGCGCCTCGTGGCCCTTGATGATGGCGCGACCCGGGGCACTGCGTTCGCCCAGCACATCCTTGGCCACGCCCAGCACGTTGTAGGCCTGCTCGTCGGCCATGCGCAGCACCACGCGCTGGGTGATGTTCGCGCTGATCGCGGTGGGCACCGCGCCGAAGCGGTCGGCGGTGGTGACCACGTGCACGCCCAGCGGGCGGCCTTCGCCCACGATGCGCATGAACACCTGGTAGTACTCGCCGCGGCCGTGGCCCAGCTCCCAGTCGCTGCGGAACTGGCCGAAGCCGTCGATCAGCAAGAAGATGCGCGGCTCGGACAAGTCCCCGGTGACCTGGCGGTATTCGCTCAGAGAGGCGGCGTTTGCGGCCGCGTACCGGGCCGAGCGCTCATCGAGGTGCTCGGCCAGGATGCGGAAGACGCGCTGGATGCGCTCCACGTCATCGCCGCCAATCACCGCGCCGACATGCGGCAGCGGATCGAGCGACCGCAGCGAGCTGGTGCCGAATTCCAGTGCGTACACCGCTGCGGTGCCGGCCGAAGGGTTGGCTCCCGCGGCGATCGCGATGCTGCGCAGGGCCGCCGATTTGCCCGCGCCGGAGGTGCCGTAGACCAGCAGGTGGCCGTCGGTATCGGGTTCGAACCAAGCAGTTTCCTGGGCCTGGTGCTCGGGGATGTCGGCCAGGGCCAGCGGGATCCGGCAGTCCGAATCCGGGGCGAGCTCGCGCAAGTCCACAGTGGCCGAGAGGTCATCGAGCCAGGGCCGGCGGGGTGCCGGGATCCCGGCCCCGTTGGATGCGGCGATGAAGCTGGAGACCAGGCGCTTCTGGTCGTTCGGGCCGCTGTTCTCCTCGATTTCCTCGGACCCCGCATCAGGCTGCTCCCAGACGCGCGCGCCGCCGAAGCGCAGGTCCTCAACCCGCACTTCGGCCGCTTCGGGCTCATCGGTGGTCCAGCCTCCGGCGTAGCCGGACTGGAAGGGCACCAGCCGGCCCGGGCCGGTCTTGGCGATGCCGCGGCCGGGCAGCGACGGATCGAAGCCGGCGGCGATGGGGTCCTCCACCACGTCATTGGAGTCGGCGGCGTCGGCCATGCGCAGGGCCACGCGCAGGTTGGTGTTGGCGCGCAGGTTGTCCTTGATCACCCCGGCCGGGCGCTGGGTGGCCAGGATCAGGTGGATGCCCAATGAACGGCCGCGCTGGGCGATGTCCACTACGCCGTCCACGAATTCCGGGACCTCCCCGGCCAGGGCGGCGAACTCGTCGACCACCAGGACCAGCGCTGGAGGGGTCTCCGGGTCCTGGCGCTTTTCCAGCTCCAGCAGGTCCTTGGCCTTCTTGCGGTGGAAGAGCTTCTCGCGGTGGTGCAGCTCGGCACGCAGGCTGGTCAGCGCGCGGCGGACCAGGTGCGGGGAGAGATCGGTGACCAGCCCGACGCAGTGCGGCAGCTCCACGCAGTCGGCGAAGGCCGAGCCGCCCTTGTAGTCCACGAAGAGGAAGGTGACCCGGTCGGGGCTGTATTCGGCGGCCATCGCCAGCACCCAGGCCTGCAGGAATTCGGACTTGCCCGAGCCGGTGGTGCCGCCTACCAGGGCGTGCGGGCCCTGGGTGCGCAGATCCAGGCTCATCGCATCCGGGGTGCTCTGGCCGATGTAGGCGCGCAGGGTTCCGGCGCGCTTGAGCCGCGGCCGGGGCCCGGTGGAGGCGCGGTCGATCACCGAGTTGTTCTGCTTCCAGCGCTCGAGCACCGCGTCCGGTGCTTCGGCCAGATCGGTGCCCAGGATGCGCAGCAGCGACACCGAGTCCGGGATATCCGAAGAGTCCGGGACCAGCGAGCTGGAGTCAACGATCGGAGCCAGCCGGCGGGCGAAGTGCTCTGCATGCTCACGCGAGACTCCTTCCACGGTCACCTGGCGGGCTTCTTCGCCGGCGCGCACCCAGCCCACGCGGGCATCCTCCAGGCCCCGGGTGACATCCACGAAGGTGCGGCAGGCCGCGGGCAGGGACTGGACGGTGGGGGCCACGAAGATCGTGTAGATGCCCACGGCCGGTCCGCGCTCGATGATCTGCGAGAGCCGGGCGCGGTCCACCGGGGCGTCATTGCTGACGAACAGCACCAGCGAGAGGTCCTTGGCTACCGGCAGGCTGGTGTTCTGCTCGCCGGCTTCCTTGCCCAGCTCCATGGAGGAGTTGCGGGTGGACAGCGGGCCCAGCCGGTAGGAGGCCGGGTCGTTGCGCCGGGCGATGAGCTCTTCCAGGGCGTTGAGCAGCACGGTGCCCGAGGTCTGGGTATCGGCCAGCGCCAGCTGGGCCAGCGGGGAGCGCGGCCCGGTGGTGTGCGGCAGCCACTTGAACCATTCCAGGTCCCCGGTCCAGGCCGGGTCGATGATCGCGGCGGTGCACAGGTCGTTGGGGGCGTGCAGGCCGAAAAGCTGCACGGCCAGCGAGCGCAGGACATCGGCGGACTGCAACCGGGGCCCGGCAATGCCGATGGCGCCGGCAGAGGGCAGCAGCTCGATGATCGGCACATCGTCGATCATCCGGTATTGCTCGGTGAGCTCTTCGACCCGTTCGACGTATTCCTGCAGTCCTGCCCGGTCCGCCAGCGGGGCCACGGTGGTGCGGCTGCGGGCGGTTCCCGAGCCCAGCCGCAGGGAGAGGAAGTTCCAGTGCTCCGGGCGCCGGGTCCAGAGCAGCTGGCCCAGGGACTCGGCCTGCTCGAAGACCGTTGCGGTGGCTGGGGCTTCGCTGCGCCGGTGGGAGCGTTCGGCTTCCTCCCCGGCCAGCAGGCCATCTTCCAGCACTTCGAATTGCCGTTCGAAGGTCTCGATTTCCAGGCGCAGCTTGTTGTTGTTCTGGGTGCGCTGGCCGATCAGGTTGCCCAGCATCATCAGCGGCGAGACCAGCACCACGATCAGCGACAGCGCTCGCTGGGTCAGCGAGAAAATGGTCAGGCCCATGATCAGCGGTGCGAAGATCATCGGCCAGGGGAAGAGCTTGGGGCTGGCTTCCTGCGGGATCGCCGGGCGAGGCAGTTCCTCGCCGGGGTAGCGGATCTCCACCCGCGGCGAGCGGTTGAAGAGGATCGAGCCGCCCTTCTCGTAAACCGGGGACTGCCCGGTGGTGTTCGCCTGCAGCAGCTCGAAGTAGACATCCGTGGCGCCCAGGGTGATCAGCTGGCCGGGGATCACCGAGACGCGCTGGGCCAGCCCGCCATCCACCAGGATGCCATTGGCGGAGTTCAGGTCCACCAGCTCGATCTTGCTGCCCACCTCGATGCGCGCATGCCGGGTGGAGACCATGCGGTCGTTGAGCACCACGGTGGCCTTCTCCGAGCGCCCCACATAGGAGGTGCCGGCGGGCAGCGCGAAGGCCATGCCGGCATCCGGGCCGTTGGCCACGCGCAGCACCGCGGCCGCCGAGCCGCCCGAGACGAAGGCGTCGGTAGTCGGCACGACTTCGATGGCGAAGCCCGAACCCAGTTCCGCTTCGGCCAGCGGGGTGTGCGGATCGAGCTGCACCGGGGCGGTGCCGGTGGCCGTGGCCAGCAGCGTGGGATGCTCGGGAACCTGCTCCCCGGCCAGGGCGCGGGCGGCATCTCCCACGGTGGCGGTCGCATCGCAGGTCAGGATGACGTCCACGGTGCTGGTGTCCGGTCGCCTGAGCGTGGCCTTGATTTTCACTTGGCGGTCTCCTGGAAGGTAATGCGGAAGGTGCGGCTGCCGACTTGGACGACGTCACCGTCATTCAGATGCAGGCGGACATGGGGCGGTGCATTGTGCGGGGCGCGGGAGGCGACGATGACCTGGGTGCCATTGCTGGATCCCAGGTCCATGATCCAGGCATTCGCCCCGTCGCAGCCGAAGGCCAGGTGCGTTTTGGACATCAGACGTTCCGGGTCCTTCAGCGCGACCAGCAGTTCATTGCCGGTGCCCGCGGTGGCCTGGGGCGCACGCCCGATCAGCCCGGATTCGGGAACCGGGATGTAGGACCCGTCGTCGAAGGCGAAGGCCGCGCGGCGGACGATTCCCAGCCCTTGCTCCGAAGGCGAATGCCAGTCGCTGTTTTGCGCTCCGACAATGCCAGCGGTGGACCGGGCACGCGAAGGCACGGCGGCCTCTTCGCGCCCGGCGTCATCTTCGATCGTGCCCAGCGGCGGCAGATGCTCGGAAATGTCCCGGTCCGGGCGCGAGAGCAGGTATTCGGCACGGGCCAGCGCCCGCGGGTTGGTGGGGTCCAGTCCATTGCGGATATCGACCACATAGGTCTGGGCAATCTTGTCCAGCCAGCCGCGGCCGTGCTCCTTGTCGAACAGGAAGGAGACCAGTAGCAGGACGGGGCCGATGAGCGGGATGAGATGGCTGAGCAGGAAGGCGAAAGACGCGGCCATAACGCGGGGGATACCCGGTGCGGCGAAGCGGCCCAGTCCGGTGGCGCGCAGTCGCATCGCGGACTTGCCGGGCGAAGAGCCCTTGCGGCTGTTCATCGTGAGCAAGACAATCAGGTAGACCAGCAATAGCAGGGCGCTGACCGCGGACAGGACCAGCGGAACGGTGGAGTACTGCCCAGTCACCCGGAAAATCACGTAGCCGATGCCGGCGGGCAGCAATGCAGCCAGCGAAATAGCGTAGTCGATAAGGTAGGACCAAATGCGCAGGCGTGCTTCGGCCGGCCGCATTCCGAGGGTGGAGGATTTGGCGAGGGCTGCTGCTGAAACGACGTCCATGGGACCTTTCTACTTCAGTTCAATGCCGGCCTGCCACGGGGAGTTCTCCCCATTGAACGGAGGCCATCTGCCACATTATTCTAGACTGTGAACGAACTAGAGTGGCCCGGCAAGCGGGCCAGTCGACGAGTTGAGGAGCATTGTTGTGACTGATTTCAAGGCCAATTACGGCGAAATGGAAGCCATGGCATCGAAGCTTGATACCGGGCGCGAAGACCTGGATGGCGTTCTTGAGCAGCTGCAGTCCGGCGTGGACAAGCTGCTGGGCGAAGACTTCACCACCGAGCACGCTTCGGGCCAGTTCGGCGAAGGCTACAAGGACCTGAACGATGGCTTGAAGAAGGCTTTCGACGGCATTAATGACATGGCCATCGCCCTGCGCGACATGATGGAGCAGATCCAGGACACCGACCGTTCCATGGCTGGCAAGTAGGACCGTTTTTTACGGGGTAATGTGGCCGCCTTGGGAAATTACGGGCGGCCACATTTTTCTTGCACCGCCTGATCCTTGAATACCGAATTGTCCTGCAGCGTCGTCGCTGGATACCTGAGGAGTCGTTTGCACTATGGCCGATGAAATCTATTTGGCGCGCCTGGAAGAAATTGTCACGGAGCTAGGCAATAGTATTAAGGATTTCGAGAATGCGTCTGACTTTGCCAAGGGCATGGCCGGCTCAGTGGGAGACCCGATGGGCAAAGGCGATCTGAAAGACCGAGTCAAGGACTTCGAAGACAACTGGAACGATACCCGAGATGACCTCCTCAAGAATCTTGAAGGAGTGCATACCGGCTTGAAGGACATCAAGGATGGATTCGAAGAGTGGGATCTGGAAACGAAGAAGGCCTTCTTGAATTCACGTGCTTCCGATGCCCCCAAAGAAGCTAAGTAAACTGAGAGAGTTGACGACATGACCTTGGAATCGCCAAAGGGTACAACCCTGCAGCTCATCGACGGAAATCCTGATGACCTGCTCCGGAGCGCCAAGGACTTGATCACCTCGGGCGAGGAGATGGAACGCTCTGCGGCCAGGCTGGAAGACATCAGTAACGGGACGTCGGATCTGAAGTCTGAAGCTATCGCCAAGCTGCGTGAGAACGCTGGAGACGTATTTCCCGAGTTGCGCAAGGCGGCCATCCGATACGACGGCACAGGCCAGGCCCTGAAGAAATATTCCTATGCTTTGGACCGGGTCCAAGGCGCGCTCCAAATGTGCACCGCTGAGGGCGGAGTGGATTCGTACACGAGCTTGAACGCGCTGATCACGGACATCGAGGATGCGCACCAGGGCGTGCAAACCAAGAGAAGCCAAGAAGACACCGCCGAAGGCGCGGTAGATGATGCCGACGGATTCCTCGGCTTCAGCGAAGGGACCGACGAAGAAAAAGCGGAAGCCAAAAGCGACCTGACAGAAGCAACCGCTGCGCGCGAAGAAGCCGAAGAAGAACTGCGTGAGCTGTGGGGCAAATTCGACGGTCGCGTATCCTATTGGGAAGATGCCTACGATGAGGCAGTCGGCGAAATCGAGGATGCCTTCAAAGCCGCGGACAACGATGACAAGTTCCTCTCCACCCTGGGTTCGGTTCTAGGCTGGATTGCCTTGGGCGTGGGTATTGCGGCCTTGTTCATCACTTCGCCGGTGTGGGGACCGATCGCATCAGCAATTGCGGTGATCGCTGCCGTTGCCGTGGTGGCAATCGAGGTCATCAAGATGGTCCAAGGCGATGGCGACTGGACCAGTTTGCTGATAGCGGTAGTCGGAATTATCCCCTTCGGCCGTTTTGCTGGAAAAGCCTTCTCCGGCTTAAGCAAGGCATTTCCCTCGGGGATCAAGGCAGGATCCAAAGCGGGACCTCGGAACATCATCAAGGCCTTTAGCAAAACGCGTTCCAGCACGGGGCGCGGCATTGTCAGGTCTTCCATCAAGTCGGGCACCAAGCGCCCACCGAAAACTACGATCCGTGGAAACCGTCCGACCAAAGCCAAGATCCGGCGAAATAACCGCAAGATCGAGCAAAAGTACCAGCAGACCGTTTCCGGCAAGACCAACAAGTATTTGGATGGCTTCAACAAGGAATTCAAAGGCGACTGGAAGACATACGTTAAGTACATCTCGGAGGGAAGCGCAACAAAGCATCGCGAAATGGCTGCCTACATACTGAAGAACCCTGACGACATGGGTCCTCAGGCCAGAGCCTGGGCGGAAAAGATTGCGAAGCACGGGAACTGGGAAGACCGGGGCAACGTCATAGTAACCGCGCCTCCTAGCCTCTGGGACCTGACTCGCGAGAAGTAGCTTCGGCGCGGAGCAATCCGTAAAGTGAACATCCGAGCTACACATTGAATTGGCGGGAGAAACGATGAGCGCAACACCACCAGCGTCGATGGCGCGTCCCCGAGGCATCGGATATAGCTTGCTTTATCCGGCAGGTTGGCGCGAATTCAACAGCAGTGTGGAGCACGAGCAGGCTTTGACGAAGCTGGTGACTGCTGAGCCCAAGGCACTTGGGCGCGCAGACCTGGTATTGATGCTTCGACGGCAAATGCACCAGACATTCGAGTACTTGAGGCGCCGTGGATCACTTGGTTTCGCAATGCCGGTAGAGAAACTTGCCGTCGGTGCAATGCCGGTTTCCGTGATCCTGACACCACTCAAGGTGGGGCCCTCCGGCACTTTGCTGGATGCTGCGCGAAAGGCCGCAGGCGGCAACCAGATCGAAATCGAAGATGCCGACGGAGCAGACTGGTACCTCTGGTCTTCCGTGGAGCAAACTGCCGAAGCTCCCGAGCTCAAGAACAATGGCCTGAACATGGTTGTTCCTCGTCCTTTGCCGGATGGAAGCATCGATCCGGATCCAAAAGCTGGATTGTGGTTGCTTTATTCCTACGCGCACGTTGAGTCGGAGAATGGTGAGGCATTCGCCGAAGGATTAAGGTCGTTGGGCTTGTCGATACTGGGAACTTTCAAATGGGTGCCAATTCAATGACAACATACGAGATTGAACCGGATCTGGAATTCTGGATTCCAGTACCTCGCTCATTTCCTGAAGATAATTGGGAGACGGCGGAGCAATGGGCACAGGACCTTGCGGAATTGGCCATCCCGGAAGATCCTGAGCTGCGGAAGGTCTATGAGCAGCTGGCTTTGGACGTGGCGAACAACCAGATAGCCGAAGCCGAGCATACACTCTGGTATTCGCCTGAAGATGGACACGCACTGGGCACTGCCCACTTGATAGTTCTGGACGATGAGCCGGAAAAGAGCTTGGCGGAATTGGCCATGCCGATTTACGAGCCAGCCACGCCTGTCCAAACCAGTGAATACCAATCGGAGTCGGTTGGCCAGATTCTCCAGTTGACGTCGGTCATAGCGATGGACGCGCGGTCAGGAGATGCGGACACAGCAGTCATGCCTGCCGTAGGGCATGTGAGGACCGTTGCGCGTTCGCACGGGCTGGTATTCCTGCTGGAAGCCTACGACTCGGACCTGTCTGCGTTGAGCTTCATGATGGACCCTATGATCGACTTTTTCGAAGCCGTCAACTTTGAAGAGGATGAATTCGATAGTGAAATGGATGAGAATTGAATACTGCCAGATCCAGGCTCCCCGAACACAAAGATTTTGTAACTAACTCCTTGCATCTATATCCAAGAATCGACAAGGGGTTTTCCCTAGTGCTGTTGGGCGGGATTCTGTGCATCGTGGGAATCTATCTAATCGCGAATGATTTACCCTCGACATCAAGTTATCTATCCCAGATTGTTTTGCAAGGAATTCCGACCGTGATCGGAGCCATTCTTGCTATTTTCGGAGTCGTCGCACTTGTCACCGCACTAAAAGGCGCGGCACGCAAGGGCAACGAGGCGATCGACCTGAGATTCAAAGCCAGCGGCCTGACCGTTCGGGGCGGTCGCAAGATCAACTGGGATTCGATTACCTCGGTGACAGGTATCGAGCATGTAAATAATGCGAAAGTCCAAGTCCTTTGGGACCGAGCCGATCTGAACCGGTCATTGGAAATTTATGTTGATGATTCCGTGGATGGCCCCAATGGAAACTCCAAGGATGGAACGACATACGTTCGGGTTTCGCTTCGCCATTACCCTGCCATAGAGTACCGGACCCTTTATGAGCAAATGCTGGACCAATTCGAAAAACGCGGCATACCCCTTGTATTCGAGGCACGAGCTACGCAGTTCTGAATCTCCGCGTACTGGAGCTCCATCGCCGATGCCGCTAACCGTTATTTCAAGCGGTTGAGAACCCTGCAAAACGCCCGGGGCTGTAATGGTCTGCGGCTCAGCACGTTGCTAGAAGCGGAGCGGTCCGCTGTCGGTTTCACAAAATCGAAAGCACACTGATCGAACGCAAGCAGTTCTGAGCCATCATGCCCGACATGCATTACGACAGAAGCGCCGTTGCACCCGGACCTTACCGGGGCAACGGCGCTTCTATTTACGCAATTTCGGCTAAATGGACGTCATTTCTTCAGGTGGTCAACCAGCTGCGAAGCGATGCCGTTGTAGCTGCCCGGGGTCAGCGACTGCAGGCGGGTTTCGGCTTCAGCCGACAGGCCCAGTTCGCCAACGAATTCCTTCAGGCGGGCTGCATCCACGCGGTGGCCGCGGGTCAGGTCCTTCAGTCGTTCGTAGGGGTTGTCCATGCCCTCGACACCGGCGATAGCCTCGGCGCGCATGACCATCTGGATGGCCTCTGCGAGAACCTCCCAGTTGTGGTCCAGGTCGTCAGCCAGCACGGCTTCGGCGACAGACAGGCGATCCAAGCCCTTGGCAACGTTGGAGATCGCCAGCACCGAGTGGCCGATGGCGGTACCGATGTTGCGCTGCGAGGAGGAATCGGTCAGGTCGCGCTGCCAGCGGCTGGTGACCAGGGTGGAACCGAGGGTGTTCAGCAGGCCGTTGGAGATCTCCAGGTTGGCTTCTGCGTTCTCGAAGCGGATCGGGTTGACCTTGTGCGGCATGGTCGAGGATCCGGTGGCGCCGGCCACTGGGATCTGCGCGAAGTAGCCGATGGAGATGTAGCTCCAGACATCGGTGCACAGGTTGTGCAGGATGCTGTTGAAGCGTGCAATGTCTGCGTAGACCTCTGCCTGCCAGTCGTGGGATTCGATCTGGGTGGTCAGCGGGTTCCAAGCCAGGCCCAGGTGCTCAACGAAGTCCTTGGAAATCTGCTGCCAGTCAGCGGTCGGGACCGAAGCGTAGTGGGCAGCATAGGTGCCGGTAGCGCCGTTGATCTTGCCCAGGTACTCGGTCTTCTCGACGCGATCCAGCTGGCGGGTCAGGCGCCACGCCAGAACTGCCAGTTCCTTGCCCAGGGTGGTTGGGGTGGCTGGCTGGCCGTGGGTGCGCGAGAGCATCGGCACGTCGCGGGAGTCCTCGGCCATCTTGGCCAGCTGTGCCACCAGGTCGCGGGCTGCCGGCAGCCATACCTGCTGCACGCCGCCCTGGACGCCCAGAGCGTAGGACAGGTTGTTGATGTCTTCAGAGGTGCAGCCGAAATGCACCAGCGGCTTGAGGTTGCCAATGCCGATCGCTTCCAGGCGGTTGGCGATGTAGTACTCGACAGCCTTCACATCGTGAACGGTGACAGCTTCGATCTCTGCCAGTTCCTTCACGGAATCAGCGTTGAAATCGGTGACGATCTTGCGCAGTGCTGCCTTCTGTTCCGCAGAAAGCGGGGAGGTGCCTGGAAGAACGGAGTTATCGGTCAAGTGGATCAGCCATTCAACTTCAACGTGAACGCGATCGCGGTTCAAAGCCGCTTCGGAAAGGTAGTCGACCAGCGGTGCCACGGCGCTGCGGTAGCGTCCGTCGAG
The DNA here is from genome assembly GCF_044753145.1 of Glutamicibacter sp. NPDC088483. Classification (NCBI taxonomy): domain Bacteria; kingdom Bacillati; phylum Actinomycetota; class Actinomycetes; order Micrococcales; family Micrococcaceae; genus Glutamicibacter; species Glutamicibacter sp. NPDC088483. The sequence continues at coordinate 236,392 of NZ_JBIVMP010000003.1, forward strand.
GGCAGTCAAAGCCAGTGGTTCATTAGCAAGGGAAGTGCGCGCAATCTCAGCCATACTCATATTCTTCCATCCTCGGCGCTACATCACATCTTTTACTTCACCGCTGTTTCCACAACCGGTCGCCAAACGTGCTGGTGCCCCATTGTTGCTGTCCATGATGGTGGACAAATTCTCAAGGATGCGGAGCAGGGAAATGATGTTTCAAGCGACGCTGCTGACGGTGGCAAGTCAGCTCGATGACGCCCAGAAAACCACTAAGTTCGCCATCGCACAGTTGGGTTCAATCCGGGCATTGACTTGGAATTCAAAGGCTGGCAAGGCGTTTCTAGACAATGTTGAGGAGCTGAGCCAGCGACTGGAAATGCTCAATGGCGAGCTGAACAACGCTGAAGAGTACTTGGGGGTTGCCATGCGTGAGATCCAAAACCTCGAAGCGCAAATCATGAACCAGAGAATGGCCTCGTAGCCATGGGATATGAAGTCAATTACAACGAGCCGGATTACGCCCAGGCAGGGGAAATCTGCCAGCGGGTTGCTCGCGACATCAATGGCATATCCGACGCATTACTCAGGGCCGCGCAGGCTGCGGACAGTTGCCAGGGGGACCTGAATCTGCAGTGCATGGCGGCAGGCATTGAAGCCAGGGGCTATGGCATCGGGCATCTAGGCGATTTGATCAGAGACAGCTATCAGCAGGCCAGGGAAGGCGAAATCACAGCGTTCGAACTTACCGGAAAGGTCTCTGCGGCCATGCGGAATTATGAGGTTGCCGAAGCCGCAGTTGAACGGATGATGCTCGTAAGCACCAGCGCGGTACTGGTCGGGGACTTCATATCCAAGACCCGCGATAACGGCTGGCGTCCGCCGAGGGAAAGCATGGAGACCTTTTTGCGCTTGCTGATGTCCTACATCCCGCACTGGCCCTTGGCGCCGAATATGACCTTGACCGAGCAAATCGAAGGTACCGCCAAGTCGCTGTCGCGGATTATGCGGCTGCTGGGGTCAAACCGGAATACCGAAATAGAGCTCGCAGGGCAAGATCCAGCTCAGACGGTTGAACTGGATGGCAAGATGAGAAGCTATTTCCAGCTGCACGAAAAGCTGGAGGGCGAAGGCACGGAGAACAACGGAAAGATCATGATCGTCGAAGCTGACGATGATACATATATCGCGCTCTTTCCGGGGACGCAGGATGACGCCGAAGTTCCTTCGCCTTTTGGCCCGGAAGGCATCGCTGACGGCTTCGGGGTGGAATCCGAGAATTTTGTGGAACCGCTCGATGAAGCATTAAGGCTCAGCGGAGCGAAAGAGGGCGATGAAGTAATCCTTTCCGGCTACTCGCAAGGAGGAATTCACGTAGCCCAGCTGACGAAGAACAAGTTCTTGAAGCGCAAGTACAAGCTGAACAAGGTGCTGACCCTTGGTTCTCCCATCGGCACTATTGATCTGCCAAAGGATGTCCGCAGCCTATCCGTAGAAGACCGAAAAGATATGGTGCCCGGCACCGATGGCGGACCCAATCCCCGCAAGGGCGAGCACTACACCACCACTTTCCCAGGTCCGCGCGAGCACATGCAGGACATCTTGCCCGAAGACGGGCTCTTTGGCCCGTCGCATCACCTCAAGAATTACGGTGACCACCTCCTGGAACTCGATGAGGACCCGAAACTGGAAATCAGAGAGCATCTGAAGCAGTTCTACCTTCCCGAATCCCCGCTGAAAATCCGCATGTTCAAGCTGGAGCGCAAGCAAAAAGAACGTCCGCCCCTGAAGGAAGAAGACAAGGAGCGGCTCAAGCACATGGCACCACGCCACTAAAGCGCTCAAGAACTGCAACCAGCCGGCCGGATCAGCATCACCGGGTATCACCGTGCTGATGAATGGTGCTGTGGATCAGGGCAGAAGATGGGACGCTGATCGGGGCCGGCGAATAGGGTATTAACGAAAGAGGACGGCACCTGTCGGATGCCGTCCTCTTCTTGTACTGCGTCGAATACCGCTTACTCGTTCTCGCTCTTCACGAACAATCCGAGGACCGCAGAGACGATGGAGATGATAATCGTGCCGGCGATGGCATCCCACCAGAACTGCTCGATGACCAGTTCAATCGGGGTGAAGGTCGTCAGCCATGAAGTCAGCAGGAGCATCAGGGCGTTAATCACGATGGTGAACAAGCCCAAGGTGAGGCAGGTGATTGGCAAGGAGAACAGCTTGACGATCGGACGGACCAAGGCGTTGACCAATCCGAAGATTGCGCCAACCGCCAAATAGGCGATGACCGTGCTTACTGCACCTTCGCCGGCCGCGACGATCTTGAGGCCGGGCACAATCCAGACGGCGGCGGCGAGGGCAAGCGCATTGACGATGACTCGAATCAGAAAGCTCATGCCTTAACTTTGGCATAGAAATCTGGGATTAGGATGAACCGCAGATATCGCTAAACCCTTAGTGAGGGCTAGGCTTTGAGGTATGACTGAGAACCCGGTGACCCAAGATCAGGTGCAGCCACGCTCTGTAGTTGCACGTTTGCCCAAATACGCTGCGGGCAAGCCGCCTGCCCCTATTGAAGGTGCGAGAGCTTACAAGCTGTCATCGAATGAAATTCCCTTCGGTCCCTTGGACGCTGTGCATCGGGCGGTCGTGGAGCAGTCCAGCCTGAATCGCTACCCTGATCCGCTATCGACCAAGCTGCGCGAAGCACTTTCCGAGTACTTGGACGTTCCTGCGGAAGACATCGTGACCGGGGCCGGTTCCCTTGGCGCGTTGGTGCAGATCCTGAACGCCTTCGCGGGCCAGAACGAAGACGGCATCCAGGATGAAGTCATCTATGCGTGGCGTTCCTTCGAGGCCTACCCAATCCTCGTACAGACTGCCGGTGCGCTGCCCGTTGAAATCCCGTTGCTGGAAGACGGGCGCCACGATCTGGAATCCATGATCGCAGCGGTGAACGAGAACACTTCAGTCATCTTGCTGTGCACACCGAATAACCCCACCGGTCCGGTACTCAGCCAGGCCGAAGTCGATGACTTCCTGGCACGGGTTCCGAAGAACGTGCTGGTTGTCCTGGATGAGGCCTACACCGAGTTCGTCCGCGACGAGAAATCGGTGGATGGCATCCATACCTACAACGAGAACGAAAATGTGGTTCTCCTGCGCACTTTCTCGAAGGCTCACGGCCTGGCGAATCTCAGGGTGGGCTACTCGGTGGCCCACCCGGAGATCACCGATAACATCCGCGTAGTGGCCACCCCGTTTGCCGTCTCCAGCGTGGCCGAGGATGCCGCGGTCGCTTCGCTGGCCCACATCGACCAGGTGCTTGAGCGCGTTGAGGGCTTGGTCATGGAACGCGAACGAGTTGCCTCGGCCCTGGCCGGGCAGGGCTGGAAGATTCCTTCCACCCAGGCGAACTTCGTCTGGCTTCCGCTGGGCGAAAAGACCGATGAGTTCGTCGAGCGGGCAAACGCCGTGGCGCTGTCGGTGCGCGGCTTCTCGAACGAAGGAGTGCGCGTCTCCATCGGCGAAGTTGAAGCAAACGATCGTTTTATTGAACTGTGCAAGGAATCACTAGACCTGGCATAGGGGCAACTGGTGCTGATTTCTCGCGTTTTAGCGGTCAGTGCCTATAGGCTTAGAAATTAGACAAGCCGTATATGTCCCATGCGGAATGTATTCCGTGTGGGGCATATTTATGACCGAAGGATGATAAATGACGCGTGCTGCGACCGAGGCGACGGAGCCGGATCTGATTCAGATCCTGACTCCGGACGGCCAGCGTCAGTCCCATGGAACGTACGATGCGTATCTGGGTGACGTTGATGATGACATGCTTCGCGGCTTCTACCGCGACATGGCATTGACCCGTCGATTCGACCAAGAGGCCACAGCATTGCAGCGCCAGGGCCAGTTGTGCCTCTGGGTCCCGCTGCGCGGGCAGGAAGCGGCGCAGATCGGTTCCGGCCGTGCCACCCGCCGAAGCGACTACATCTTCCCCACCTACCGCGAGCACGGCGTGGCACTGACCCGCGATGTGTCCTTCTCCGAAATGCTGCGCCTGTTCCGCGGCATCTCCGGAGGCGGCTGGGATCCCCGGGAAAACAACTTCCACATGTACACCATGGTGCTTGCCGCGCAGATGCCGCATGCCGCCGGCTACGCAATGGCTTTGAACATGGAACAGCGCGGCTGGGATGAAGCCCGTCGCGCCAAGGAGGGCAACGCCGTAGTCGCCTACTTCGGCGATGGCTCCTCCACCGAGGGCGAAACCCATGAGTCCATGGTCTTCGCCAGCTCCTTCAACGCACCGGTGGTCTACTTCTGCCAGAACAACCAGTGGGCGATTTCCGTTCCTTTCGAGGTCCAGTCCAAGGTGCCGCTGGTCAACCGCGCCGCAGGCTACGGCATGCCGGGAGTGCGCGTGGATGGCAACGACGTGCTGGCCGTTCTGGCGGTCACCCGCTGGGCGCTGGAACACGCACGCAGCGGCAAGGGCCCGGTCCTCATTGAGGCCGTCACCTACCGCCTCGGCGCGCACACCACCGCCGATGATCCAACCAAATACCGCATGAGCGAAGAAGAGGCCCAGTGGGCCCCGAAGGACCCGCTGATCCGCCTGGAAACCTACCTGCGCGAGAACAACCTGGTTGACGACGCCTACTTCGAGCAGCTGGCCGCCGACGCTGATGCGATGGCTGCCAAGGTCCGCGAAGACGCCATGGCCTTCCCTGTCCCGCCGCTGGCCAAGTCCTTCGAGCAGGTCTACGCCGAAGCGCATCCACTGATCCAGGAAGAACTGGCCTGGCATCTGGAATACGAAGCAGGATTCGCCGATGCGGCTGAGGGAGAGCACTAAATGACCACCACAATGACCCTGGCCAAGGCCATTACCAGCGGCCTGGACAAGGTGCTGGAATCCGATGGCAAGTCCCTGCTGATGGGCGAGGACATCGGGCGCCTCGGTGGCGTCTACCGCATCACCGACGGGCTGATCGACAAGTATGGCGAGCACCGCGTCATCGACTCGCCGCTGGGCGAGGCCGGCATCGTCGGCACCGCCGTGGGCATGGCCCTGCGCGGTTTCAGCCCGCTGGTGGAAATCCAGTTCGACGGCTTCGTCTTCCCTGCTTTCAGCCAGATCACCACCCAGCTGGCCAAGATGCACGCCCGCTCCGAGGGGCGTCTGACCACACCTGTAGTCATCCGCATTCCCTACGGCGGCGGCATCGGCTCCATCGAGCACCACTCCGAATCCCCGGAGGCGCTGTTCGCCCACACCGCGGGCCTGCGCATCATCACCCCGTCCAACGCGCATGACGCCTACTGGATGATCCAGCAGGCAGCCAGCTGCCAGGACCCGGTGATCTTCTTCGAGCCCAAGCGCCGCTACTGGCTCAAGGGCGAGGTCGATACCGAAACCCCGGCGCTGGATGCCTTCAAGGCGCAGGTGGTCCGCCCGGGCACTGACGCGACCATCGTCGCCTACGGCCCGCTGGTGCCGATCGCCCTGGCTGCCGCTGATGCCGCGCTGGAAGATGGCCGGTCCATCGAGGTCATCGACCTGCGCTCGCTGTCGCCGATCGATTTCGACACCATTACCGAATCGGTGCAGAAGACCGGCCGGCTGATTGTCACCCACGAAGCGCCGACCTTCGGCGGCCTGGGCGGCGAAATCGCGGCCCGCATCACCGAGCGCGCCTTCCTCTCGCTGGAAGCCCCAGTGCTGCGCGTGGGCGGATTCCACATGCCTTACCCGATTTCCAAGGTGGAGTCCCAGTACCTGCCGGACATCGACAAGTTGCTTGAAGCCCTCGACCGGTCTTTCGCTTACTAAGCGGAATCCAAGGAGTAGTAATGACAGTCTTTAATCTCCCCGATGTGGGCGAAGGCCTGACCGAAGCGGATATCGCCTCCTGGAAGGTCAAGGTGGGCGACACCGTTGAGGTCAACCAGATTTTCGTGGAAATCGAAACCGCGAAGTCGCTGGTCGAGCTGCCCTGCCCCTTCGCCGGGGTGGTCACCGCATTGCACGCGGCCGAGGGCGATACCGTACTCGTGGACAACCCGCTGATCACCATCGATGAAGAAGGCAACGCGGCACCTCCAACCGGCGTGCCCGAAGCAGCCGAAGCCCTGAGCACCGCCGCACCGCAGGCCTCGGAGGAACCCGGCCCGCTGGTCGGATCGGGCCCCACCGCTGATGCCTCGGTGCGCCGGGCACGCACCACCCGCCCCGCTCCTTCGACGGCCGGTGCGCGAACCGCAGCGGTGCGCGCCTCCGGCTCCGCCTTGGCCGAGACCATCTCGCGCCGCGCGCAGTCCCTGGGTACCGCGGTGACCCGCGAAGTCGACCGCCGCAAGCCTGCGGTGGCGAGCTTCGTGGACCGCGTGCTGGCCAAGCCGCCGGTACGCCGGCTGGCCAAGGAGCTGGGCATCGACATCAACGACGTGGTGGGCACCGGCAACCAGGGCGAGATCACCCGCGAAGACGTCAACAGCTACCAGGCCCAGCGCGAAGCCGAGCATGCAGCGGCGCCAACCTATTGGGCCCACGGCCAGCTGGCCGATGCCCGCGTGGAACGCACCCCGGTGCGCGGCGTGCGTAAAGCCACCGCCAAGGCCATGGTCGACTCGGCCTTCACCGCACCGCATGTCTCGATCTTCGTGGATGTGGATGCCAGCCGAACCATGGAATACGTGCAGCGCCTGAAGAAGTCCCGCGACTTCGAGGGCATCAAGGTCTCGCCGCTGCTGGTGCTGGCCCGTGCCGTGATCTGGGCGGCGGCCCGCAACCCTTCGGTGAACGCCAGCTGGGTGGAAACCGCAAACGGCGCCGAGATCCACCAGAAGCGCTTCATGAACCTGGGCATCGCCGCAGCCACCCCGCGCGGCCTGCTGGTGCCGAATATCAAGGACGCCCAGAACCTGAACATGAAGGAACTGGCCATCGCCCTGAACGATCTGGCCACCACCGCGCGTGCCGGCAAGACCCGTCCCGAGGACATGCGCGATGGCTCGCTGAGCATCACCAACATCGGCGCGCTGGGCATCGACACCGGCACCCCGATCATCAACCCGGGCGAAGTAGCCATCGTTGCCTTCGGCACGATCCGCCAGAAGCCATGGGTCATCGACGGCGAAGTGGTCCCGCGCTGGATCACCACCCTGGGCGGATCCTTTGACCACCGCGTGGTGGATGGCGACCTCTCGGCCCGCTTCATGGCCGACGTGGCATCGATCCTGCAGGAACCGGCGATGCTGCTGGACTAAGGGCTCCCGGGCCAGCGAGGCAGCCCACCGCCCCGCGCAGAACCTTTCGGGGATCTGCGCGGGGCGGTGTCGTCCCTGCGGTTCGAAATGTTCCTTGAGCAGGGTTATTCAAACCCCTGTTGATACAGTTGTTCCCATGAACTGCACGTGTTGCACCGACCTGAAGTACCCCGGCAAGCTGCTGCTCGCGGGCCTGTTCGCAGCCCTGGGCCTGGGACTGGGCGTTGTGCCGGCGCAGGCAGCCGCGGATCCAACTCAGCCAGAGGCCACGGCTCCGGTCTACCCCTCGGCGACGCCCGACGATGACTCCGCAGATGAAGGCACCGTCCTCATCCCGTCGGTGACCTCGCAGGAAGGCAACTTCTACCTGGCAGTCACCGATGCGGCACTCGATGAGGTGGATTCGGAACGGATCATGGACCAGGTCCGGCAGGCCGTGGGCGAACAGGATGCGAAGATCCTGCTCGGGGTGGACCAGGAACCCAACAACCTCAAGGGAGCCGGGCAGCTGGTGCGCGGGATGCTGATGTTCGGCGACAGCGACGCGCTGAGCGATGACTGGCTGGAGAACGGAAAGACCCTGGGCTATGTCGGGGAAGGCTGGATCGCCATCGGCGTGATGCTTCCCCAGGAAGCCGGGGATCCGGTGGAAATCGCCGTGGATCCCGGGCGCGACGTGCGCGAAACCGCACCGGGAAGCCAGCAGCGGATCCTGGAGGCAGGGCAGGGAGAGTTCGCCGCCGGGGATTACACCGCGGGGATCACCGCCGTCGCGCTGGCCACCACCCAGCAGCTTCAGGCACCGCCTGACCGGACACTGGCCAAGGTGATCGCCGTGGGCGCGCTCGCCGCGGCCCTTGCGTTCCTGCTCGCATGGGCCTGGCGTGCCAAGCGCCGCAAGGCCCGGCAGGCAGCCGCCGCCGATCGCAACAAGCAGGCCGAGCTGCTCGAATCACGGATCCAGCGGGCAAGCATTTACCTGGACCGCCATCCGGTGCCCGATCCCGGCCGGGCGGGGGAGAGCCGCTTGGCGCAGGTGATGGCAGAACTTGAAAGGCAACGGGCCGGCTCCCAGCAAGGCGCCTTGCGCGCATTGGACACGGCCCCGGATTCCCTGCAGTCGCAGCAGGTCTCCGAAGCGCAGCTGGCCCAGCTGCGCGACTGCGAGCACGAGCTCTCGCTGCTGCGCGGAGCGGTGCAGCTGGCCCACGCCTTCACGGCACGGCCACGGGATTCGCGCGAGTCCTGGAACCGGACTTTCGCATACCACCGTGCACGGCTGGAGGACCTGGCGCTGTTCCTCGATCTTCCCGGTGCCGGGCAACTGGCTTGCGCGCAGGCCGCGCGCACCGTGATCATCACGCATACCGATGAGCTGCAGCTGCTGCACACCCGCCTGAGCTGCAGGAGTACCGGCGCGGATACGGCCCCGGGGATCCTGGACAGGCTGTGGGAACTGCGCGACGAACTCGATGGCGTGTTGCACGATGCACTGGCCCAAGCCGGCCAGGCGAGGCTGAAGATTCCCCACGGCCTGGGCGAATCAATGGAGGGCGCGCAGCGGAAAACCGATCCGCTGGAGGACGATCCCATCGCAGTGCTCCGGAATTTCGCGCCAGGAAGCGGGACCCGCTGATGCCGGCCCGTTTGATGCATGATTCCACCGGACGGCGCTTGCACCGCCCGTACCATTGGACTGCCATCGCCGCCATCATCATGGCGCTGGTGACCACCGCGCTGGGCGTGCGCGCGGTGATGGCCGTGCAGGCAGCCAACGTCCCGGACCCCTACGAGGTCCAGGTGGTGGTCCGCGGCGATAACGGCTTCAACATCACCCAGCAGACGGTGGACGCCGAGATGGCCCGGCACCCGGTGCGTGCCACGGCCCCGCTGGAACTGGTCATCACCGACCGCTGGCTCACGGGTGATGAACTGCTGCGCGGGCAGGTGCCGGAAAACCAGATCATCGTCTCGACCAGGATGGAGAACAGGGATCCCGGGCTAAGCGACGCCGAACAGCGCTTCGCCGGGGTGGGCCTGGACCGCAGCCTTGCAGCATCCGACGACGCGCATACCGACCTGCGCTTCGACATCGAGCACGCCTTCACCAAGAACGTTTCGGTAGGCCATGGGCCCAAGGCGGCGGCGGCCGCCGCGCATACTGCCGCCGTGCTGCTGGACGATTCGCCCAGCAGCTCGGCGATCTTCTGGTTCGCGGCCGTGGGTGCGAGCGCCATGCTCACCGCCGCATTCCTGGCCAGCGCCCTGCGCTTCCGCTCGCGGTGGGCATCGCGCCACAGGCGGCTGGCCGCGGCGCAGCGCAAGCTGGCCCGCGTGCTCCTGGACCTCGAAGCACTGGAAGCCACCTACCAGGCCACCGACCAATCGCGCCGTCCTGCCGGCTTCACCAAGGCGTGGCGGCAGCTCGAATCCCTGTCCCTGGATGCCGCCCGCCGCGAAGCGCCCTTGGTGCGCTCGCTGTTCACCCGGGCTGAATGCCTGGAACAGAGCACCGGGCAGCAGCTGGCGGCCTTCGAGGCCGACACGCGCAAGCTGACGGAACTGGCCGACTCGCTGATGGGCGCCGGCTCGGTGCATGCGCACCTGGCTGGCACCGGATCCACCTTCGACAAGCTCAGCAGCCCGATCAACGATGCGGCCACGGCGCTGCTGATCCGGCTGGACACCGCTCCGGGCACCATGGTGGCCGGCAAGGACCTGGCGGATTTCCGCAGTGCCCTCGGCGAACTGCTCAATGCCGCCCATGGCGATACCAGCCAGCGCACCGCCATCGAGCGCTGGGCCGAGGCCGAACGGCGGCTGGCGAAGCTCGCCGGGAAGATCGCTGCCCGGTTGCGCCGGTATCCGCGGGGCCTGCCGCAGCCGGTGCCCCAGATCGGCGCCCAGCACAATGAGCTGCGCTCCAGCCTGGGCTTGCCGCCGGTATCCAAGCAGGGTGCGCTGGCGCAGATCGCCACGGCGAACTCGCTGGCCCGCGGGATTCTCGGCGACACGCTGCAGACCGACCAGGCTGCCGGAGGGACATCGGGCGAACCTGCTGGCTGGCAGCGCATGCTGGCCCGGCTCGCCAGCACCCGCAAGGCAGCTGGCGATGAACCGCCGAAGCTGCGCCGGGCGTGGAAGTCTGGACTGCTTGCGGCCCTGCTGGTGGGCAGCCTGATCGCCGCGGGGCTCATTGTCTCCTCGATAGCCAACGAACCCGAACGCACCCATGAGGGGTCCGGCCGGGGAATGGAACTTGAAATCGATGACCAGGGCCAGCTGGTTGACGAGGCCGAGATCCGCCGGTACATGGAAGAGGACTTCGACACCCCGCAGCAGATCCTGGTTGCGGTGCGCGATGCCGAAGCCTACCTGGAACTCAAGCACTTCGACGGCTCGGAATACCGTGATTCGACGCCCGAGAGCGTGCGCGCGGCGATCTTGCGGATCAAGGACGAATACTCCGATCGCGCTGATCCTGCCAACGGGGAGCTGCCCGAGGACTTGACGATCATTCCGCTGCTGATCACGGACGAGGGCAAGGGCATCATGCCAGGGCTGATTTCCGGTGCGGTCATCAGCGGTACCGCCTCGTGGGGAACGACCGGCGGGTGGGAGCACGGAAGCATCTACGAGTCGAACTATCCGGCGATGGAAGCGGCCAGCGCGGCCGAGGACTTCGCCGTGGTGCTCAAGCAAGCCGGGTACGAGCAGCCGGACTACAACACCACCTTGCTGTACTGGATGCTCGTGTTCATGCTGTTCTTCACGGTAATCAACGTTCTCCAGGTGATCCAGTACCTGCTCGGGGCCAGCACGCAGCTGACCCGGTTCTCCCGCGGTTCGCGGTCCGTCCAGCATTCGCGCCGGCAGCTGGAGCAGCTGGCCATGGGCCTGGAGGATTCGCAGATCAATGCGGTGGCCGTGCTCGGCGCGACCGCGGCCGGGAATGCGGACGAGGCAGGGCAGCGATTGTTCGAGCGGGCCTTGATGATGGCTTGGCGCGAAGCCCAGGAGTTATCCTCGATGACCCTGGGCCAGCGCCTTGCCGCCGGCTATGCCCAGCGCGCGGCGCATCTGGCCCGGCTGGTAGCGCTGCTGGGCGAACGCGATGCCGACGTGGCGCGGCGGGCCAAGGCGCTGGTGCTGGCCAGCCGCGGTGCCGGGGGAGATGCTCCAGCGCCAGTGGAACTGCCGGGACAGAAATGACTCCGCCCCGGCAGTCCGGCACTGCGCGGTTCTAGCCCAGCAGCTCGGGCAGTTCCTGCGGCGCGTTGCCCAGCACCTTCTGGGAGAGGAACTCGGTGACAACCTGGTACCAGATCTTGGCGTGCTGCGGGGACAGCACCCAGTGGTTCTCATCCGGGAAGTACAGGAACTGGTGCTCGGTGCTGCCGTCTTCCTTCTGGGGCAGCCCCGAATCGGCCAGCAGCTCGTACCACAGGCGCAGGCCCTCGCCGATGGGCACCCGGTAGTCCTTGTCGCCGTGGATGACCAGCATCGGGGTGACGATGCTGCCCACCGAATGATGCGGCGAGTTCTGCTCGCGCATTTCGGGGCTCATCTCGCGGGTCCAGTAGAACGCGGCGTCGGTGGTCTTGCCGAAGCCTTCCAGCGCCCACAGGCTGGCATGGGTGACGATGGCCTTGAAGCGGTCGGTGTGCCCAGCCACCCAGTTGGCCATGTAGCCGCCGAAGGAGCCGCCCATGGCGGCGGTGCGGGTTTCATCGATGTCCGGCCGCGCCTCGGCGGCATCGGTGATGGCCAGCAGGTCCGTATACGGTTCTTGGCCCCAGCGGCCCCAGCCGCGCTGGATGAACTCCTGGCCGTAGCCGGTGGACAGGGCCGGATCCGGCAGCAGCACGGCATAGCCCTGGGCCACCAGCAGCCATGGGCTCCAGCGCCAGCTCCAGGCATTCCACGAGCCCAGCGGCCCGCCATGGATCCACAGCAGCAGCGGCGCCTTGTCGGCGGCAGAAGCGGTGGCGGGCAGGGCCAGCCAGGCGCGGATGCTCGACCCGTCTTCGGCGGTGGCTGACACCTCGGTGAGCGTTCCGGGCAGGGCCGGACGGGACACCGGGGAGCGCAGTTCGGTCAAGGCCGCGAATTCGCCCGGCTCCAGATCCCCGGTATGCGCCAGGTCGATGGCTACCGGTTCGGCCGGGTACAGGTAGCTGGAACGCAGCGCGTAGGCGGTACGCGAGTCGCTGCGGATGGCCAGATCGGTGAACGCGCCGTCATCGGTGAGCCGGGTGATCTTGTCGTTGTACAGGCTCAGATGGAAGACCGGGGCGTGGCCGTTGTCATCGGCGGTCAGCAGCAGCGAGCGCCCGTTGGGAACCCACTGCAGGTCATTGACCCAGCGGTCCCAGCCGGCGGCGATCCGGTGGGTGGCGCCGTCGGCCAGGTCCATCAGCCACAACTCGAAGACCGGGGCGGTATCGGCGGTGGAACGCTCCCAGCGGGCGTAGGCCAGCTGGGTTGAATCCGGGCTGATCTTGCCCAGCGTATATTCGTACGTGTCGTCGGGGGCCAGCAGCATTTCGTGGGCGCCGGTGTGCAGGTCGATGCGCATCAAACCAGGGGCCGAGGAGGCCCGGCCTTCGGGAACTTGCCATTCGGTGACCAGGAAACTGCCATTGGAAGCAACGTCGTAGGACGTATCCTCCAGATTCGCGCCGACACCCGGGGTGAGGTCGGTGAGCTGGGTACTGGTGGCGTCCTGCAGGCCGGGCAGGGACCCGGTGTAGTAGTGCGGGGTGGCCGGTCCCAGATCTTCGTCCCAGTAGCGTACCGGATAGCCGGTGTGCAGGATCGCCGAGACCTTCTTGTCCTTGCGGCCGGTGCGCAGTGCCGCTTCGGCCTCCAGATCCTTGGCACGGGAGAAGGCCGAGGTGCGCAGCACGATGGTCTGCGGGGACTGCTGGCAGATCCGCAAGGACTGCACCCCGGCTGGGTGGGAGATCACCGAACGGGCTTCGCCTCCTGCCACCGGAAGGATCCAGCCTTCGGCCTTGGCGTCTTCCTTCGACGAGCGCTTGGCCACGAAGAGCAGGTCGCCGTTGGCGGTGAACTGCGGTTGCGATTCGCCGTGCTCGCCGAACGTCAGCCTGCGTGCTGGTTCTTCGCCTTTGGGATCCAGCGACCAAAGGGCGCTTTCGTATTTCGTCCCGTCCTCGGAAAGCTCGCTGAGGGTGGTGACGAGCTTGGTGCCGTCGGGGGAGAGCGCCAGGCCGCTGAGGCGGCCCAGGCCGATAAATGAATCTAAATTATGAAATGAATGCTTAGAGTGTTCCACTTCACATATCTTGCCACTGTTCGCGGCTGGGCACTACCGGAAATCGAAAATTACCTGGCATCGGGAGCACGACCGGGACAACTTGCAACTAAGGCGTGATGCTGCAGCTATTGGAAAAACCTGCAAGGCCATGGAGGATGGGTTCCATGGGGGAGCTCGCGATGTCAGCTGCATGACCGGATGATCGATCAAGGAGTTGGAAAAGATGAACCGTGCCAGAACCCGTCTAGGCGCGCTCCCGATGATGTGCGCGGCAGCGCTGATGCTGGCTGCCTGCCAGGGAGCCGAGCCGGAACCGGCCGAAAGCCAGAGCGCAGCACCCAGCGGAACGTCTCCATCGGCAAGCGCCAGCGCGCCGACCGCTTCCAGCCCCGAATCCAGCCCAACGCAAAGTACCGCAAGCGCGGATGCGCCAAGCTCGGCGGCGCCAGAGCTGAGCCAAGTGCATGAAGTGCACGGCATCCGCGTCTTTACCCCTGAGCAGTGGACTGCCACCGGGGACGACTGCGACGGCGAGTGCACCGAGTGGGATGAATGGGAGATCAAGGGCGCGCAAGGCAAGCACGTGCTGACCCTGATCCCCACCACGGCAACCTCTCCGGATGGAGACACGGCGCTGTATGAACGGGAGCTGCTGGATCGCAAGGAACTTGAAAATCCCGGAGCGGATACCGGATTCCGCCCGACGAGCCTGATTGCCGAGTTCTGGGAATCGACGGACCAGGAAGATGGGGAGAAGGATTCAGGATTCGACATTGCCCTGATCGATGACGAAGAGCTCGGCAAGCGCGATGAGAACCCGGACCTGAACTTCTTCAGGATCGGCGAGCAGTCGCCGATGATGTGGGTTGAAGAGGATTATCTGGAAGACCATGGTGTTCCTGACGACCCGACCAAGCAGCAAGCGCAGCAGTTCCTGGGCACCGAGCAATACGCGTTGGTGCGCGACATCCTGCTCAGCGTGGAACCTGCCGTCGGCTAGCCCAACCAGAACATAGGAAAGGCAACAGAAATCAGACGATCGCGCTGGCTTCTGTTGCCTTTCTTCACGCCTCAAGAAGCTGCATTCCGCGCCCAGAATTGGTAGCGAGTGTGCTGTGTTCCACGCAAGGGTGCGGAAGGGCTGCAGATGCTGAAGACCATCGAAGCGGGCAGGAGAAATTGCCGCTGAGTGGCGAAGATGCAGGGTGCGTTGGAAACCTCGGTGGCCGCGAAAAGCAGGCTTGGCTGTGCCGTCTGTGCGGTGTAACCAAAGCCCAAAAAGACTCTCATGTCACATTGTGTGGCCTGTAACATGCTACTGTGTGTAGGCACACAAAGTCATAACGTGAAAGGTGCACACATGGGCGTGCTGGCACTTGGCGTATTCATCGCCGTGACAGTCATAGTTAACGTCGTACTGAAACGGCGTATTTCAGAGGCGCTGGTACTAGCGCTGATAGCTTGTTCACTGGTCGGCGGCGCGGATGCGCTGAACTTGTTGAGCGCAGCAGTGATAGACGGCTTCCAATCAGACGTGACCTTCGCGGGCATGGCCTTTGTGTTCATGGGAGTGATCGTCTCGGCGACAGGCCTGATCGAGCGCCTGATCCATATCCTGAACTCGATGTTCGGGCGCGTTCGTGGCGGATCGGCCTACGTCTCGACCCTCGGCTCGGCCGCAATCGGACTGGTGGCGGGGTCAACCGCAGGCAACACGGCGACGGTCGGCTCGGTAACCATTCCGTGGATGAAGGAAAACGGCTGGTCTTCCAACCGCGCTGCAACGCTGGTAGCAGGAAACTCCGGCTTGGGCGTCGCGCTCCCGCCGAACAGCACCATGTTCATCCTCTTGGCCATGCCGGCTGCCGCTGGAATTTCCGCTGGCGACGTATATGTTGCACTGGCCATTGGTGGCGCTTATTGCGTGCTCTACCGCATGATCCTGGTGTTCACTTGGGCTCGTGCCGACGGCATTCCCGTAGCGAATCGCGATGGCATAGCGACGCTGGGGCAAGCATTGCGCGAAGGCTGGCGCTCGCTGCTGATCTTCCTGGGTATCGCGATCCCCGTCGCGCTGACCTTCGGCCCGCTGTTTGAATTCCTATCCCGTCCGGAATTGGTGGGCAAGGACTCGATGGGATCGATCTCGATCATCGTTTGGGTTCCGATTCTGATTTCGGCGATCGCATTGATCGAGGGGCGAAAGCGGATCTTCGCACCGGATTCGAAGTTCAAGGTGATCTTGAATCGCGAGCTGCCGCAGTTCGCCACTGTTGGTGTTTCACTCTTCGCGGCGCTGAGCGCATCGAACATCATGGAGGCCCTGGGCGTCGGTCCGCAGCTTTCAGATTTCCTGGGTTCACTGGATATGCCAAAGGCGGCGATTGTCGCAATCGTCTGTGTCATGGCTGTGGTCGTAGCCACCCCGCTGTCCTCGACGGCAACCGCCGCGGCCGTGGGTGCACCGGCAGTGATGGCGCTGACCAGCGTGGGTATCGACCCAGTCATCGCCGTGGTGACAGTGCTGTTGTGCACCTCGACCGAGGGTTCTTCGCCACCGGTCGGAGCGCCGATCTATTTGGCTGCCGGCTTCGCCGAAACCAATCCAACCAAGATGTTCATGCCATTGCTGGGCTACTTCGTGCTGCCAATGATCGCCATTGCCTGGCTTGTCGGCATGGGCTGGCTGCCGATTCCGATTTCGTAGGAGATAAACATGCGACTCATGAAAATTCTGTTTCTGATCTTCTTGGCGCTGTTCATGATCGGCGGCACGGCAATCGTCGGCACGCAGCTGGCAGGTGTGCTGTCGCTGAATGGCGACCTGGTCAGCGGCGCAAAGCAGGTCCTGTACCCGTGGACATTCAGTTTCGCGACAGCGTGCGCTCTGTGTGCCTTCGTGCTGCAGTATTCAAAGGAATACAAGGAAGACGAGCAGGACTAGTAGCCAGCTGTCAGTTCTGTCCACAAGTTTTCAGGGTCAAGGTCCAAACCTTGGCCCTGAACTGCTTGTGCGAGCAAAAGCTTTCCTGTCGCGACCAGGTGCTGGCGCATCGCCAGGGCCGCTGCCGGGGCGTTGCCACTGGAGATTGCGGTGATAATCGGTTCATGCTCGACCATGATGTCGCTCAGCGTGCGCTGCTTGCCTGCGGTGGAAACGCCCAGCAGCCGCGTTGCGACACGAAGGCGGTTCACGATGTTGCGGCCGCGGTTCGATTGCGCGACTTCAAGGATGAAGTCGTGCAGCTGCTGGTCCAGATCGAAGAACTCTTCGGTCAGTTCGGCTTCGGCGCAACGGGACAGACCGCCAACGATCTCATTTAGCTGCGCTGCGATTTGCGGGGTGCAGGCCTGCGCGGCTCGGAACGCGGCAGGAACCTCCAGAGCCAGCCGTAGCGAGAAAATTTCTGCGACATCTTTTGGCTGGGTCGGAATGATGCGGAAGCCGCGATTCCGCGCAAATTCAATCAAGCCGGCTTCTTCCAGACGCAACAGGCCATCGCGCACCGGTGACCGGGAGATCTTCAATCGATCAGCCAGCTGGTACACGCTGTAGAGGGTGTCGGTCTTCAATTCCCCAGAAATGACAGCTGAACGGACGTAGTCCATCACTTGTTCGGTCAATGTGCGCCCATGTTGGGCGGGGACTTGGGGATCGGAGGTCATGAACTGATTCTCTCATTGAAATCGACTGCGGAGTTTTCACGTAATCAAGAAACTAAACAGTGTGTAACATGTTACTCTGATGAGACGAATCAACGAGAGGCGATCACCATGTCAGCTCAGTCGAGCATCCAGACCTTGAGTCCTGAGGCAAATGAGATGCGGGAACGGCTACGGACCGATCTGACGACTCGGGCTGCATATATTTCCGATGCCTCGATATTCCGTCGGGTTCCGCAAGCGGTCCTCGAAGTGCGCAGCGAGGCCGACATCGCCTTGGGTATCGAATATGCCAAGGCCGAAGGCCTTTCGATCACGTCGCGAGGTGGCGGCACCTCGGTTGCGGGCAACGCCATCGGCGAGGGGTTGATCCTGGACACCTCCCGCTATTTCAATAAGATCCTCGACATCGATCCCGAGGCGAAGACCGCACGCATCCAGCCTGGAGTCATCTGCGACCAGCTGCGTGATGCGGCTGCTGAATACGGACTGACCTACGGCCCGGACCCGTCGACCCATAGCCGTTGCACCGTAGGCGGCATGGTGGCCAACAACGCTTGCGGCTCGCACTCGCTGGCGTGGGGCACCGCCGCGGACAACGTCGTGTCCATGAAGATCATGCTAGGCGACGGATCCGTGGTTGAGGTCAACTCCGACGGCACCAGCAGCGAAGAACTTGACGGGAATCTCAAGGCGCTTCGCGATGCGAACCTCAAGGAATTGCGCACCGAACTGGGCCGCTTCGCCCGCCAGGTCTCCGGCTACGGCATGCACTATCTGCTCCCGGAAAACGGGTTCAATGTCGCCAAGGCGCTCTCCGGTTCCGAAGGTACCTGCGGGGTCATCACCGAGCTGGTGGTGCGCCTTGTCGAGAAGCCGAAGCATACGGCGCTGGCAGTATTGGCTTTTGAAACGGTCTTCGACGCCGCGGCTGCGGCTGCATCCCTGCGCCGGCCAGGCCTTGCCACCGCGGAAGGCATGGGCGGAGATCTGCTCGATGCGCTGCGTAGCCGCCCCGGGCAGCAGGATGCCGGATCCAACCTGCCAGGCATGGGTGCCGCCAACCGCGGTGGCGCAGCCAAGGCCGGCGGCTGGCTCTTCTGCGAGACTGCTGGGCAAACCATGGAACAGGCACGAAGCATCGCCGATGAGCTGGTGCAGTCCGCGTATGCCGCGCAGACCGGAGCTGCGATCGATGCCGTGGTCGTGACGGACCATGCCGAGGCCCGCACGCTATGGAAGATCCGCGAAGCCTCCGCCGGTATTGTCACCCGTCTGCCAGATGGCGGCGAGGCCTGGCCGTCCTGGGAAGATTCCGCGGTTCCGCCGGAAAATCTCGCCGACTACCTGCGCGACCTGTACGCGCTCATGGACACCCATGGACTGCGCGGCATCCCCTTCGGGCACTTCGGCGAGGGATGCGTCCACGTGCGCATCTCCTTCGATTTGGGCACCGAAGAAGGCATGGCGATCTTCCGCCAGTTCATGGAACAGGCCGCCGACACCGTAGCCAAGCACGGAGGCTCGCTGTCCGGCGAGCACGGGGACGGCAGGGCGCGCTCGGAATTGCTCACCCGCATGTACAGCCCGAAGATGATGAAGGCATTCGCCAGCTTCAAGGCGGCCTTCGATCCCGAGGGCCTGTTCAACCCCGGGGTATTGGTCAATCCGGAACGCATCGATGAGTCGCTGCGTCCCGGACCCGGGCAGCGCAGCTTCGAGCTGACGCCGGTTCATGCGCTCTCGCGCGACAAGGGTTCCTTGGTCAACGCGGTCAACCGCTGCGTGGGCGTAGGCCTGTGCCGTTCGGACGAGGGGGCCATGTGCCCGTCCTTCCAGGGCACTCATAACGAGGTCAACTCCACGCGCGGCCGTGCCCGGGTGCTTTCCGAGATGTTCCGCGGCACCACCTTGCCCGATGCCTACAAGTCCGAAGAGGTGAAGGACGCCCTGGACCTCTGTCTGTCCTGCAAGGCCTGCGCTTCCGAATGCCCGGTCAATGTGGATATGGCGACCTACAAGTCGGAGTTCCTGCACAAGTTCTACGAGGGTCGCATCCGCCCGATGGCGCACTACACCATGGGGTGGCTACCCAAGCTCACCCACTGGATGCACCAGGTGCCAGGTGCGGCATCCTTGGCCAACACCGTGCTGCGCTTCGAAGCGGTGCAACGGCTTGTCAAGAAGGTTGGCGGCATTGAACCGACACGCAAGATGATCACGTTCTCGGGCGAATCGCTGCAGCGCTGGGCGGCCAAGCGGAACGAAACAGAAGCCGCATCGCCGCAGGGCACCGTGGTGCTCTGGCCGGATTCCTTCAACAACCACCTGGATACCGGACCAGGCGAGGCGGCAGTCGAAGTGCTCGAAACCCTCGGCTACCGGGTGATCATTCCCGAAGGGTTCGTCTGCTGCGGTTTGACGTGGCACTCAACCGGCCAGCTGGATACCGCGCGCAAGGTCATCAAGCACACCTTGGACGTCATGGAACCCCTGGTCAAGGCAGGCTACCCGGTAATCGGCCTGGAACCGTCCTGCACGGTGATGCTCGGCCACGAAATCACCGAGCTGGTTCCCGAGGATCCTCGCGCGGCGGCGCTGTCGGCGGCCGTCGTGCCGTTCGCGGATCTGATCGCCAAGCATGTTCCGGCCGATGGCAAGCCCAGCGCCAGCTGGCCCTTCGAACAGCTGAACGTCGGCGCGGTGTCGCAAGTCCATTGCCATGAGCGTTCGCAGGGTGACCATGGCTCATCCTCGGCCGTGCTGCGCAGCATCGGCATTGACGAGCGTGAAATCGAAACCGGCTGCTGCGGCTTGGCCGGCAACTGGGGATTCGAACCCGGACATGCAGAACTATCCCGCTCGCTGGGCGAACGCGAGCTCTTCCCGGCCATCCGCAATCGTGCGCAGGACGATGTGGTGCTCGCCGACGGATTCTCCTGCCGCACGCAGATCGCCGAGGGCACGGAGGTCCGCGGCATGCATCTGGCGCAGGTGCTGCTCAAGGCCAAGATCACCGGCTAGCCAGGCTCGGAACGCAGAAAACCGGCCCGGACACAGCGCGATGCTGCATCCGGGCCGGTTCTGCGATCCTGCTACGGCTGGTTGGCCGGCTGCTCGTTGCGCAGCCGTGCCTCGGCGATCTCGTTGATCCGTCCGCGGCACAGGTACCAGCCGCCGATGATCAGCGGGATGATGATCACCAGCGAGGCAACCGTCCAGGTGCCTACCGGATTATCGAAGGCCATCATCACCAGCACCAGGGCCAGGAAGCCCAGGGTTACCCAGCCTGAAACCGGGGCGAATGGCATCCGGAAGCTGGGTCGATCCTGCTCTCCGCGCTTGGCGGACTTCATCAGGGCCATCTGGCACAGCACGATCATCGCCCAGGAGGCAATGATGCCGATGGCAGCGAAGTTCAGCACGATCTCGAAGGCCTTGGCCGGGACCACGGCGTTGAGCACCACGCCGAGCACTGCCACCACGGCGGTGATCACGATGCCGCCGTAGGGCACCCCTGCCTTGTTCATCCGTCCGGCGAATTTCGGTGCCGACCCGTTCAATGACATGGAGCGCATGATGCGCCCGGTGGAGTAGAGCCCGGCGTTCAGCGAGGACAGCGCCGCGGTGAGCACCACCAGGTTCATCACCACGTCCATGCCCTGCACGCCGATGGATCCGAAGAAGGTCACGAACGGCGATTCCCCGGCGCTGTACGCGGTGTAGGGCAGCAGCAGCGAGAGCAGTACCAGCGAGCCGACGTAGAATACGGCGATGCGGATGATCACGGTGTTGATCGCCTTGGGCATGACCTTTTCCGGATTCTCCGTTTCACCCGCGGCGGTGCCGATCAGCTCGATGGAAGCATAGGAGAAGACCACGCCCTGCATCAGCACCAGCACCGGCAGCAGGCCGTTGGGCAGCAGCCCCCCGTTATCGGCCAGCAGCGAGAAGCCGACCTCATGCCCGTCCAGCGGGGTACCGAAGATGACGAAGTAGCAGCCGACAATCAGGAAGGCCACCAGGGCCACGACCTTGATCAGCGCGAACCAGAATTCCATCTCGCCGAAGGCCTTGACGGAGATCAGATTCATGGTGAGCACCACGGCCAGCGCGGCCAGCGCCCAGAGCCACTGCGGCACCGAGCTGATCCACCCCACGTATTTGCCGAAGAAGCCCATGTACAGGGCGACCGCGGTGATGTCCACGATGGCGGTCATCACCCAGTTCAGCCAGTACAGCCAGCCGGTGGCGAAGGCCGCCTTCTCGCCGTAGAACTCGCGGGCGTAGGAGACGAAGGAGCCGGTCGACGGACGGTGCATGACCAGTTCGCCCAACGCCCGCAGGATCAGGAAGGCGAAGAAGCCGCAGACCGCGTAGCTGATCACGATGCCCGGGCCGGCCGCCTCGAGGCGCCCTCCGGCGCCCATGAACAGGCCGGTGCCAATCGCTCCGCCAATGGCGATCATCTGCATCTGCCGGGAGGACAGGCCCTTGTGGTAATCGTTGTCGCCGGCCGTCAGCGCGGCATCGGGGACGTGCGCCGCGGTGGCGTGCGGAGTGGAATTATCCATATGATTCCTCGGATCTAGTCGGTGAGGTTGGCGAGGCGCTCGGGGGAGAGCAGCTCATTGAGGTCTTCGGCCGAGAGCAGGCCGCGTTCGAGCACCAGCTCGGCCACGCCGCGCCCGGTGTGCAGCGCTTCGAGGGCCACCGAGGTGGATGCCGCGTAGCCCAGCCTCGGGTTCAGCGCGGTGACCAGGCCGATGGAGTTCTCCACCTCGCGGCGCAGCGCCTGCTCGTCCACGGTGATCCCGTCGATGCACTTGTGCGCCAGGGTCAGGCAGCCGTTGGCCAGGTGCTTCAGGGAGAGCCCGATGGAGTGCACGATCACCGGCTCGAAGGCGTTCAGCTGCAGCTGCCCGCCCTCGGCGGCCATGGTCACGGTCAAGTCGTGGCCCACCACCTGGTAGGCGATCTGGCTGACCACTTCCGGGATCACCGGGTTGACCTTGCCGGGCATGATCGAGGAGCCGGACTGCACGGCCGGCAGCTGCAGGTCGTTCAGGCCCGCGCGCGGACCGGAGGAGAGCAGGCGCAGGTCGTTGCAGATCTTGGAGATCTTCAGCGCCACGCGCTTGAGCACGCCCGAGAGGTGCACGAACGCGCCCACATCCGAAGTGGCTTCGATCAGGTCCGGGCTGGTGGTCAGCGGCAGGCCGGTCAGCTCGCGCAGGTGGCGGCAGGCGGCCTCGGCATAGCCGGCCGGGGCGTTCAGCCCGGTGCCGATGGCGGTGGCGCCGAGGTTGATCTCGGTGACCAGGCACAGCGATTCTTCCAGCCGCGCCCGGTCCTCGCCCAGGGTCACGGCCCAGCCGCGGAACTCCTGGCCCACGGTCATCGGCACGGCGTCCTGCAGCTGGGTGCGGCCCATCTTCACCACGGTGCGGAACTCGGCGGCCTTGGCGATGCACGAATCCTGCAGCACCTCGATGGCTGCCAGCAGCGGCTGGGTGGCGAAGTGCGTGGCGATGTTCACCGCGGTCGGGTAGGCGTCGTTGGTGGACTGCGAGAGGTTCACATGGTCGTTGGGGTGCAATAAGGAGTACTCGCCCTTGGCATGGCCCATGATTTCCAGCGCCAGGTTGGCGATGACCTCGTTGGCGTTCATGTTCGTGCTGGTGCCGGCCCCGCCCTGGATCGGGTCGATGATGAATTGCTCATGCAGCGCCCCGCCGGCGATGGCCTCGCAGGCCTGGTCGATGGCGTTCGCGCGCTGGGCGTCCAGCAGCCCCAGCTCGTGGTTGGCACGCGCCGCGGCCTGCTTCACGCGCGCCAATGCGCGGATCAGGTGCGGGTTGCCGGACAGCTCGGTGCCGGTGATGTCGAAGTTCTCCTTGGCGCGCAGCGTGTGCACGCCCCAGTAGGCATCCGCCGGGATATCGCGGTCGCCGATCAGGTCATGCTCGCTGCGGGTCTGGCCGCTGAGCAAGGTTTCAGGCATGGTGGATTCTTCTCCAGGATTCGTTGAAATGGTTGGAACGGAAAAAATTACAGTGCGGCCAGCAGGCCCACGGGCGCACCGCCGCCAAAGGCCGGGCTGGTAGCCAGCGGTTCAAGGGCGATCGCGGCCTCGGAGCCCAGGTGCTCGGCGAGCAGCTTGGCGGTGATCGGCATCCGGGCGCGGTCCGAGCCGTCGGCGATCTTCACGGCCAGCGCGCTGCCATCGGGCAGGCCCACGGCCTGGATGCCCTCGAAACCGTCCTTGGCCACGGAGCCGGGCACCGCGCGCATCAGGGCGGTGACATCGCGGCCAACGCCGGCTACCAGTTCCGGGTAGCCGGCCATTGCCGCGGCCACGCGTGCCTCGGCGGTGCCTTGCGCGGCGCTGGCCAGCTTGCCGAAGGCGCGGGCCAATCCGGCCAGGGTCATCCGGTAGACCGGGGTGCCGCAGCCGTCGGTGCTCACCCCGGAGATCTGTTCGCCCGAAAGATCCTCCACGGTGTCCTGCAGCAGCTGCAGGAGGCGCTCGTCGTGCAGGTAGTTGGCGGTGTCCCAGCCCTTGAGCTCGCACAGGGCCGCCAGTGCGGCGTGCTTGCCCGAGCAGTTCTGCGCGAGCGCGGTGGCCTTGCCGCCAGCGGCCAGGTAGTCCTGGCGCTCGGCAACGCCGTAGGGCAGGTCGGTGGAATTGCGCAGCGCTGTGTGGTCCAGGCCGGCGGCGGCCAGCGTGGATTCGGCGACCTGCAGGTGGCGCGGGCTCCCGGAGTGGCTGGCCGAGGCCAAGGCCAGCTGCTGGTCGTCGAGCTGCAGTCCGGCGCGCAGCATGCCCACGGCGAACAGCGGCTTGAGCGCCGAGCGCGGGTAGAACGCGGCCTGGGCATCGCCGCGGCTGGCGGCGATGGAGCCGGCGGGATCCAGCAGCACGGCCGAGCCGTAGTGGATGGACTCCACGGCCTCGCCGCGGGTGGCGATGACCAGCGGTTCGTGCTGCGGCAGTGCCTCAACGACCAGCGAAGCGCGCAGGGTCTGGGGATCGGCGGGGGTCACTTCTTGCTCCTGACTATGGTGGATACTGCTTGCTGCACCGCATTGAGGTGCTTGGCCATCGCATTGTTGGCCGCTTGCGGGTCTTGGGCGGCGATGGCCTGGTAGATTTCCTGGTGCTCCGAGTTCGACGGCGACCGGCGGCCGGCAACCAGGTTCACGGTCTCGGACTGGCGGGCCATGGCCTCGCGGATGTCCGCGACGACCTTGGAGAACACCGAGTTGCCGCTGGCCTGGGCGATCGCGGCATGGAAGGCGGCGTCCAGCTCGACCCAGGCTGCCGGGTCGTCTTCCTGCTCCATCGCCTCGATCAGCCCGCTGATCCGCTCCAGGTCCTCGGCGGTGCGCCGGGTGGCGGCGAGGGTGGCAGCCGGGATCTCGATATGCGGACGGGCTTCGTGCAGGTCGTCGGAGGAGAACGTGCCCAGTTTCAGCTCGCGGGTGGGCCGGTGGGAGACCACGAAGGTGCCGCGCCCGGTTTCGGTGCGGGTCAGGCCCAGGGCCGCGCAGGAGCGCAGCGCTTCGCGGATGACCGAGCGGCTCACGCCGTAGTCGGCCGCGAGGGCAGCTTCGGATCCCAGTTTCGCGCCGATGGCGATTTCCTGGGCTTCAATGGCTAGGCGGAGTGCATGGAAGACGCCTTCGGCAGCGGATCGTCGTTCGATCGGTTGCTGTCCGGGTGTCCAGCTGTCAGACAGGTTCACGTGTACCAGTCTGGGGTGTGATCCACTTAACGTCAAGTCGGGAACTGGAGCAATCGGGAATGCTCAGGTCAGTGACGCGCGAACACCGCGGACGCGATGCCGGAGGCAAGGTATCCGCGGTGTTCGCCGCTGGTCCTCAGTCTTTCTCCAGGATGCTTTTCAGCGCCCGGAGATCAGCCATATTGGCTCGCCGCATCATCATTTCCATCAGCGGGCCGGCCAGTTTGCCGAAGCCAGTTGGCTCGCCGTCATTGCGCAGCTGGACCCGGGTCGCCGTTGGCCCTATCGCTTCGAAGCGATAGGTGGTGCGCATGGGAAACGGGCCCTGCGCGGTGGCCATGACCAGTTCCTCGTTCTCCGCGAACCTGGTGACTTCGTAGGTGTAGGAAAGCTTCCGTCCAAGGAACCTGGCTTCGAAGGCGGTGCATGATCCGAGGCCGAAGCCATGGGGATCCAGCCGGCGCACCGAGTGGATATTCCGGTACCACGCTGGAGCGTTCAGCGGGTTCATCGCGTAGCCGGCCACCACGGATCGTGGCCGGTCGATAGCGATGCTCGTGGAGACGTCAACCATGGGAGGTCCTCAGGCTCCTGCGGGAACGCGGCCGGTGAACGCAATCAGGCGATCCAGGCTGCTGGCGGATTCGGCGACCATGGTTTCTTCCGCGAAGGAACCGGAGGTGCGCTGAGCCGGTCCCACAGTCTTGCGTGCCAAGCCCAGTACGTATTCCGCGTGGCCAGGATGGATCGCGAACTCCTGGCCGGTCGCCTGGGCGAAGTCCCACCCGTGAACCATCAGTTCCAGATTCAGGATCCCGGCAACCACTGAAGCCGGCATGACAGCGAATCCGAGATCAATCTCGCCGGCAACGCCGCGAGCGGCAAAAGCCTCCAGGGTCGGCTGCACCAGGTTGGCGATGCGTGCTTCCGGCGCCAGGGCCGGGTCATCGGATACCGCAGCGCCCAGGGCACCGCCGATCATCGAGACCGAACCCGCAAGGTGATCCAGCAGCTCGCTCACGGAGAACTCGGAGCAGGGAGTGGCTTTGGCCAGGTCCGCTGCGCAGATGTTGTTCAGGATGAACTGCAGGGCTGCCACGGAGCCCTCGGCGGAAACGATCGGGTTCTGCGGCTCGGGAACGGCGTTCCACTCGTCGATGGCTGCTTCGCCGGTTTCAGCAAACTCCTTCAGGCGGTCCAGGAAGTGGTTCCATCCCTCGGCGTGGCCCGAGGACTGCTCGGCGTCCAGCCCCTCATGGCGCAAGGTCAGGGCCGTGCCCTGATCCAGCGGTTCCAAGGTGATGAAAACCGTCGAATCGCCGGGCGGAACGGCATCCGAACCTTCCCAGCCCATGGTGAAGACCAGGCGCCTGCCGGGCTCGATTTCGGTGAAAGCGCCCGAAGCCTGGTGGCCCGGACCCATGGTGAAGCGGTAGCTGCCGCCGGTCTGCAGGTCGACGCGGTTGGCAACGGTTTGCCAGCGGCGAAGGCGCTCCGGGTTGGTGACCAGTGCAAAGGCGGTGTCGGCGTCAACGGGGAGGATGACTGTTCGTTCAAAGCTCATGGCTTTTCTCCTGGTGGCTGGTGCGGTGGCCCATTGAACGACGCCAATTCGGCGGCCTCGGCAACGAGCAGGTCGAGTTCGGTATTCCAGAACGAGTCAAGGAGGGCCTTGAGCTTCGTGATGCCTGCAGGGTCCAGCGAGTAGTAGCGGCTGCGGCCATCCTTGCGGGCTTGCAACAGTCCTACGTCAATCAACAGCAGCAGGTGTTGCGAGATGGCGGAGCGGCTGACGGCGAAGTTCGCGGCCAGTTCCGTCACCGTGCGTTCCCCGGAACCCAGCAACTGAATCAAGCGCCTGCGCGTTGGCTCGGAAGCGACTTCCAGTAGATCAAGCATGAAAAATACGTTAGCAGTCACTAACGCGTTGTTGCAAGGGATTCGGAGCAGCTTTTTAGGCTGATGCGGAAGGCGCCGTTAAAGCACTAGTGGGCGCCACGGCAAAATGCCGTAGCGCCCACTCATGGCGAAAATACTTAAGGGATCGTGATGATCTGGCCGGCGTAAGCCAGGCCGCCACCGAAGGCGAAGAGCAATGCCTTGGAACCCGAAGGCAATGGCTCATCCGAAGCCATCAACTTGGAAAGAGCCAGCGGAACCGAAGCGGCCGAAGTGTTGCCCGAGTACACCACATCGGTGGCCACGCGCGCGTTCGGTGCGCCGATCTTCTCTGCCAATGGCTCGATGATGCGCAGGTTGGCCTGGTGCAGGACAATGGCGTCCAGCTCCTCAGGCTTCATGCCGGCACGGTCGATGATTTTCGAAGCGATCTTCGGCAGCTGCGTGACGGTCCAGCGGTAAACGCTCTGGCCGTTCTGCGCAAACTTCATGTTGTTTTCTTCTTCGATGCGCACTGCATCGGACAGGGACGGAACCGAACCCCAGACCACCGGCGAGATGCCGTTGTCCTCCGATGCGGTGATCACGAAGGCGCCAGCGCCGTCCGCGGTCAGCACGCAGGTGGTGCGATCGGTGAAGTCGGTGTAGTCGGTGAGCATCTCCGAGCCGATAACCAGGGCATTCGTCGCCGAGCCAGCGGCAATGGCGCCCTGGGCCAGGCCAACTGCGTGGGCAAAGCCTGCGCAAGCCACGTTCACGTCCACCGCTGCCGGTCCTTGGTCCATGCCCAGGGCGTTAGCTACGCGTGCGGCCATGTTCGGCGAACGGTCCGTAGCGGTGCAGGTGGCGACGATGATCATGTCGATATCGGCTGCCTTGATGCTAGCGGCGTTGCCCAGCGCCATCTCTGCGGCCTTGATGGCCATGGAGTCTACGGTTTCAACACCGGTTCCCCAGCGGCGTTCTTCGATGCCGACACGTCGGGTGATCCATTCATCGCTGGTTTCCACCAACTTTTCCAGCTCGGTGTTAGGGACGATGCGCTCTGGCTGGAAGTGGCCAAAGGCGACGACTTTGCTGCCGGTCATGGATATAGCTCCTCGGTGGATTCAAATCTTCTCTTCTAAGATTAGTCGTTTTGGATGCTACTCGCCGTTCATATGCGCCAGAAAGCATGTGTCAGCCAGTTTTACCTGCCTTCATTGGCCGATTTGTCCGATTATCGGCAAAACCCCGATTCTTCAGGACTTCATATGGCGTCGACACCCTGTTCACCTGCTGGCCAGAACCCCGGCGTTCAATGGGATGAAATGCAGCAGCCGTGAAGGAGGAAAAAATGGAACCTCTGACGATAATCCAATTGAGCGACACCCACCTACGTCCCGAAGGGCAGCTGCTTCACGGATCCATCGATTCGTGGCAACGAACAGAACAGGCGCTGGAAGCAGCCGCTTGCCTGGATCCGGATGCCATTGTGGTGACCGGCGATATCGCAGACCGCGGTTCGGACATCCATGAGCGGGCCGCAGAGATCTTCAACCAGGCCCAGCGCGAACTGGATTGCCCGGTCATCACCGTTCCGGGCAACCATGATCCGTTGGGCGCGATTGGAGAATCCTTCAACACCAGGCGCCTGTCCACCGGTCCGCATCCAGCCGACACGGTGCACGAGATCCTGGGACTACGGATTATCGGATTGGACAGCGGGGGATTCCAGTTGGCCCGGGGACGCCTGGAACAGCGGCAGCTCGATTGGCTTGCCTCGCTGCTGGCGGTTCCGGCGCCGCGCGGATCCCTGCTGCTGATGCACCATCCTCCGGTGGAAGCCGCCAATGAAGCCCGCGCCGGCCGCGGGCTGGAGAACCCGATGGAGCTGGCGGCCATCGCCGCCGGAAGCGATATCCGTGCAATCCTTAGCGGCCACTACCATCAAGCGTCCACCAGCCAGCTGTTGAGCACCCCGGTGTTCATGGCTCCCGCAGTGTCCTACAACATGAATCCATTTGCCCCGACGCAGATCGTTGACGAACCCGCAGCGGGATTCAAGGTCATCAAGGTCGGAGCCAAATCGGTCGACGCGTTCGCTGCAACCAGCGGCCAGTACGCCGCGCTGCAGGCCAGCACCCCTCTGCCAGCGCCGGTCAAGAGTTCGCAGACCGGCAACTGACTCCAAGAACGCTACTTCGCACCGGGCACCAGTTGCTTCGGTGCATGCCAGAAAGAAGAAGACGATGAGCGCAAAGAAACTGATCCTGATCCGCCACGGACAGACCGAATGGAACAAGGCAGGACGCCTGCATGGACGCAGCGACCTGCCACTGAACGATACCGGCATCCGCCAAGCCCAGCAGCTGGCCACCGAGCTGGCACCCGAAGACACTTGGGACGCAGTGTATTCCTCCCCGTTGTTCCGTGCCCGCCAAACAGCGCAGATCCTCGCCAATAGCCTGGGCATCCGTGCCCTGCACGAAAACCAGGAACTGATGGAGCAGGACTTCGGCGATCTCGAAGGCACCCTGGTGGCCGATGGCGCCGACGAACAGCGCCAACTGCTGGTTGGCACCGGAGAAACCGAAGAACATCTGGTGGGGCGTGCAGTGAACGCATTGTTCAAGATCTGCCATCAGCATCCCGGGCAGAACGTGATGGTCGTGAGCCACAGCGCCTTGATCTGCTCGGTAATCGCCGCGCTCACCGGCGAAAGCAATCCGCGCATGGCCAATGGAACCTATGTCGAGCTGGATGCGCAGCTACTGGTCAACCACGTCTCACGCGAACCGCTGTGGCATTAGGAAGCAAAGAGCAAAGCCGCGTGCCGGCCATGGATCATGGCCGGCATGCGGCTTTGCGTTCTAGTCAGCGGCGGGCTAGCAACAGCTGAAGCAGCGGCTTACCACCAGGATGCGCCTTCGACGGTGACCTGGGGCTTCTCGCCGTACCAATCCACGCTGCCCGTGAAGCTGCGGGTGAGCTCTTCTTCGTCGTAATCAATGAACTCCGTGTCATTGAGCTTGTACTTGAAGACGATCTCGGAGCTTGAGAAACTGCCCGATTCCTCGATGGCCACGCTTTCAGCATGCGACTTCACAGAGAACGATGCGATGTCCTTGGACTGCAAGGTGCTCGGGCAACCGTCATCGAGGTTGGTTGGAACGGTCACGCAGGCAGTAGCGAACTTCTTGACCTCATCCAGAACCAGCTCGTCGAGCTTCTGGGTGGTGGTCGTAACCAGCGCCGCCTGTGCCGGCTGCGAATCAGGATGGTTGACGCGCAATTCCTGCGCTTCGCTCGTCAGGTATTCATTGCCAGGCGCTGAGACATCATAGATGCCCGGGTAGGCGTAGAAGCTGCCGGTGAAGGAACTTCCCTCGCCGTAGTAGTCCTCGCTTTCAAGCAGCTTGACCTTGGCCTTGCCGACAGTGACTTCCGAGCTCTTATCGGAGGTGATCTCCACCGGAACAATCAATGCTTCATTGAGCACCCAGGTATCGAGCAGGCCGAAGTCCTTGTCGCCCGCGTCGACATTGAAGGAGCGTTCGTGGCGCTCGCCGTTGATGGAGTAGATCGCTCGCACACGGGCCGAGTCCTTGCCCTTGGATTCCTCGATGACATCAACGAGTTCCAAGCGCTGCTTGGCGTTGCCCAGGACATCGTCGCTGAGCAGGACGCGCGAGGCGTTGTCGATCCCCGGGTCGACCATCTCGGTCGCCTTGCCGGCCTGGCCCTCGGCAAGCAGCGCGAGGTATTTCTCAACTTCAGCTTCGGGCTTGCGCTGCCCGTTCAGGTAGGCGATGGCACCGAAGCCCAGACCGGCAATGACTGCCAGCGCAAGAACCGAGAAGCCAACGGCCTTGGCCTTCTTCTTGGACTCTTCCGAGGCCGGGGCCAGCGCCGGAGCCGGTTCACCAGCCATCGGCTGGCCGTTGGCGGCCGCGGCAGGGGTGGATTGGGCTGCGGCGGCAACTGGAGCAGCCTGGCTGGGTGCGGCTGCAACCGGCGAAGCCGGAGCAACGGCGGGTGCCTGGCCGGAAATCCATCGCGCCGAGGCGTCCTTGCCGGCAATCACTGCCAGCAGGGATGGGGCGAAGCGGTAGACCTGCAAGGGCAGGACTTCTGCCAGCAGCGAGCCAGCTGCGGCCCCGAGTGCCAGGAAGATCACCGAGTACCAGGTGATGCCATAGGACATGCTGCCGCTCATGTTGCCCATCTCGTTGGCGGTGATGGCGCCACCCAGGGAGATGTTGGTCAGCCCGGCAAGAATCATCCACAGGACCAAAGCCGCCACTGGCAGCTGCCAAGCGCGCTGCAGGTTGAAACCAGTGGCCAGTCGACCACGGTGCACGCCAATACGGATAGCCGCCAGGAGTACCAGGAGGGCGCTCAGGACCAGGAGCCAAGCACCCTTGCCGTCGGCCATATCCCAGATGCGCAGGACGGATTCGGGCATGGCATCGGCGGTGTATTCGCCCAGGAAGCTGGCCATGCCGGAGACATTCGGAGCCAGCGCCCCGAGGAAGCCCAACGCTGCCACATATGAACCGATGGTTCCCAGCAGCGGGAGCAGGATCAGGCCCAAGCTCCAGGGCATGTCATCTGGACGCTGGGTGAATGCGGCAATGATGCCGACCAAGGCGAAAGCCGCCAAGGTCGAAACGGCCAGGGCCACGGCCTCGCGGACGCCGGTAATCAATGGGGATCCGGAGTTGGCGCGCTGGGGTGCGGTGGCAAGGAACTGCGAGAAGAAAACGGCCAAGGCAATCGTGAAGAAGACACCTGCATATCGCGGGGACACCGCGGCGGAGAAGAATTCGCCACCCTGGATGCTGAGCTTCCCGAAGAGCGCAATGACCAGGAAGACCAATGCCAGGACCAGCGCGTGCAGTCCGGAGGCTAATGCAGCGCTCTTCCAACCGCCGTTGCGTGCGCCACGACGCAGCTTGCGCACGATCAGGTAGTTCGCGGCGCAGATTGCCACGATGGAGGTGACCGAAACGAGGGCGAATGCGAGGCTGAGCTCGCCGAACATGCCGAATCCGCCTCCGGATCCGGTGATCTTCAGCCCGCCGCCCAGGACGGCACCGAAGACCATGATGAAGGCCTTGAAGGAATTGAGCTGGGACGCCACGTTGAATTCAGCGGAGCTGCCGCCACCGATCTCCTTGGCCATTGAGGCCAGGGGGATCAGGTAGCAAAGAGCCAGGACGATGCCAATGGCCGCAATGGCGCCGGCTTGGAATCCAAGAAGCTGCAGGCTGGCACGGGACTTCAGTTCCAGGACCGCGTTGGTGAATTTCCTGACCTGCCGGTTCTGCCCGGCATTCTGGAACGGGTTCGCCGGTGCCGCCGGCGCAGGCAATGGATCCGAAGGTGCCGGTGGCACCTTGGGATCATCAGGCAATTGCGTATTTTCCAAGGTGAGTCCTCACATGGTGCGATGATGGCGTCACATCCGGGCGTTCTTGGAAACTTAAAGTCGAACAATTGGAATATGACCTTCCAATTACATAACAAGTAAGTGGAAGAACAAAGTCCAGTTAAGAAACATGCGGCGGCTTAAGGAGCGAGTTCCGCTTTTCACGTCACCGGTAAATGGAAAAGCCGGTGCGGTTGGATCCCAGAAGACCCAACCGCACTGGCTAATCGGACAGCGGCTACAGCGAACGCAGCACCACTGCGGTGCCCTGGCCGCCGCCACCGCAGATGCCGATGGCGCCCAGGGAGCCGGCCGGCATCTCGTGGAGCTGGCGGGCTAACGTGCCAATGATGCGTGCACCGGAAGCGCCGATCGGGTGGCCCAGGGCAATCGCGCCGCCATGCGGATTCACGATGGAGGCATCGAGACCTAGTGCCTTGGTGGACTGCACCGCGACAGCGGCGAAAGCTTCATTGATTTCGACGGCCTTCAGGTCCTGGGCTCTGGCGCCGGCCTTCTCCAGGGCTGCGCTGATGGCATTGGATGGCTGCTCGTGCAGGGTGCGGTCCGGGCCGGCAACGAAAGCGTGCGAGAGAATTTCAGCCAGCGGCTCCAGGCCCAGGCGCTCAATGGCCGCATCGCTGGCCAGCACCACGGCTGCTGCGCCGTCGGTGATCTGCGAGGAGTTGCCCGCAGTAATGGTGCCTTCCTTGGCAAAGGCCGGACGCAGCTTGCCCAAGGATTCCACGGTGGTTGCTTCGCGGATGCCATCATCTTCGCTGATCGTGGTGTCGCCGCGACGGCTGGAAATGGTAAATGGCGCAATCTCGCCGGCTGCGAAATCGCGGGCCGCGGCAGCGCGCTGGTGGGATGCGGCCGAAACCGTATCCTGGGCCTCGCGGGTCATCGACAACTTGGCATTGTGCTCCTCGGTGGAAGCGCCCATCGAACGCTTCTCGGCAGCATCGGTCAGGCCGTCGTATTCCAGGGTGTCAATCAGTTCAATGGCACCGTACTTGGTTCCGGCACGGGCGCGCTGCACATGCGGAGCCAGGGACATGGATTCCTGGCCGATAGCCAGGACAACGTCTGCCTCGCCGCTATTGATCAGACGGGCTCCTGCCACAACGGCCTCGGCACCTGAGAGGCATACGGCATTCACGGCGATGGCCGGAACATCCAGCGCAATGCCGGCACCCACGGCGGATTGACGGGCCGGGTTCTGGCCGGCGCCACCTTGCAGCACCTGGCCGGCGATGACCTGCTGGACCTCGCTGGGATCAACTCCGGCACGTTCCAGCGCGGCCTTGCCGGCATGGGCGCCGAGCTCGGTGGCTGGAACAGCGGCGAAGGCGCCGTTGAATTTCACGAATGGGGTACGGGCGTAGCCCACAATCTTTGCGGTCATGCTTTCAGATCCTCCACAATATCCACGGCAAATTCTGCTGCCGTGATTTCCTTGATGGTTTCCACGCTTTCACCCGGGGCTACTGCACGCAGGGTCAAGGTCGAGTTTTCTATATCAAACACTGCTCGGTCGGTGATGATGCGGTTGACCACGCCGACTCCGGTGAGCGGCAAGTCGCATTTCTCCACAATCTTGGACGTCCCGTCCTTGGCCACGTGATCAGTCAGAACGATCACGCGCGGGGTGCCGGCGACCAGGTCCATGGCTCCGCCCATGCCCTTGACCAGCTTGCCCGGGATGGTCCAATTGGCCAGATCGCCATTGGCGGCCACTTGCAGGGCGCCGAGGATCGCGGTCTGGACGTGGCCGCCGCGGATCATGCCGAAGGAGGTCGCCGAATCGAAGAAGCTGCCGCCGGGCAGGATGGTCACGGTCTGCTTGCCTGCATTGATCAGATCCGCATCTTCTTCACCTTCATAGGGGAAGGGGCCCATGCCCAGCAGGCCGTTTTCGCTTTGCAGCTTGACCGAAACGCCTTCCGGCAGGTTGTTGGCCACCATCGTGGGGATTCCAATACCGAGATTCACATACTGGCCGTCGGTTAATTCGCTAGCGGCAATGGCCGCCATTTCATCGCGAGTCCACATGCTCAGGCCTCCTTTCGGTTGCGCACGGTGCGCTGTTCAATGTCCTTGACCGCATCGGCCTGCACCAGGGTCTGCACGAAGATGCCGGGGGTCTCCACCAGCGACGGATCCAGATAGCCCTCGACAATTTCCTCGGCTTCGGCGAAGGTATGGCGGCCGGACATGGCGGCCAGCGGGTTGAAGTTCTTCGAGGTCATCCGGTAGCGCAGGTTGCCTTCGGCGTCGGCCTGGTGCGCCTTGACCAGTGCGATATCGGCAAAGATGCCACGCTCGAGGATCGCTGGCTTGCCGTTGAATTCCATGAATTCCTTGCCTTCGGCGATCGGAGTTCCCACGCCGGTGGGGGTGAAGAAGGCGGGAATGCCCACCCCGCCAGCGCGCAAGCGCTCGGCCAAGGTGCCCTGCGGGCAGAATTCAACTTCCAGATCCCCATCGAGGAACTGCTGTGCGAACAGCTTGTTCTCCCCGACGTAGGAGGCCAGGACCTTGGAGACCTGCTTATTTTCCAGCAGGATGCCCAGCCCTTTGCCGTCTACGCCCATGTTGTTTGACACGATGGTCAGGTTGGTTGCCTTCGAATCCCGCAGTGCAGTGATCAGGCGGTTGGGGATGCCGGAGAGGCCGAAACCGCCTACTGCGATGGTCATGCCATCCTTGACGACGGCAGCCAAGGCGGCGGCTGCGTCATCCCGAAACTTCGTTGTCATCGATTCCTCCATGTGTCCACTATGTGGAGCGCGGATCTGCTTATCCTCTAACGTACGTAGTCGCAGGTGAGCATGCAATAGACCCGGTGCATTGACGGGTAACTGGTCGGATGGTGAGGAAGAACGGCCAAGCGGTCCATATTATGGACATAGCTGAGAGGGCTAGACGATGTCGAACTCATTGCCTTCGATATCGAACATGCAGATAGCGAAATGGCCCATCTCTGGCATGTCGTGAACGGTGCGGACTTTGGCCCCCAGAGCCACCAGGCGCTCTGCCTCGTCGGTGATGATTTGCCTGCGTTCCTCGAAGCGAACGCCGCGGCCGCCGCTGACCAGCAAGTCCAGATGCAGGCGATTCTTGATGCTCTTGGCCTCCGGTACCTGCTGGAACCAAATCCTTGGCCCACCACCTTGCGGATCGACCAGCGACTCCGGTTCATCACCGGTTCCGGGCGGCAATTCATCATCCGGCACGCCCATGGACTGCCAGTAGGCGCGCCAGGTGGGATGCCCGTCCGGGGCGGGCTCGGGAACGTAGCGCAAGGCTTCGGCCCAGAACCGGACCATTGCTTGCGGGCGGGCGCAGTCGATGACGATTTGCCATGTATTTTCCATGTGCTGAATTATCCGCCGACCAGCTCGATAGCAACAGGGGTACGGCGACAAAGTATGAAGCGGGAATTATCCGGCCCGTAACCGATCGTCCATAATGTGGTCATGAGCAATTCCCCGGCTGGAACCCAAGTCGTAGGGCGGCTGGCTGCCGTGCTTCGCACCGTGAGCACAGCAATGCCCGAGGGCATCACCACGACGCAAACTGCCCGGAGCACCGGTTTGGCCCGGCCCACCGTGCATCGGCTGCTCAGCGCGTTGGCCACCGAAGGATTCTGCGACCACGATCATCGCACCGGCCGCTGGCTGCTTGGCCCCGAGCTCTACCTCATGGGCGCGGTGGCAGCCGAGCGCTACGACATCAGCGAACTGGCCCGCGAGCATGTTGCCGCGCTGGCCGAGGCGACCGGGGAAAGTGCGTTCCTCTCGGCGCGGCGAGGGGACGAAACCGTGTGCTTGCTGCGCCAGGATGGAGCCTTTCCCATCCGCTCGTTCGTGCTGTATGAAGGACGGCGCTTCCCGCTGGGAGTCGCTTCGGCCGGAATCGCGATCCTTGCTTTCCTGCCTGAACAGGGCATTGAGCGCTACCTGCGCGATGCCGATCTAGAGCCAGGATATGGGCCGGCGCATTCGCGCGAAGAGCTGCGCAAAAAGGTCGCCGAAACCCGCCAGCTGGGCTATTCGGTCAACCCCGGCTTGATCGTCGAGGGCAGCTGGGGCATGGGTGCTGCGGTTTTCGACAACTCGGGACAGCCTGCCTGGGCACTGAGCCTGACCGGGATCCACACGCGCTTTGAAGCGGACCGCCGCGAAGAGCTGGGCAACCTGCTGCTGCACCACGCGCATGAGTTGTCCACCAAGCTGTCGGCCCGGTCAAGCACGCTGCCACGCTAGTTTTTCCTTCCCCTGTACAAAGCTTCCTGCGGTAATCTTTCAGATCGGCGGGAATGCCTATTTCCAGGATTCTCCGTGACGCAGCCAAGTGCAGAAGGACGGAAAATTTGGGCACTATCCCGGCCGGAATCAACACCCCGCAGGTCATCGTTGACGTAGCGAAGCTCCAGCAGAACATTGACCGGGTGGCCCACCGGGTGGCGAGCCAGGGCCTGAAACTGCGCCCGCATGCCAAGACGCATAAGATGCATGAAATCGCCGAACGCCAGATGGACGCCGGTGCCGCCGGACTCACCGTGGCAACTGTCGGCGAAGCCCTCGCGTTTGCGCTGCACGGGGTCGCGAAGATCTTCATCGCCTACCCTCTGTGGGTCAATGAATCCCAGGCGGCACGCATCCTGGAGCTGATGCGCCGTGCCAAGCTGAGCATCGGCACGGACTCTGTCCAGGCCGTGCAGCAGATGGCCAGGATGCTGGGGGAGAAGGCCTCCAAGATCAAGCTCGTCATCGAGATCGACAGCGGCCATCACCGAAGCGGCACCAGCCCGCAAGGCGCGGTGGAAATAGCCGATGCCGCCCGTGCGGCAGGCATGCGCGTGCATGGGATCTTCACCTTCCCCGGCCACAGCTACTCGCCGGACGGCATCGACGCGGCACTCAACGATGAGCACAAGGCCCTGGCCGAAGCGGCGTGCCTGCTGCGCGAGGCCGGGCATGCCATCAAACGCATCAGCGGGGGCTCCACCCCGACCGCCGAACTGAGCGACAACTCGGTGCTGACCGAGGTGCGTCCAGGGGTGTACGTCTTCGGCGATGCGCAGCAGTTCGAGCTGGGGCGCGTGCGCTGGGAGGATATTTCCCTGACCGTCGCGTCCACCGTGATCAGCCGCCATGAAGGCGATGGGCAGATTCCCCGGCGCATCGTGCTGGACGCCGGCAGCAAGGTGCTCGGAGGCGACCGCCCGGCCTGGGCCACCGGATACGGACGCATTGCCCAGTGCCCTGAAGCCCGCATCAGCGCACTATCGGAGCATCACGCCACCGTGCTGTGGCCCGAGCACTTGGATCTGCCGGCCCACGGCGAGCAGCTCCACGTCATCCCGAACCATGTCTGCGTCGCGGTGAACCTGGTCGACAACGTGCTGGCAGTGCATGAGGACGGCACCAGCGAGGTATGGGATGTAGCGGCCCGCGGACTGAACTTCTAGATTCTGAACCTAGCTGGCCCTTTCGAGGAACCGCAGCAGGCAGCGCGAAGCCGGATCCATATGGTTCTTGGTCCCCAGCTGCCGCTTGGAACGGCGCAGCGCCGCCAATTTTTCCGGATCGTCCGCCAGCTCCAGCACACGGGGATCGATATAGGAGCCGGCCGCGATTTCGGGAGTATTGCCCAGTTTTCCGGCGGCCTGCTCGATGGCCAGCTTGCGCAGATTCCTGGCATCATCGGCAGCCATGGCCGAGGCGGGAGCCTCGACCAGTGCCCTGAAAGCCGCCAAGCTGCCGCCCCAGGTCCTGAAGTCCTTGGCGGTGAATCCGCTACCCAGGTGCTCCTCGAGGTACCGGTTGATTTGCGCAGGCTGGAGCAGGTGCGAGTGCCCATCGTCATCCAGGTAGCGGAAAAGCTCGTAGCCCGGCTGATCGCGCAATTGGACCAGTACTCGTGCCAGTCGCCGGCTCCTGATTTTCACATGCTGCTGCTGGCCGCTCTTGCCGGGAAACTCGAGGGTGGCGCAATGCCCTTGGACCTCCAGATGCTTGGCTCGCAGCGAAGCGGCCCCGAACGATTGGTTGGCGCGCGAGTAGGCGTGCGTGCCGATGCGCAGCAGGTGCAGATCCAGCAGCAAGACCACGGCCGCAGTGACCCTGTCCTTGTCGTTTCTTCCCCGGCGCAGATCCCGCAGCAGCTGGCGGCGGAGATCGGGCAGTGCGCGGCCGAACGCCGGCAACCGGTCGAACTTGGCGGCATCCTGCCGCTCGCGGAAGTCAGGGTGGTAGATCATCTGGGTGCGTCCTGCCGCATCGATTCCGCGAGCTTGGACCTTGGCCCGCGCACTGGCCGCGATCTGGACCTGTTTCCATGCCGGCGGGATCGACAATTGCTTGATCCGATCCAGCAGGTGCTGGTCCTTCACCGTGCGTGCCCCTTCCAGGTAGAAGAAGCCGGTTCCCGCGCGCCGGCGCGTGATGGGAAGCCGTTTGCTTCGGCGTGCTGGCATGGATGCCTCCCGGTAGTTGCGTAGCCGTGCAATCACGCACACGCTATCGCCGATCGCTGCCCTGATCCGGGTGTTCGCAGGAAAATCCCAGCTGTGCGGTGCCGGGGTATTCCTGCCAGCGGGCGGATCCGCCACCTGCAGCGCGTCGTTTGCGCCCGGGAAGCCCTGGAATCGCGCCGCGCTTCGTTACAGGGCATGATTGGAGGTATGGAAAATAGTGCTGCGCCCGCATGGGTGGCAAATTACCAGCCGGGAGTCCCGGCCGAAATCGAGCTGCCCACCGAACCGCTCAGCCGCATGTTCGAGCGCTCCGTGCGCGAAGCCGGCGAGAGTCCGGCGACCGAATTCTTCGGCCGCCGCACCAGCTACGCCGATCTGGGCGCGCAGGTAGCCAAGGCCGCCGAGGGCCTGCGCAAGCTCGGCGTGCGTGCCGGCGACCGCGTTGCGCTGATCCTGCCCAACTGCCCGCAGCACGTGATCGCCTTCTACGCGATCCTGCGCCTTGGCGCCGTCGTGGTGGAGCACAACCCGCTGTACACCTCGCGCGAACTGCGCCACCAGTTCGAGGACCACCAGGCGCGCATCGCGATTGCCTGGGACAAGGTCGTGGCCAACGTCCAGGAGTTCCCCAAGGACGTGCAGCTGGACTCCATCGTCTCGGTCAACCTGCTCGAAGCCTTCCCCGCGGTCAAGCGCCTGGCGCTGAACCTGCCGGTCAAGAAGCTGCGCGAGACCAAGGCGTCGCTCACGGCGCGCACCTCGGGCACCGTGGCATGGAAGGACCTGCTCTCCGGTGCGCAATTGGATGCGAACCACCCGCATCCGGATGTCGATGACCTGGCGGTCATCCAGTACACCTCGGGGACCACCGGCCACCCCAAGGGTGCCATGCTCACCCACTTCAACCTCTATTCCAACGCCTTGCAGGGCGAGGCCTGGATGCTCGGGGCGCAGGAGCGCGAGGAAATCCTCTACGCGATCCTGCCGATGTTCCATGCCTTCGGCATGACCCTGTACCTGACCTTCGGAGTGAAGAAGCAGGGCCTGCTGGTGCTCTTCCCGAAGTTCGATCCGCAGATGATCCTGGATGCCTGGCAGAAGTCCCCGGCCACCGTGTACTGCGCGGTGCCGCCGATCTACGAGCGCACCGCCCTGGCGGCCAAGGAGCGCGGCGTCTCGCTGAAGAGCGCCAAGTACTGCATCTCCGGGGCGATGAACCTGCCCGACCATGTGGTGGAGCTGTGGGAATCGATGTCCGGCGGCCTGCTGGTGGAAGGCTACGGCATGACCGAGTCCTCGCCGGTGGCCTTGGGCAACCCATTCCACCCCAGCCGCCGCACCGGCACCATCGGCGTGCCCTTCCCCTCGACCCTGATGAAGGTCGTGGACGTGGAAGACCCGAGCCGGGAAGTGGCCCAGGGAGAACCGGGCGAATTGCTGATCAAGGGCCCGCAGGTGTTCCAGGGCTACTGGAACAACCCGGAGGAAACGGCCAAGGCCAAAACCGGGGACGGCTGGTTGCGTTCGGGCGATGTGGTCACCGTTGACGAGGACGGCTTCGCCCAGGTGGTGGACCGCGCCAAGGAGCTGATCATCACAGGCGGCTTCAACGTTTCACCGACCGAGGTCGAGATCGCCCTGCGCCAGCACGCTGACGTGGCCGATGCCGCGGTCTTCGGAAAGCCATTGGCCCGCGGCGGCGAAATGGTGGTTGCCGCAGTGCAGCTCGAAGAGGGCTGCGGGCTGAACGAGGACGCGCTGCGCGCCCACTGCCGCGAGCTGCTGGCCGCCTACAAGGTGCCTAAGCGCATTGTGCAGATCGATGAGATGCCGCGCTCGCTGCTGGGCAAGATCCTGCGCAAGCAGGTCAAGGACCAGATGGTGGATCTGGTCTAGCGCAACCGCGGCATCGCCGAAAGCAGCAGTTTCGTATAGTCGTGCTGCGGGGCGCCGAAGACCTGGTCAGTAGAGCCCTGCTCGATGATCTTGCCTTCATGCATCACCGCAACGGAGTCGCTCATGTGCTCGATGACCGACAGGTCATGGCTGATGAACAGGTAGCTGGTTCCGGTGTCCAGCTGGATCCGATCCAGCAGGTCCAGCACCGTGGCTTGGATTGATACATCCAAGGCCGAGACCGGCTCGTCAAGGACCAGCACCTGCGGCTTGGGCGCTAGCGCGCGGGCAATTGCCAGGCGCTGGCGCTGCCCGCCGGAAAGCTCGCGCGGGTTGCGGCCCAGCAATTCGGTGGACAGCTCGACTTGTTCGAGCAGTTCAGCCGCCGGCTTGAGGTACTCGGCGGCGCGCTTGGACTTGCCGCGGCTCAGCGCATCGGCCAGCAGCTGCCCCACCGAATAGCGCGGATCGAAAGACCCCAACGGGTTCTGGTAGATCGCGCCCATTTGTTCGCGCAGCTTTCGGCGCTGGGATTCGAGGGCCGGGGCAAAGTGCTCGCCGAGCAGCTGGACATTGCCTGCATCAGGCTTCTGCAAGCCCAGCACCATGCGCGCGGTGGTGGTCTTCCCGGACCCGGATTCGCCGACAACGCCCAGGGTCTTGCCCCGGGGCAGTTCGAAACTGATCGCATCCACGGCCTGGTGCTTGCCGAACGTTTTGGACAGCTGCGTGGCTGATAACGCGGGGGCAGTAGTGGCGGGTGCTTCTGGCGGTGGTGCCGTCAACGGCTTGCTGGCTGCCGACAACGGGGCGAAGCGCGGTATCCCCGAAGGCACGGCCCGCAGCAATTGGCGGGTGTACTCGTGCTGCGGGTCGCCCAGGATCTGCCCGGTGCTGCCGGCCTCAACGATTGCACCGTTGCGCATCACCGCAATGTCGTCGGCCAAATGCGCTACCTGGGCCAGATCGTGGCTGATCATCAGCACGCCGCGGCCCTGCTCCTTGAGCTCGCGCAGCTGCGAAAGGACCAGTGCTGTCAGCGCCGAGTCCAAGGCGGTGGTTGCCTCATCGGCGATGACTACCTGCGGGTTGCCGGCCAGGGCCTGGGCAATCAGGGCACGCTGGCGCATGCCGCCAGAGAGCTCGGTGGAACGCTGCTTGGCACGGCGCCCGGGCTCGGGCATGCGCACGGATTCCAGCACCTGGAGCACTCGCTGCTGGCGCTCGGATTTGGACATCTTGCCGTGCGCCTTGAGCGCATCACCGATTTCCCGGCCCACCGGGCGCAGCGGATCGAGCGCCATCAGCGCATCCTGCAAGATCATGGACACCGAATTCCCGCGGATCTGCTGCCAGCCGCGGTCGGAGAGCTCCAAGGCGTTCTGCCCGCAGACAGCGAGCTCGGCGGCGCTGACGGTGCCGCCGGAGAGGCCAAGCAGGCTGCGGGCGGTCACGGATTTGCCCGACCCGGATTCGCCGACCAATGCGAGGCAACGTCCGGCCTTTACGGTGAAGGAAATGTTCTTCACCGCCACGGTGGAACCGAAATGGACCGAAAGGTCCTTGACCGTAATCAGTGCTTGCTCGTTCATGCTGTCCTTGCCCTTCCGCCCAGCGCGCGGCCAATCAGCGTGGCGCCTGCGGCCACGACAACTATCGCCAAGCCGGGGAACAAGCTCATCCACCACGCGAAGTGCAGGTAGGTGCGCCCGGCCGAAAGCATGGCACCCCATTCGGGAGCTGGCGGGGGAGTGCCCAAGCCGAGGAAGGACAGGGCAGCAGCCCAGATCACGGCTTGGCCGATCCCCAAGGTCACCAGCGCCAGCAGGGGCTTGAGGGCGTTGGGAACCAAATGGTTGCGGACCAACAGCCACGAGCCGCGGCCCAGCACGGTGGCTGCCTCCAGCATTTCCGAACTCTTCAGCGTGCGGATCTGGCTGCGCACCAGCCGGGCATATCCCGGTGCGGTGGACAGGCCCACCGCGACGATGGCCGGCCCGACACCGGGGCCGGTGAAGGCAATGATCAGCAGTGCCATCAGCAAGGATGGAATCGCGTAGAGCGCTTCGAGCACGCGCAGGATGATCTCGTCGAGCCAGCGCGGGGACAA
This sequence comes from Glutamicibacter sp. NPDC088483, assembly GCF_044753145.1. Lineage (NCBI taxonomy): Bacteria > Bacillati > Actinomycetota > Actinomycetes > Micrococcales > Micrococcaceae > Glutamicibacter > Glutamicibacter sp. NPDC088483. The sequence continues at coordinate 279,154 of NZ_JBIVMP010000003.1, forward strand.
TGCCGCAACTGTGCCCAAGACGATGGCCAATCCCATGCCCAATCCCGTGGCCGCCAGGCCGATAGCCAGCGAGTCGCGGGCACCATGGATGACACGGGTATAGATGTCGCGGCCCGATTCGTCGGTGCCGAAGAAATGCGCGGCGCCTGGTTTGCTGAATGCCTCGGCCGGGTTGATGGCCAATGGGTCGCCCGGGGCCAGCACCGAGGGAGCCAGCGCGATGAGCACCCACAGGGCGATGAATGCGGCGGCGAAGATTCTTGCGGTGCGGCTCATGAGCTCGCCCCTGCCGGATTGATGGCTCGCTCGATGCCTTCGGTGATCGCCATGACCACGATGTAGACCAGTGCGGAGAAGAGCGCGATGCCGGTGACCATCGGGATGTCGCGGGCCAGCACCGCAGAAAGCAGCGAGCGCCCCAGGCCCGGACGGGCGAAGATCGCCTCGACCACCACCGCGCCGGAAAGCAGCGAGGAGAAGGCCCAGCCGGTCAGGCCCAGAGCAGGCAAGGCGGCATGGCGCAAGCCATGGCGCCAGAAGACCGCCAGCCGGCTTTCGCCACGGGCACGCGCGGCCAGCGCGAACTGGCTGCCCAGGGCTGCACTCAGCGAATCGCGCATCAGCTGGGTGAGGAACCCGGCCAGCGGCAATGCCAAGGTCAGCACGGGAAGTACCAAGCCCTGGGCGGTGCCGTTATCCACTGCCGGCAGCCAGCCGAGCATCGAGGAGAAGAGCATGATCAGCACCGCGCCGAGCCAGAAGTGCGGCACGGCGGCGGCAATGATCTCCACGATATTTCCCAGCCAGGCGCCAAAGCGGTTGGCCCGCATGGCTGATGCCGCGAAGCCCAGGGCCAGCATCCAGGCGGCCGCCAGGGCCAGCAGAGCAAGCCAGAGGGTATTGGGCAGGAGATCGCCCATGATGCCGGCGACCGGCTGCTTGAGCGAATAGGAGGTGCCGAAGTCCAAGGTGGCCAGCTTGCCCAGGTACATCAGGTACTGGGAGATGAGCGGCAGGTCCAGTCCGTACTCGGCGCGGGCCGCGGCCAGCGCTTCGGTCGAGGCCTGGGAACCGGGGCCGCCCATGATTGCTTCGGCCGGGTCGCCGGGGATCAGCCGGATGGCGATGAAGATGGCGGTGGCCACCAGCCATAGCACCACCAGCGCGCCGCCGATCTTGCGCCCGGCCCAAGCAATCGTGCCCATGGGGTGCTACTTGGTGATGAAGGTGTCGTAGTAGACCGGCGAGGACACCGCGGTGGTGGCGCCGATGCCGTGCACGTTCTTGCCGTAGAGGAAGTGGTTCTGCTGGTCGTAGAGCGGCAGCACGTAGTAGCCCTCCAGGACCAGCTTCTGGGCCTGCTCGTACAGCGCAGCGCGCTGGGCTTCATCATTGGCCTCTTCGGCCTGGGCCAGGATCCCATCGAGCTTCTCGTTCTTCACCTGCGCATTGTTGGCGAAGTAGCCCGATGGCGCCGGGACGGTCGAGTCGGAGTGGTACAGGATGCGCAGCACCGACGGGCCGACCTTGGTGTAGGGAGCCGAGACCAGGTTGTAATCGTGCTTGGCCAGGGCGCCGTACCAGCTGGACAGGTCCAGCAGCTGGATCTTCACCTCGAAGCCCACGGCCTTGGCCTGGGCCTGGAACTGCTCGAACAGGGACTGCTCGGCAGGAACCGACTGGTTGGTGGAGACCGGGAAGTCCAGCGACAGGCGCTTGCCGTCCTTCACGCGGTAGCCTTCGGCGTCGCGTTCGCTCCAGCCTGCTTCATCGAGCAGCGCGTTGGCCTTGGCAACGTCGGTGGTGAACAGCGATTCATCGGAGTAGCCCAGCGGTTCGGCTGAAGACAGCAGCGAGTAGCTGCGCTCGGTGGTGCCGAAATAGAGGGCCTTGACGCCGGCGCTGGCATCCACGGAGCGGATGAACGCCTCGCGAACGCGCTGGTCATCGAATGGCGCCTTGGAGCTGTTCAGCTCCAGGCGGTTGGAAGCACCCGGGCGCGGAGCGTCCAGATGGCCCAGCGAGCCGTCCTGCTTTGCCGTGGCGATGGTGTCCGGCTGCGCGTTGTCGATGACATCGACTTCGCCCGAGACCAGGGCTGCGTAGCGGGTGGCGGCCTCAGGGATGAAGCGCCAGGTGATGGCCTCCAGATAGGCCTTGGAATCGGAGCGCTCCGCGTTCTTGACCGGCGGCACGTAGTCTTCGTTGCGGACCAGGTTCACGGCCTTCTGGTGCTCCCAGGATTCGACCTTGAACGGGCCGGTGCCTACCGGTGAGGCGCAGTTGGTCGCCTGGTCGCGTTCCAGCGCCTTGGGGGATTCGATGGCGGTCCATGGCATGGACAGCGATTCGAGCAGCGCGTTATCCGGGGCGGAGAGCGTCAGCTTGGCGGTGAGCTCATCGGCGATCTCGATATCCACGATCTTGCCCACGGCCAGGTAGCCGGTGGAGGACGCGGTATTCGGATCCTTCAGGTGCTCGATGTTGGCTTCGATGGCTTTGGCGGTGAGCTTCGTGCCGTCGGTGAAGGAAATCCCATCGCGCAGGGTGATGGTGCGAGTCAGGCCGTCCTCGGAGACCTCGGTGCTTTCGGCCAGCCACGGGATGATCTTCCCGTCCGCATCCTTGGTGAACAGGGATTCGAGGTACTGGCTTGCCACCAGGGCTTGCGGGTAGTTGCCGCCCACATGCGGATCCAGGCAGGCCGGCTCGGCGTCGCCCGAAGCATAGACCAGGGTGCCGCCGGCAACCGGCTTCGCCTCCTCTGCGGGGGCATCGGGTCCTGCCCCTGCCGAGCAGCTGGCTAGAAGGGATCCAAGGAGCGGGAGCGCGATAGCGCAGCCAAGGATCTTGGACGCGCGCGAGTTTCGTTGCATGGGGAAGGGCTTACCTCGATGAACTAGTGGTGATGACCAAACCAACTCTAGCCATCTGGAACGCATTCGTCAGATCGGAGCGAATCGCTCCGATCCGACGAAACCTGGCTAGCGGAGATCCTCGAGGGGATCTACTTTTCGCTGGCCACGGTCATGCGGCGGTTCTGGTGGACCGGGCTTTCGATTTCATCGAGGATCGCCACGGCGAAGTCCTGGGAGGATACGAAGTCGCCTGCTGGCGAATCGGTGCCCAGGGTGTAGCTGCCGGTGCGGCGTGCAGGCATGATCACCGGGGCTGGAGCCGCGACGGTCCAGGTGATGCCGGAAACCGAGGTGAACATGTCGTAGACCTCGGCGCAGGTGGTGGCTTCGGCCTTGTATTCCTCCGGGAAGCCCGGGGTGTCGACCAGGCGGACGCCGTCTACCTCGGTAGCGCCGGCGCCGCCGACAACCAGCAGGCGGGCTGGGACCAGGGTTTCGGTGATCTGTTCGAAGGCATCCAGGTATTCCTGGTGGTCGCCACCGGTGCGCGATGGCGGTACGGCAATGACGAGCACGTCGTTGTTCTTTCCCAGGTCGCGGTAGGTTGCCCCGTCGCCCAGCTCGGCGGCCACGGTGGTGGTTCCGTCGATTCCCTTGCCCGAACGGGAGACCGAGGTGACCTCATGGCCGCGTGAAATGGCTTCGGCAACGACTTCCGAGCCGACCATGCCGGTAGCTCCATAAACTGCAATCTTCATGGTGTTCTCTTTCCTTGGGAAATTGGGTCCGGCACAATGGTATCTTTTAGATACCGCCCACTACAACGAAACTAGGTTTCCTCATGGATAGCCATGGCTCTTTTGACGTGTTCGTGCAGCAATGCCCTTCACGTGAAATCATGCAGCGCCTAGGCGATAAATGGACTCCGCTGGTCCTCTTGTCCCTGGCTGGCGGCCCGCAACGTTTCTCCGCATTACGCCAGCGCATCGGCGCGGTCACCCCGAAAGTGCTCACCAATACCCTGCGCAACCTGGAGCGCGACGGGCTGGTGCAGCGCACCGTATATGCCCAGGTGCCGGTGCGGGTCGACTACGAGCTGACTGATTTGGGACGCGGGATCCTGGAACCCATGGAAATCCTGCGCCTGTGGTCCGAGGAGCATGTGCCCAAAGTGCTCGCTGCCCGTGAGCGGTTCGACGCGCGCGGCTAATGGCCAGGTGGAGCAGCAGGACGCAGCGGCAGGAACATGAAGTGCTGGCCCACCAGCCCCTTGGTCGGATGGTTGAAGGCGCTCGGAATGGTGCCCAGGATCTTGAAGCCCAGCGATTGCCATAGACGCACTGCAGCCTCATTGGTCTCGACGACCGCATTGAACTGGATACCGTGATAATTTTCCTGCCGGGCCCAGTCGATCACGTATTCGCCCAGTGCTCGTCCCACGCCGCGATTGCGGCATTCCGGATCGACCAGGAAGGAGGCGGTGGCTATGTGGGCTCCCCGTCCGGGCTTGTTTGGCCCCATCTTGGCCGAGCCGATGATCCTGCCATCTGCCACGGCAACGACCGTTTGCCCTGGTAGCGTCTCCATCCACCAGGGGCGGGCTTCTTCAAGGGTTTGGCCTTGGGGGAAGGCGTAGGTCTGTCCCTCATCCATGATTTTGCGGTAGAAGCCGAAGATCCCAGGCCAATCCCCGGCGGTGCTTGTCCGGATTTGCATGCGCTTAGCCCAACTCTTTCGAAATGAATGCTTCGGAACTCATCCTATTGGTCCTCATTGTATCTTGCGTCACATAGACTGAGGTCAAAGACGCAAGGTGCAGGCAAAGGAGCCGGTGTTGTTTGAAGTAAGCGAAGACCAGAAGTCGTTGATCGAGATGGTCCATGATTTCGCCGAGACCAGGATTGCTCCCAATGCCCTGAAGTGGGACCAGGAACAGCACTTCCCGGTGGATGTGCTGGCCGAAGCCGGACAGCTGGGCATGGGCGGAATCTATGTCTCTGAAGATCATGGCGGATCCGGTCTGAGCCGCAGCGATGCGGTGCTGGTCTTCGAGGAACTCGCCAAGGCCGACCCGACCTTGGCCGCCTACATTTCCATCCACAACATGGTCGTGTGGATGGTCGACACCTTCGGCAACGACGCGCAGCGCGCCAAATGGCTGCCATCGATGACCGCCATGGACGACCTGGGCTCCTACTGCCTGACCGAGCCCGGAGTCGGCTCCGATGCGGCGGCCCTGTCAACCCGTGCCCGCAAGGACGGTGACGAGTATGTGCTCAGCGGCGTCAAGCAATTCATCTCGGGAGCTGGAAGCTCGGCGCTCTACATCGTCATGGCCCGTACCGCTGATACCGGTTCGCGCGGCATCAGCGCCTTCCTTGTTCCCGGGGATGCCGAGGGCCTGAGCTTCGGGCCGAACGAAAAGAAGATGGGCTGGAAGGCGCAGCCCACTCGCCAGGTGATCATGGAAGGCGTGCGCATTCCCGCCGCCAACCTGCTGGGCGAGGAAGGCCAGGGATTCTCCATGGCCATGCAGGCACTCAATGGCGGCCGCCTGAACATCGGGGCCTGCTCGCTGGGTGGCGGGCAGAGCGCGCTGGAGAAGTCGGCGCTGTATTTGAAGGAGCGCCAGGCCTTCGGCGGACCGCTGACCAGACAGGAAGCGCTGGTCTTCAAGCTGGCCGAAATGGACATGGAGCTGGAAGCCGCCCGCTCCTTGCTGCGCCGTGCCGCCGCCGCACTGGACGCGAAGAGCCCGGACCGCGTCCGCCTCTGCGCGATGGCCAAGAAGATGGCCACGGATGCCGGATTCAACGCCGCCAACAGCGCTATCCAGCTGCACGGCGGCTACGGCTACCTTGCGGACTACGGGATGGAGAAGATCACCCGGGATCTGCGCGTGCACCAGATCCTGGAAGGCACCAACGAGATCATGTCGCTCATCGTCGGACGCACGCTGCTGGAATCCTGACCGGCGGCAATCAGGCGTTGAACTGCTTTTCCGAATTCCGCACAGCGTTTCCCGAGAGGGAATCGCGGGGATCCGGATGAACCGATGAGATGGCCGGCTCGCTGGAAATGATCTGCTCGATGCTGCCCTGCTCCATCGCATCCCGCAAGGTGCGCTGGGTGGGGCGCATCATTTTAATCTCGCCGCGTTCCAGGGAATCGAAGAGCTCCTGGGGGCTGATCCATGTGGAGATCACCGCTTCGGTGGTCTGGTGGACTGGTTCCTGGCCGGGGCGCAAGGCCGCGACAAAGAAGTACGTATCGAACCGCCGCGGGAAACCGGCTGGGGTGACCCAATTGGCCCAGGGGCGCAGTTGGCCAGGATCCAGCAGCAGCCCTGTCTCCTCGAAGACTTCACGACGTGCTGCGGCCAGGATCTCCCCGGCCAGATGCTCCGCGCGATCTGGTCCTTCCCCAAGGATCGAGGTGCGCGCCCATTGCCGGGCGTGCTCGCTGAGCAAGGCGGGATCCAGCTCTCCTGCCGCCACCGCTTGGCCGTCTTGGGCATCAACTCGGCCGCCGGGATAAACCACCATGCCGGCTGCGAAGTCCATGGTGTTCACGCGATGCTGGACGAAAACCTCAAACCCGCCAGCTGCCTCGCGCAGCAGCAAAACACTGGCCGCTTTGCGGATCGGGACCTCGGCGGGAGTCGCAGGTATCGGGGAAGTCGTCATTGCCTACCATGTCCTTGGCTCTTGGAAGTGAAAATAGTCTTCGAGAGCCAGCTTAGCTTCCAGCGCACAGCAAACGGGCAACCGGCAGAAACCGCTGTGCATGCTTGCACATTGACCTGCGGAATCTGCACAGCAAATGCCGTTGACCGGATTCCTGGCGGAGCCTAGTTTGAATCACAGAGACCTGCGCGAAGCTGCGGGCATCGCAACTGGAAGCCGCAGGGGAGCCGAGCAGAGGATGAGCGCAATGGCGGAACAAATTGGCCCATGGCCTCAGGGTCTGAAGGGGCGCCGCGCCTTGGTTACCGGTGGCGCCTCCGGCATAGGCCTGGCCAGTGCCCGGGCATTGGCCGACGCCGGTGCCACCGTGACGATTGCCGACCTCAATGAACAGGCCGCTGAAGAAGCGGCCCGCGAGCTCGGCGGAAAAGCATGGGCTGTGGATCTTTCGGATACCGCGTCGCTGGAAGATCTCAGCGTGGATACCGACATCCTGATTAACAACGCCGGCGTGCAAAGGGTGGCTCCACTCCATGAGTACGACCCCGAAGCCTGGAGGCTGATCCATCGGCTCATGCTGGAGTCGCCGTTCCTGTTGATCCGGGCAGCACTGCCCGGCATGCGCGAGCGCGGCTTCGGCCGCATCATCAATATTTCTTCGATCCACGGGCTCCGGGCCAGCGCGTTCAAGAGCGCCTACGTTGCGGCCAAGCACGGGTTGGAGGGACTGTCGAAGGTCACTGCATTGGAAGGTGCCGACTACGGGATCACCAGCAACTGCATCAACCCGGGCTATGTGCGTACCCCGTTGGTGGAGCGGCAGATTGCCGATCAAGCGAATTCGCATGGCATTGACGAGTCGGATGTCATCCAGAAGATCATGCTTGCCGAATCGGCCATCAAGCGCCTGGTTGAGCCAGAGGAAGTCGCTTCGCTGGCGGCCTGGCTCAGTGCGGATGCCGCGGGCATGGTGACCGGAGCGTCCTACACCATGGATGGCGGCTGGAGCGCGAAATAGGTGCGGCGGGATCACCTGGCTGCCATGCCTAGGCCGGCGGGAACAGCAGAGTTCCGCCGATCGACACGGCGATGATCACCAAGGTGGACAGCAACCCCAGCAGCAATGAACGTCCGCCGGTTTTTGCGATGCTGCGCAGGTGGACCCCGAGCCCCAAGGCGAACATGGCCGCGGCAAGCAGGAGCGTCTGCGCGCTGGCCGCAGCTGCAAGCCACGCCTCGGGAACCAGCCCGGTGGTGCGCAGCAGCATTGCCACCAGGAACCCGAGCACGAACAGCGGCACCAGTGGCGGGTTCTTGCCGCCTTGCACCGATTGGCGCCGCCGCATGAAGACGCCGAGGCCGGCAATGATTGGAGCCAGCAGGACCACCCGGGCCAGCTTGACGGTCACCGCCACGGCCAAGGCGCCGGCACCTACCGAACCGCCGGCGGCGACGACTTGTGCGACCTCATGGGTGGACGCGCCGATGAGCATGCCGATGCTGCGTTCATCCAGCCCGAGCAGCAAGCCCACCGCGGGCATGAGCGGAATCATCAATGTCCCGAAGAGCACTACCAGCCCGATCGCGGTGGCGACCTGATCCTGCTTGGCCTTGACGACGTTCTCTGCGCCTGCGACCGCGGCGGCACCGCAGATGGAGAAGCCGGTGGCGATGAGCAGGCGCTGCGGCAGATCCATGCCGAGCTTCTTGCCGATCCACAAGGTGGCCAAGAACGTGATGCCAACCGAGAGGGCCACCACCAGCAGTACCCCGGGGCCCAAGCCGAGGATGGTGCCCAGCGAGAGCTGCAAGCCCAGCAGCACAATGCCCAGGCGCAGCAGCTTCTTGCCGGCAACTGCCGTGCCGGGGGCAAAAGCCTGCGGGACCGGGGCAAGATTGCGCCACAGCGCACCGAGCAGGATAGCGAGCAGCAGGGCGCTCAGGCCATGGATGTAGCGGCTGGCGAACATGCACAAGATGCCGGCGGCAAGGCAGAGGAGCAGTCCCGGAAGAGCAGGAGCAAAACGCGAAGCAGGTTTTCGATGTCCGGACTGGTCAGGTTTGGAGATGGCAGATTCTTCGACGGGACTTGTGGAGTCGTGCATGGAAATAATTCTTCCCCGGCTTGGCGAATTGCGGTATACCACTTCTTGCTATCGCGGACATATGATCATGATATGGAAAGCAGCTCGTCATCTCTCGAAGACATTGCCCGCTGGATTCAACCCTCCTCATTGGAGTTGCTGGTCGGCATCGCCGATCACGGGAGCCTGAGCGCCGGTGCCCGTGCGGCCGGGATGGCGCAGCCAAATGCCACCCGCGCATTGAAAACGTTGGAGCGCCGGCTGGGATACCAGCTTGTGGCACGCAAGACCACCGGATCGCGCTTGACGGCAGAGGGAGTGCTGACTGTCCAGTGGGCTCGTGAAGTCCTGGACAGCCTGGAAACCTTCGCCGCTGGCGCGCGCTCGCTGGCTGAAACCGGAGAGGGAGAGCTGGAATTCGGAGCCAGCATGACGGTGGCAGAATTCTTGGCGCCAAATTGGATCGGACTACTGCATCGTGCCCTGCCACGAGTCATCCCTCGAATGAAGATCATGAATTCCCAAGATGTTATTCGTGCAGTGCAGCAGGAGGAACTGGGACTAGGATTCGTGGAAACCCCGCACATTCCTCTGGGCCTGAAAAGCCGGCAGGTACTTCACGATGAAATGCTCGTGGTCACGTCGCCTTCACATGCTTGGGCACAACGGAAGGAACCGCTGAGCCTGCACGAATTGCAAAGCACGGCGCTGATAGAACGCGAGGAAGGCTCCGGCACCCGGGCATTCTTGGATTACATTGCCCATGCCGAACGCCCGAATCCGGTCGCTGTCTTCAACTCGAACGCAACGATTTGCCAGTGCGTGGCGCGCGGAATGGGACCCGCTGTGCTCAGCCATTTGGCGGTAGAGAGCCAATTGGAGCAGGGGCTGCTCGTCGAGATCCCGTTTGATGGGCCGGCGCTGTTACGCGAGCTGCGGGCGATATGGCCTGCGCACCGTGTCTTGAAAGCGACCGAGCAGAAGCTGCTTGAGATTTCCGTGGAATCCCGGATCGCGCAGGGCTAGCCGGAGATCCAGCCCCGACTGGATCTGTGCGGACTTGGCCAGGAGGCGGACAGCAAGCTTCCCATCAAGGATGCAGGGCGGCCATTTGTACCGGGCCGTGAGCTCCCGGTACAAGCCTCCGGACTTAGAGTTTGAAGATCTCGTTCTTGAGCAGACCCGACAGACGCTGGACGCCTTCGTCGATGGTCTTCTCGTCAACGGAGCAGAAAGCCAAGCGCAGCTTATTGTCGGCTTGGCCGCTCGGGCTGAATGCCGCGCCTGGAATGAAAATGACCCCGGCCTTCACGCCCTGCTGCAGCAGCGCGTAGGTGTCAATGCCTTCAGGCAAGGTCAACCAGACGAAGAAGCCGCCTTCGGGACGAGTGTGGGTGACACCTGCCGGCAGGTACTTGGCCAATGCTTCGAGCATCGCGTCGCGGCGGGAACGGTACAGGTCGTTGTACTTGGTGATCTGCCCCTTCCAGTCATGCTCGTTGAGGTAGGCGCTGATGATCATCTGGTTCAAGGTCGGTGGGCACAGGGCTACCGCCTCGCCGGCCAGGTAGAAGCGGCGGAAAAGGTGGGTCGGGACCGCGGCCCAGCCGATGCGCAGGCCGGGCGCGAAGATCTTGGAGAAGGAACCCATGTAGATGACGTTTTCCGGGTCCAGGCTCCGCAGGGTAGGCGCAGGAGTTCCTTCGTACCGCAGCATTCCGTACGGGTTGTCTTCCAGGATCAGGATGCCGGCTTCGCGGCAGATGTCCACGATTTCCTGGCGGCGTTCGGCCGCCAGAGTGATCCCTGATGGGTTGTTGAAGTTCGGGATGGTGTAGAGGAATTTGATGCGCTCGCCGGCGGCGCGCAATTCGGCGATGCGGGCACGCAAGGCATCAGGAATCAAGCCATTTGCATCGGTGCCCACGGGGCGGGCGGACACCTGGTAGGCCTCGAAGGTATTCAGGGCCCCGACGTAGGTCGGATCTTCGCAGAGCACAGTGTCTCCGGGATTGCAGAAGACCTTGCAGGCCATGTCTTGTGCTGACTGGGAGCCGTTGGTGACCACCACATCTTCGACCCCCACGTTCGTGATGCCTTCAGCTGCCATGACATCGATAATTTGTGCACGCAGTTCAGGAGTGCCAAGTCCGGAGCCGTATTGCAATGCTTCGGGGCCCTGCTCGACGATGATGCGCCGGGCCATTTCACCGACCTTTTCCAGCGGGAGCAGCTGCAGGTAGGGGTTGCCTCCGGCCAGGGATACCAAGGAAGGGTCCAAGGAGAGCTCGAAGACGTCGCGCACCGCGGACTGCTTGATTCCGGCCGCGCGCTCGGATAGCAAGGATTCGTGCGAAGTGGTCAGCGATTCTGATGCGGTGGTCATGGTTCTCCTCGGCAAGGCTCCAGGGGCGGGGGAGCGGGGTTCCTGCGCTGGGTGCGGCCCAGGAATTGTTTTCAAATAGAATACTTTGGTATTCCAGCAGGAAATTCAAGGCTTGGCAAGAGCTGAGTTTTCAACCACGTGATTCTTTGCTCCAGGCGAGGCGTTGCGTTCCTCGATCTTCAGCTGGCCCAACGCCGCATTGACGCGGCCGTGAAGTTTCTCGGAAAGGTTTCGCGGCTAGCTCCCGGCCAGCCAGCACTGCCGGACCAAGAGGACCAGTAATTCGACGCAGTCCGCCGAAGCCCGGAAATACCCAAGACCGGGAGGCACCCATCCATGCGAACAGGGAATAACCCGGGACCCTGATCAGCAGGCGATCCCATCATCCGACTTCCTGCGGGCCGCTGGCGTATTCGCCGGCTGGTTGGCTCACTTCTCGGTTTCGGTGCGGGAATCCAGCCAAGACTGGATGGCGCTTGGGCGAATGCGGCGATGCGTTCCACGGTATTCCACCGGAATAATCCCCGCATCGGCCAGCTTGCGCAGGTAGCTGTTGGAAATCCCGGCCATTTGGGCTGCTTGGGAAGTATTAAGGAGCAGCTCGGGTGTGCCGATGCTGACGGACTCGCCATCTGCAAACCGCGAGAGCACCTCGATCAGCGCCTGGTGCGCTTCTTTGGGCAACTTCAACGCGGTGCCGTTGACGAACACGGTCGTGTCATCCGACTCGTCCAGCGCGCGGCGTAGCCGCGCGGTGGTCTTCTCATCTAACGCCTCGAAGGTGCGGACCCTGCCCAGTGCTGAAGTCGGTGATGCCATGGCCCTTATTTTGCCTGAGATGTCCTTCGGGCGCACCTCATGACGCTGCAAATGGACTGCCTGTCGCAACTCCTTTATGACACAGATGCGACGAATGGGGGTTGTACAGCGCCAAGCGGTTCCCGTATGGTGGAAAACGTAGGTCTAAAGAAAGTACTGACCAGCCATCTTCCGGCACACCATGACGGATCCTTCAGCCTCACCCGGCGGAGCCCCTCTGGGAATTGTGTACATGGAAGCCTGACGCCCTCCTTAATTGCCTGTGGGTCACGCTCCATTGCGGTCGGATGAATGGTCATGCGCGTTCCTACGCTCTGCCACCAATTTCGTGGGTACTGCGTTTTCGTCAATCAGAACTTTCTTGAAAGAAGAGCTATTCAATGTCTGTTGAATCCACTAAAGACCTGTCCACCATCACCGACGAAGAGATTTTCGACGCCCATCTTGGCGGCAAGCTTTCCGTCTCATCGCAAATGCCGCTGAACACCAAGCGCGACCTGTCCATCGCCTACACTCCGGGTGTAGCCAAGGTATCCCAGGCCATCGCAGATGATCCAGCCAAGCACGCCACCCACACCTGGGCCTCCCGCCTGGTTGCTGTGGTTTCGGACGGCACCGCTGTGCTGGGCCTGGGCAACATCGGCGCCGCTGCCTCGCTTCCGGTCATGGAAGGCAAAAGCGCCCTGTTCAAGGAATTCGGCGGTCTGGATTCGATCCCGCTGGTATTGGACACCACCGACGTCGGTGAAATCGTCGAAACCGTCATTCGCCTGCGCCCGAGCTTCGGCGCCGTGAACCTGGAAGACATCTCCGCCCCGCGCTGCTTCGAAATCGAAAAGCGCCTGATCGAGGCGCTGGATATCCCGGTTATGCACGATGACCAGCACGGCACCGCGGTGGTAGTGCTGGCAGCTCTGATCGGCGCTGCCCGCCAGACCAAGCGCGACATCAGCTCGTTGAAGGTCGTCATCTCCGGCGCTGGTTCGGCTGGCGTCGCCGTCACCAACCTGCTGCTTTCGGCCGGCGTGGATGACGTCATCGTGCTCGACTCGCGTGGCACCATCCACCGCGATCGAGACGACCTTAATCCGGTCAAGGCCGACCTGGCCAGCCGCACCAACCGTGAAGATGTCATGGGTGGCCTGGCTGAGGCACTGGACGGCGCGGATGTCGTAGTAGGACTTTCCTCCTCGACCTTCGAAGAAGCTGCCGTGGCGAAGATGAACAAGGACGCCATCATCTTCGCGCTGTCCAACCCGACCCCGGAAATCATGCCGGATGCTGCCGCGAAGTATGCGGCCGTGGTGGCCACTGGCCGCAGCGACTTCCCGAACCAGATCAATAACGTGCTGGCCTTCCCGGGCATCTTCCGCGGCGCCCTGGACTCGGGCGCCAAGAAGATCACCGAGGGCATGAAAGTCGCGGCGGCCCATGCCATTGCCGACCTGGTTGGCGATGATCTGGCAGCGGATTACATCATTCCTTCGGCAACTGATGACCGCGTGATGCCTGCTGTTGCCGCGGCTGTGGCTGCGGAAGCAGAAAAGGCCAAGTAGAAAAAACTGGCGAAAAAGCACTGCCTGCAACGACTCGTTGCGGGCAGTGCTTTTTTCATGCGCCGGCCTGTTCTGAGGCCGTTGTCTTGGGATATCCACAATCGTAGAAAGTTCCTGCCGGGGCGAGGAATTCGCGCCACACTTGCTGGCATCAGATCAACCAAGGAGGAATGCGATGAGTAATCCTGAAGGCGTCCATCTCAGTGTCCGCAGCTCGTTGCCCGAAATGCAGCTACTTGGCGTTGTTGCGCTGCGCGAAATATCAGAGAAGGGGTATGCCGTAGTGCTCAGCACTATGGCAAGGCAGCAACAGGTCCTGGGGTACACACTGGGATTGGCGAAACGAGGGCATCCTGAAATCGTCAGTATCGGTGGAGACGAAGATGATGTTTTTGGGCTTCTCACGCATCTGGCATCACAAGTCGTCGAGCATGGACAAGTCTTTTCCGAAGGTACCCACAACACATCGCTATTTAGCGAGCTCATTTTCTCGGAGCCAGAGGCGGAACTGAACACTCTTCCCCTCACCAGTCTGATCCTTGGCGACATCCCGATAAGAACTCTGCATTGCACGGAACCCAGGGACTTCGCCGTGATCCAGCAACAGTCGGCTCACTAGGAACTGCGCCGCATCGTCAAAAGATGAGCAGGCAGAGGAAAGGAACTTGACCATGTGCGATATGTGCAGTGGCATGACACGCAAGCAACTGGAAGCCCTGATCGACCAGCGGATCCGCGACTACGGACATGAAGTGATTTTTGTTGAGTCGGACCGGATCAGCCCATCGCTTGCCTACACCGTTGGCCTGAGTCGCATCGGGCACCCAGAATTCCTTGTTCGAGGGCTGGACATGGATGACAGCATCCAGATGCTCAACGGATTTTCTGCGACCGTGCTGGAATGGAATGAGGTTTTCGCCCACGGGCACACCGGCCGCTGGAAGGACGGAACACTGTTGTACTTCTCCAAGATCAGTACCGGGATCCGCAAGCAGGTGCCCTTGGCTTATCAGAGATACGGAGAAAGCCTGGGGCTGCTAGAAGTCTTACTCGTCGGCAGGGATATCCCTTACGAATATGTAGTTGCCCGGCACAATTAGGCCTTGGCATCCTTTGCCAAGGGTCTAGCTTCGCCGATGGATTGCAGCGGCCTCGTTCTCCGCGCGGACTTTTGCCCGATGTGCTGCGCGCAGAGCCTGATGGCCATCGGATTTGCGCACCTTCAGGTAGAACATTCCAACTACCAGGAACCACAGGGGCGTAGCCAGCAACGCAGCACGCGTATCGGCCTGCGTGGTCAATGCCCACAGGACGAATACGAAGAAAGCTAGGACCATGTAGGGGGCTCCCATGCCGCCGGGGACCTTGAACTTGGAGGCATCATGCAGCTGCGGGCGGCGCTTGCGGAAGGCCAAATAGCTGATAAGGATCATTGACCAGACGAACATGAAGCACAGGGCAGACACCGTGGTCACCAACGTGAAGGCCTGGGCTACGGAGTCACCCGCGTACAACAGCACGACGGCAGCAAGAAGGAAAATGCAGGAGAACAGCAACGCATTGCGTGGCACCTGCGTGGCAGAAAGCTTGCTGAACTTCCGCGGAGCGTCTCCATCTTGCGACAGGGCGTACAGCATGCGCGATGTTGAATAGATCCCGGAATTTGCACTTGAAGCGGCGGCTGTCAGCACGACAAAGTTGACCAGACCCGCAGCTGCGGCTAAACCAGCCATCGAGAACATGCCAACGAATGGCGATGCATCAGCGGAGAACTTGTACCAGGGGGTGACGGCCATCAGGACGGTCAAGGCACCGACGTAGAACAGGATCACGCGCAGCGGAATGGAATTGATGGCCTTAGGGAGATTCTTTTCAGGATCCTTGGTTTCAGCCGCAGCCGTACCTACCAATTCAATGCCGACGAAGGCGAAAACGGCGATCTGGAAGCCCGCGACGAAGCCCATGAAACCAGTGGGGAACATGCCACCGTGCGCCCACAAGTGGGCGAAGGAAGCGGTGTCTCCCTCGGGAGAACTGAATCCGGTGGCAATCATTGCCAAGCCGCAAACGATCAATGCCAGGATTGCAACGATTTTCACCAATGAGAACCAGAACTCGGTTTCACCAAAAGCCTTGACGGTGGGCAGGTTCAGCCCGACCAATAGCAGGATGCAGCATAGCGCCGGGAGCCATAGCGGGATCTCGGACCACCAGTAGGCGACATATTGGGCGATCGCGACTACGTCCGCAATGCCGGTGACGACCCAGCAGAACCAATAGGTCCAGCCGGTGAAGAAGGCAGCCCAAGGTCCCAAGAGATCGCCGGCAAAATCTGCGAAGGTCTTGTAGTTCAAGTTGCTGAGCAGGATCTCGCCCATGGCACGCATGACGAAAAAGAGCATGAAGCCGATGATCATGTATACGAAGATGACCGACGGACCAGCAGCGGAAATGGTCTTGCCGGAGCCCATGAACAGTCCGGTGCCGACTGCTCCGGAGATCGCCATGAGCTGGATGTGCCTGCTGGACAGTCCGCGCTCAAGATTCGTTCCATCGGAAACGGTTTTCAGTTGCGTGGAATCGTTCGCCACGGCTGCACCTTTCATGAGCAGATCCCTTCGGTTTTTCGAAGGAGACGGCCTGCTTCGAAGGAGAACGAGACCGCTGAAAGAGGTTATCGCAGATATATTGACCAGCTATATTTGTTCGTCACCCTGGACTGCGAGCAAGCTTAACAGTTGTGAAGTTGGTTATACGCCACTGGATTCGGGCAGGCAGCCCGCTGCTTCGCGCAGTGGCCAGATGGGCAGAACCTGCACTTGAATGGGGCATTTGGTTGCTGCTGGACCTCCGGGTGGCCGGCTGTGTCCGAGAGTGAAGCCACGGGAAACTATGCGAAGGAAATCCTCCGGTTCCGGCGAATGGAGTTAGCGGGAGGCAGTTGATCTGCAGAATCAGAACCACCGATGATCAATTCCCGCGTTTCCAGCCTGCGGTCGGATTTCGGAAATGGCAGAACGCGGGAGCCCGTGGAGCGCCGCAGGCAACACTGCATCCATGCTCAGCTCCACTGCGCAGAAGGCTACCCGGTTCAGTTTGGTGTCGTGCATCCGGACTGCTCCAGCGCTGCATTCCGCGCCTTTCGGTTCACTTGAAGCAAATACTGTACATGGCCAGTGGAAGCTTGGAGGGCCGAGTGAGTAGTGTAGGACGTATGGCATTCCGAAATCGTCGAGCTGCGGCTCTTCCTGCAAAATTGTCCCGTTCCTGGCTCTTGGTCAATGCGGCCAAGGAGGAAACTTTCGCTCCTTCACTGGCTTGTGAAGCGGACTCGGTGATTTTTGACATGGAAGCTGCCGTTCCTGACGACCAGAAGATCCAGGCTCGCGATAACGTAGTGCGAGCACTGTCCAATGGCATGACTGCGTGGGTACGCGTCAATGGCATTGACACTGATTTCTGGGCCGATGATCTTGCCGCGCTGTCGGGAACTCCCGGCCTGCGTGGAATCATGCTGGCCATGACCGAGCAGCCTGAACAGGTTACCTACAGCGCAATGCGGCTTCGCGCGGGTACTCCCGTCCTGGCCTTGATCGAAACCGCTTTGGGTATCGAGAATGCTACGCAGATCGCTTCGGCCCCGGGTACCTTCCGCCTGGCGTTCGGCATCAACGACTTCCGCAAGGACACCGGCGTCTCCGACGACCCGATGGCATTGGCCTACGCACGCGGACGGCTCGTGATCGCTTCGCGTGTAGGAAAGCTGCCTGGCGCTATCGATGGACCTCCACCGGCAGGTGCCGACGCCGCCAAGGTGACGGAGGAAACTCGCATCACCGCCTCCATGGGCATGACCGGCAAGCTGTCATTGTCCACCGATCACGTTGATGGCATTAACGCCGCATTGGCACCCAGCGAAGACGAGCTGTCTTGGGCAATGGAACTGCTCGAAGCGCACGCTGCCGGCGCTTCGGTGGGCGATGGCTCATACCTGCCGCGTCTGGCCCGTGCCCAGAAGATTGCCGACCTGGCCGACTCCTACGGCCTGTGGAACGCCTAAGCCTCTAGCTGTCTTCCAATAGCAAAGAACCCGTCCAGCATCTGGTATCAATCAGATGCTGGACGGGTTCTTTGCTGTTTGCGGAGCCTATGCCTCGTGGGCACCGCGGTTGCGCGAGGAACCGACGACGTCGCCAGCCTTCCATTCAGCCCAACCCGGACGCTCATTCATGAAGTCCTCGATCTGCGCCTTGTTGGCTTCCAGCTTCGGGTCATGCTTGAGGTACCAGCGGGTTTCGCGGGCCACCATGCCCGAGAGGATCAGCAGGCCGATCAGGTTCGGCAGCGCCATCAGGCCGTTCATCATGTCCGAGAAGTTCCAAACGGCGGTCAGCTCGGTGGTGCAGCCTACGTAGACGACCAGCGAGAACACGATGCGGAACGGCATCACGAGCTTGCGGCCGAAGAGGCGCTCGATGTTCCGCTCGCCGTAGTAGCACCAGCCCAGGATGGTGGAGAAGGCGAACATGACCAGGCCGACGGTCACAATCCAGTGGCCCCACTGTCCGGGCAGGCCATTGGTGAATGCCTGGCCGGTCATCAGTGCAGCGGAGATCTGCTCGCCGGTTTCCCCATCGAGCATCTTCCAGGTACCTGTCGTGATGATGACCAGGCCGGTGCAGGTAACAACGATGATGGTGTCGATGAAGGTCTGGGTCATGGAGACCAGGCCCTGGCGAACCGGGTGGGTGGTCTGTGCCGAAGCGGCGGCGATCGCTGCTGAACCCATGCCGGACTCGTTGGAGAAGATGCCGCGGGCCACACCATACTGGATAGCAATGATGATGGCCGAGCCGACGAAGCCGCCCACTGCCGAGGTGCCGGTGAAGGCATCGGTGAAGATCTCGCCGAAGGCGGCAGGAATGCCGCCCACATTGGCGATCAGGATGTAGATCGATGCTGCTACGTAGAAGACGATCATCACTGGAACGAAACCAGCGGTAACGCGGCCGATGGACTTGATGCCGCCAACCAATACGGCGATGGACAGCACGGTCAGGATCACGCCGGTAACCCAAGGGGTCACATGGAAGGAATTATCCAAGTTGGCGGCAATCGAGTTGCCCTGGGTCATGTTGCCGATGCCGAAGCTGGCCAGGGTGGCAGCGATAGCGAAGAACAGGGCCAAGAACTTGCCCAACGGTCCCTTGACGCCGCGTTCCAGATAGTACTGCGGGCCGCCGGACTTTTCCCCTGCGGCGTCGGTGCCGCGGTAACGCACGCCGAGATAGGCCTCGGTGTACTTCGATGCCATGCCCAGCAGGCCGGTGACCCACATCCAGAACAGGGCACCTGGGCCGCCGATGCCGATGGCGGTTGCGACACCGACGATGTTACCGGTTCCGACAGTGGCGGCCAGCGCTGTGGTCAGTGCCTGGAATTGCGAGATGTCGCCTTCTGCCTCGGCATCCTTTCGCTTGAGCAGGCCCAGGCGCAACGCTGCGGCGAGCTTGAAGAATTGCAGGCCGCCCAAGCGGATAGTCAGGTACAGGCCAGTGCCCAAAAGTAGCGGGATGAGGACAAACGGTCCCCAAATGACGGAGGAAATATCTCCGAAGAGAGCGCCCAAATCGTCCATGGATTTAACATCCTTATTTGCGAGTGACTGATGATCAAGAGTCTCAAGCCAGAAGCCGATCCCCTTATGTGAGTGCCATCATATGACAAGGGGAGAGCCGTGTCACAAAGCGCGCTGGACGATGCCATGTCCGGTTCGTTAACTTAATTTCACGAAAAGGCCAAGGGCTCGAGCTGGCTGCTGCATTGCCGGCATCCACTGACGTGGACGCCGGCAATTCCCGGGGTTCAGCCCTGCCGTGCTTTCATGCGCGGATTCTTCTTGTTGATCACGAATACGCGACCTCGTCGTCTCACTACCTGGGAGCCGGGCGCCTTCTTCAGTGCACGGATGGAGTTCCTAACTTTCATGCCATTCACCTCCTTCATGATGTGCGGAGCTGAACAGGTCCTTGAGTTCTTCCTCGGTGACCTGGCATTGCTTGAAGACCGTCTCGATCTGCGAAGCTTCGTGTTCGGATCCGTAGAGCAGCAATTCCGAGACGGCGATCTTCGAGTTCCACGCTCCGGTGTTTTCCATCCAGATGCGCGGACCGGCTCCCCCGATGGCCACGCGCTCGCTGAGCGCACTAGCCACCCAGAGGATGCCGCGGATGCACGTGCAGGATTCGGCCAGGGAGGGAAGGGCCTGGCGGAAGCGCTCGGGATGAAGCGGGCGCTCGGCGTGCAGGCGGATCGGCATAGTGCGAGCATTGGTTGCTGTTTGCGGCAGGTGCCCGGCGCTGGTGCGTTGGCGCGCTGCTCCGGGGTGGAAGGAGCCGAGTCCTTCTTCGTGCACGCAGATATGCGCATGCGGTGCCATCTGCCGAGCTAATTCGAGGCCGGCTTCAAAGTTGGGGCCGCCTGCGCGTCGTGGACCGGTGGCACTTTCGAGCAGTTGGGTTTCCAGGCCTTCGACCGGAATGAGGGTATCTGCCTGCATCAATTCGGTGAAGAAGAACTCTCCCGACGTCCTCGCATCGCGTTCCATGGCGTTGAACCCCGATTCCCAGAGGGTGTGCGGGTCCCACATCTGGTTTTCCAATTCGGCAGGATCCAGGGACAAGACGATGCTGCTGATCCGGATTTCCAATGGTTCGAGCTTTGTGCCGAGCATGTCCAGCACTGTTCCGCTAGGCCATGTGGCGGGCAACGCCAGGATCATTGCGGCCTCGGAATCTTCCGGTGCCAGGCGTTGGATCGTCGGCAGGATCTCGAACTTCATCGCACAGCCGATGCAGGGGTGCCCAAGAACGGTTTCGGCATGTTCTGCGGCTGCAGATCCGGAGACGTGGCGCACCAGCCGATTGCCGTCGACGAAGTCATAGCGCAAGATGACGGCATCAGGATGGTGGTGTCCCAGGTGGCTGAGGCCGGAGTCGCGGCTGGAAGTATCAAGTGCGGAGAGAACGATGAGATTCACGCGTTCAAGCTTATATGAGAATGAGTCTCAATAGCAAAACTGGGAACGGGGCTTAACGCCTCGGGGGCCCGCCCGCAAATGCGGACAGGCCCCGGAAGCGACAAGAAATATCAGTTCTGCGGCGCGTTGAAAACTACCGCAGAGGTACCCAGGCCTTCGATCGAAGTTTCAAGTGAATCGCCGTGCTTGAGCCACGGGTGACGCCCATTCTCGTCGCGGCGGCCCAACGCAACACCAGAGGGCGTACCCGTCAGGATGACGTCGCCTGGCTGCAATTCATTGAATGTCGAGAGGTAGGAAACCAAGGCGTCAGCAGAGAAAATCAGATCATCAATCTGTTCGTCCTGCACCACGGTGCCATTGACTGTGCTGGTAATGCGGGCGGCGGGGTCCAGCTCATCCGGGGTCACGAGCCACGGGCCCAGGGGAGTGGAGCGATCCCAGATCTTGCCCTGCAGCCACTCTTGGGTGCGGCCCTGGTAACCGCGCATCGACACATCGCTGGCCACGGCGTAGCCGGCAATATGCGCGGCAGCATCCTCCTGGCTGATGCGGCGACCCGGCTTGCCGATAATGATAGCCAGCTCTGCTTCGTAGTCCACCCGATGGTCTTCCACTGGAATTTCGATGGTGTCCTTGGCGCCGCATAGGGTGGAAGCGAACTTCGCGAACACCGTCGGATACTTTGGCAGCTCTTCGCCGACCTCGGCCGCATGCGTCTTGTAGTTCAACCCGATGCAGTAGATTTTCTCCGGCTTGGGGATCAGCGGAGCGTAGTCGGCTTCGCCCTCGGCGATGGAATCACCCACCAAAGCGCGAGCAACTACTTCTTGCTGAGTTGCGTCATCAAGACGCAGGAAACGCTGCACTGAATCGAGGTTGTCCAAGTAGTAGGCGCGGCCATCTTCAATGACAGCAGCGGTGGTATGGCCTGGTTCGCTGGCGAGGCGGAGCGTTGCAAGTTTCATGAATCTATCTCACTACACTTCTCGCTGAAAGTGCACCATATTTCGTGATCGGCAATTGATAGCAATTAGCCTTAAAAACGGCCGAGCCAGAGTTTTGATCTGGAAAACGTGGCTTGGCCATGCTCCGCTGACCCGGATAAACTCATGGCAAGCTACGGTCCCAGAGACCAGTCTTGAAATAACGATCTAGATACGAAACTAAAGTGAAGCAGGTTTTAATGTGGGTGACTTTTTTGGCGAGCGATCTCGCCATATCTTCTTCGCCTCGTGGCAGCACTTCTCGCTAGTCGCGCAGTGCTTGATCCTGGCGACAATTATTGCTGTGCTGATTGCCGTATTGGTATACCGCAACAAGCCCCTATCAGGCTTGGCTAACGGCATTAGCGCCATCGGCCTGACTATTCCGTCCTTTGCCCTGATCGGTTTGCTTATTGTCCCCGTGGGCTTCGGGGTTACTCCGGCAGTCATCGTGGTGACGTTCTTCGCCGCCCTGCCAATTCTGCGCAACGCGATCGTTGGGCTGAACAACATCGAACCAACCATTATCGAGTCAGCGCGCGGCATCGGCATGAGCCGGCTGAAGACTCTGATATCAGTAGAAATTCCCATAGCTTGGCCGGTGATCCTGACTGGCGTACGAATTTCAGCCCAGATGGTGATGGGCGTCGCCGCAGTGGTCTCCTACGCCCTGGGTCCTGGCCTTGGCGGGTTCATCTTCCAAGGACTCTCGCGTCTGGGCGGCGCGAACTCCCTGGAATCCGTGATCACCGGCGTAGTTGGCGTCGTGATCCTGGCGCTCATCCTTGATTTGATTTTGCTCGGCATTGGCCGACTGACCACCCCGCGAGGTATCCGTGTCTGAACATAAGATCCCTGAAAATGCCGTGGCCCAGAATGTCACTGGCGCTTCGATCATGCTTGAAGAAGTAACCAAGACCTACCCGGGACAAAAGAAATCGGCCGTAGGCGGCCTGACCCTGGAGATCCCTGCCGGGTCCATCGTGATGTTCGTGGGGCCATCGGGCTGCGGCAAGACGACCACCCTGAAGATGATTAATCGCCTGATCGAGCCGACCAGCGGCAAGATCGTCATTGACGGCGAAGATGTCACCGGCATGAACGGTGATGAACTGCGCCGCCGCATTGGCTATGTGATCCAGGCTGGCGGCCTGTTCCCGCATATGACCGTGGCGACCAATATCGCCATGGTTCCAAAGATGCTGGGTTGGCCCAAGGAGAAGATCGCTGCCCGCGTCGACGAGCTGCTGGAACTCGTCTCGCTGGATCCGGAACTTTACCGGGACCGTTTCCCCAAGGAGCTCTCCGGCGGCCAGCAGCAGCGTGTGGGCGTCGCCCGTGCATTGGCAGCGGATCCACCGGTCTTGCTAATGGATGAGCCATTCGGTGCAGTTGACCCAATTACCCGCCAGCGTCTGCAGGATGAGCTGCTGAACATCCAGTCTGAAGTCCAGAAGACGATCGTGTGCGTGACCCACGACTTCGACGAAGCGGTGAAGCTCGGCGACTGGATTGCGATCTTCAACGAAGGTGCGCAGTTGGAGCAGTACGACTCCCCAGAAAGGATCCTGGCCAATCCGGCCAGCGAGTTCGTGGAGAACTTCATCGGTTCGGGTGCCGGCTTGAAGCAGCTGACCTTGACGCGGGTGAACGAAGTGGAACTGGGAGAAGCCATCACCACCACACCGGGCAAGAATGCTTCGGAGGTGCTCTCGCAGCTGCAGGGCGCCGGACGCAAATACGCGGTAGTGCTTGATTCGCGGGGACGCCCGCTGCGCCGCATGGACCGCCGGCAACTGTCGCGTGCCCAGATCATCGAGGGTACCTACGATGAATCCATGCCGGTCGTCGGTGAGCAGGCCACCTTGAACGACGCATTGGACACCATGCTGGTGGCCAGTTCCGAGTCGGCCCTGGTAACGGGACGCCGTGATGTGCTCACGGGTGTCATCACGGTGCAGACCGTCATGGAGGCGATCGCGGCCGCGAACAACACCACGGATGCTAATCACGAGGCGCCGGTTGGCCTGAACTCGGGTGCCATCAACGTCGTGAATATCGATAGTGCGGCCACCGGGCAGGATGGTGAATCGGCATGAGATCCGAAACCCGCAGCTTGATTTGGCAGATCGCCGGAATCGCAGCTGCTTTCGCCATCTTGGTGGGTTGGCTGGTAACAGCCGACCTGACCGAGACCGAACAGCAAACGCTGGATCCGGCAACGATTTGGGGCTACACCCTCGACCACCTGAAGATCACGGTCATCTCGGCGCTCATCGTGCTGCTGATCGCGATTCCGCTCGGCGTGCTGCTCACTCGCCCCGGACTGCGCAAGGCAGCCCCGGCGGTGCGCGCCATTGCCAACTTCGGCCAAGCCGCACCCGCCATTGGCGTCATCGTGCTCTTGGCCTTCTGGTTGGGGTTCGGCCCGAAAACTGCCATTGTCTCACTGGTGATCTATGCGATTCTTCCGGTGCTCTCCAACACCATTGTTGGCCTGCAGCAGGTTGATGAACGCCTGGTGGAGGCCGGGCGGGGAATCGGCATGAGCCAGATGTCCGTGCTGTTGAAGGTCGAGCTGCCGTTGGCCGTCCCGGTGATGCTATCGGGCATCCGCACAGCCCTGGTGCTGCTGGTAGGCACCGCGACGTTGGCAACCTTTATCAACGGCGGCGGGCTGGGCATCTTGATCACTACGGGAGTGAACCTGAACCTGAATGTGGTGCTGATTGCCGGCTCGTTGCTAGTGGCCTTGCTGGCTTTGACGATTGATTGGCTTGGCCGCGTCGTCGAACAGGTGGCACGACCGAGAGGACTTTCGTGAACCGCAAACTGAATTTAGCTGTCCTGTCCATGGCCGCGCTGATCGGAATGACTGGGTGCGGACTTAGCCCATCGACCGGGACGGTGCCCAACGCCGGCCCCGCCGAGATCAAGCCGCTGGTCGAAAACGCTGAAGACACCACCGTGACCGTCACGTCCAAGTCCTTTACCGAGCAGCTGCTGCTGGGGAAGATCACCGTGATCGCGCTCAAGGCTGCCGGCTATGACGTCACCGACCTGACCAATGTTCCTGGCTCCCAGCCGGCACGTCAGTTGCTGCTTTCCGGCGACGCGAGCGTGCTCTGGGAGTACACCGGTACCGCGTGGCTGACCTACTTGGGCCACGAATCACCTGTTGTGGGTGAAGAAGAGCAGTGGCAGTCGGTGCACGATGAGGATGTTGCCAATGGAATTATCTGGGGAAATCCGGCACCGTTGAACAACACCTACGCATTGGCGATGAACGAAGAAACGACCAAGCGGCTGGGTATCACCAAGCTATCCGAACTGCAGACGCTGGACCCCGAAGATCTGACGTTCTGTGTCGACCCGGAATTCAATTCCCGTCGAGACGGTCTGACTCCAATGCTGGAACACTACGATATCGACCGTGGTTCAGAAGTGGCTGAGGACAATATCGGTCTGTACGACGTGGGTGCCATTTACCAGGCAACCGCTAATGGCGCGTGCAACTTCGGTGAAGTCTTCACCACTGACGGGCGCATCAAGGCGCTTAACTTGACCGTGCTGGAAGATGACCGGAAGTATTTCCCAAGCTACAACGCCGCCCCGGCTTTCAACGGAGAATTCCTAGAAAAGCACCCGGAAATCCAGCAGATCATGGACAAGATCGCTCCGTTGCTGACTGATCAGGTCTTGATGGACCTGAATTACCAGGTGGACGTGGTTGGCCGTGAACCGGCAGATGTTGCCTTCGAATGGATGGTTGGCCAAGGCTTGGTCTCCAATCCCTAACCGAGGCAACGAAAACTGCATGGATTAAGCAATGGATCCCCGGCATCGCGATGCCGGGGATCCATTTCAATGTCGCCGAGGATTCACTGGGGATTGGTTTCTCTCGCATGGATTTGCTTGCAGGATGGAAATAGGTGGAGGCCATCTACCTATTGCTGATTCCGGGTACCTAGCTCGCCGTCGACTTCATCGGCGATTTCGGTCGTGGCAGCGGTAGTGATGGATTCTTCCTGCCAAATTTCCTCTAGCTCTGCGGATAACTCGGCTTCTTCTTGGGCGTGATCGGGAACTGGGTCATTTGCGTTCATGGCCTCAGTCTAGCCATGTACACGTCTGAGTAAAGGGGTGCATGAAAAATAACTTCAGTAGAAACTTTCCTAGTCAGTATCAAAATAAGGATCTCTTGAATATCCAGATGAAACTTTTTTAGGGAAAGTGGTTGACGCTTCAACTTCATTAGTGGCATACTGGTATCAGCAAAACAAATTGAGGCGTCAACTACTTGATGGCCCGGCGAAAGGATTTAGACATGACTGCATCTGCATTGACCACCGGAACCTGGAACCTCGACGCATCGCACTCCGAGATCGGCTTCTCGGTTCGCCACGCAGGCATCTCCAAGGTTCGCGGCAGCTTCACAGAATTCGACGCAACCCTGACCACCGGCGCAACCCTGGCAGATTCCTCGGTCGAGGCAACCGTCCAGATCGCATCGGTCAATACCAAGGACGCTAACCGCGACGGCCACCTGAAGGGCGAGGACTTCTTCAACGCCGAGCAGTTCCCAACCATGACCTTCAAGTCCACTGCGGTCAAGGGCGAGGCTGGCGAGTTCATTCTCGTTGGGGATCTGACCATCCGCGGCGTGAGCAAGGAAGTTGAATTCGAAGCAGAGCTCGGCGGCGAAGCTGTAGACGCTTTCGGCGCAACCCGCGTTGGCTTCTTCGCATCCACGACCATCTCCCGCAAGGAATTCGGCATCACCTGGAACGCAGCATTGGAAGCCGGTGGCGTTCTGGTCAGCGACAAGGTCAAGATCGAAATCGACGCTTCGTTCGTACTGCCAACCGCAGAGTAAAAGTTTCCCGAAGGCCGTCATGGGGATGACGGGATAAGGGCCGATACCGGCAAAGCCTCCGGCTCACGAAAGTGAGCCGGAGGCTTTGTCGTTAAAGTCGAGGAAAGACGTGCCTAGGAACCGCTGAATGACGGGTCCACGGAAAATGCGATAGCACCGATGACAAGGAATGCGACATACACGATCCAGAGCACGCCCAAAATGGTGCCGATCCAACCGGTCACTTTGCCGACCGTGGAGACCGTATTGAATTCCCTTTCGGCTTTATTGGCCTTGAAAATAGCAATCGGGCCAAGGATCACGCCTGCAACGAAGATGGACACAATGCCAAGAATCATCGAGGTCTGTGCCAGCTGGGTGCCTTGAAATTGGGATGCTGTCGGATAGCCGAAGTTGCCCGGGGGATACTGGCCCGGTTGGCCATGTGCCTGTTGATTGTAGTAAGGCTGTTGCGGGACGCCGTTGAGGTCGTAGGAACCAGGCTGCTGGTACTGCCGGTTCTGACCCTGGTGCCCTGAAGAATAAGGGTTTCGTGGTTCTTCGCCTGGACTGGTCATGGCAACCTGCTTTCCGCTTGTGAGGCTCGTTCGCTTAATTCAAGATTCTCACATGCAACCGGCAATAACATCTAATCTCTAGAAGAACTCTCTGCAATGCCAGAATGCCCCGTACCTGCCAGGGAAGTCAGCTGGCTGGATGCGTTCTACGCCACAGCGCATGAGCGCCAGTCGCCACCGCCACAAGTAATAGGCTCAGTGCCAAGCCGATCCCGAAGATCTGGCCGTAGTGGCCATTTTGCGCTAAATCTGCAGTTAGGTAGGTCGCCGCAGAGGCCCCGGCGAACAGGGCAAAAACGAACAGTGAAACGGTGGTGGCCCGCGCATCAGGCGAGATATCGGTCGCCCACCCCTGCATCGATGAGTGCATGATCGCGTTCGCGGCACCCAGGAAGAACGCGGTGAAGGTATATGAGGCAGGGGACGGGGCGAACGCCGAAGGGAGGAAAGCTGCGCAAAGCACCAGGCCTCCACCGCCAATAAACCACGTTCGGCCGAAGCGTGCCACCAATCGGCGCATCAAGCGTGCACCCAGAATGACTCCCAGGGCAAAAACGCAACCTAGCGCTCCTGCCAAGCCAATAGCGACACCGGATTCTTGCAAGGCGGGAACGATATAGGTCAGCAATCCCATGAGTAGCCCGCCTTCGAGGAAGACGATGGCATAAAGAGCCAAGTTCATAGGACGTAAAGCTGCACGGAATTTGAATCCGGAACGCGAATGCTCGGGCTCTGCCGCCTTCCGCAAGCTATACAGGGCCGCTAAGCAACCCAGTGCAGGCAACAGGAACACCAGCCGCCAGTTCGCGTATGTTGCCAATGCTCCTGAAGCCAATGTCGCCAGGGTGGTGCCCAGCGAGGAATAGATCTGCAAATCAGATAAGCCGCGAGCGCGTTCCACCCCCGTGCGGGTATCGCCCAGGAGCGTCATCAGGGTTGGATACAGTGCGCCGAACATGAACCCGGTGACGGAGCGAGCAATGAGTAGCGGCAAATAGTCGGTGAACATGATGCTGGCGACCGCGCCGAGGCCAGCGCCGATGAGCGCCGCGCGCAAAACCGCAAGACGCCCGAAACGATCGCTAAGCACGCCCCAGATCGGCTGGCCTATGGCATAGAACAAGGCATAGGAAGCTACCAGTTGGACGGCTTGGGCGAAACTGAGCGAGGTGCCCAGCGAAAGTGCGACCAGCATGGGAGGGGTGCCATAGCGGTCGAAGAAGGAAAGGAAGCCGACGAAGCGCAAAGCCGAATCGGGAATGGTGCGTACCGAAATCCGAAGGTCCTGTTGTTTCTCCATCCCGGCCCTTCAAGTGAGAATCTTCCGCCTGCCTATCCATGTAATCAGAATCTGCCCGCTGATGCTGTTTTGGATGACAGCTGCCACGGGCAGATGACGGATCGGCAGCTAGGCAGTTACTGGTGCTTCAGTCATGAATTGAGCGAAGAATTCGCCCAACTCACCGGTCGCGTCCAGCGGCAGCACCATGGACACGTCCAAGCCTGGACAGGATTGGCGGGCTGGGTGCGCCAGGTATATCCGGTAATGAAAATCCGAGGCAAGGGAAGCATAACGGATTGCCGTCACGATGGAGCCGGGGAAGTCATCGCGGGGTTGAGCGTTTCCATTCCACCGGTGCGCTTCCGCGAAATGTTCGAGGCCGGGCTGTCGGCTTCGGTTTTTGCCGCGCGCGATCGAATAGAAGCGGACCTGAAGAATTTCATTGCCGGCGGCTAGGGCAAGAAGTCGACAGCACGCTTAAATGCACTCGCGGCCGGTTCCCCTGGAGGTTTAGGAGGGGGGAACCGGCCGCGAAAGCTTATATTGCGCCAGCCTTACAGACCGCGAACCATCAGGACGTCCAAGGTACGCGGGCCGTGCACGCCTTCAACGCGCTCCAGCTCGATATCACTGGTGGCCGATGGACCGGAGATCCAGGTCTGCGGGCGGGTGATGGCCAGTCGCGGCATGGCTTCTGGCAGCAGGCGCACGATCGAGGAGATCGGCACGATGCACACATGGTGGTCGGGTACCAGCGAAATCGCGCGGCGGCCCTGGTTAGGCTCGCCATCGAGGATGATGGTGCCGGACTCGGCGACCGAAACGGCCGACGAGGTGACCACGGCGCTGGTTTCATCCAGTTCGGCGATGCTCAGCCGTGCGCCCGGGGCATCGATGCGCTGCTCGACCTTCTCGCTCAGCCCTGAGAGCCAGCCGGTGTCCAAGCCATGCGGGTAGACAACGCTGGAGGCTCCCGCCAGCTTGGCCGCTACGTATTCCGGGATCTGCGCGGCGTCAATGACGTCCACCCCGGCCTTGTAATCCACCAAGCGGTCCACCAGCAGGTCGATGAGCTCAGCTTCACCCATATCCGAGGTCTTGCGGTATTCGCGGGGTACCTCTTGCGCGACGGGAGCATCGGCTAGTGCCGAGCGGATCCGTCCCAGGATTTCGTCTTTTGCGCTCACTTGGACTCCTTCTCGTCGCTCCACCAGTCGCGGAAGGACTTGTTTGGCGGGGCGGGAATGTCACGGCTGGCGGTCCACCCTGCGGCGATGCCCGGAAGCTTCTTGATCTTCTTTTCCTTGCCGGACATCAGCCGGCCCAGCGGCAAGGCCTTTTCGAGCAGGCCGAGGTTCTTGCCCTTGCCCAACGCCCAGGAGCCGCCCTTCATCAGCAGATCCATCTGGGTGGGGAGCTTGTGCTTGTCGCGGTTGGCATCCACGTCCTCGCCGCGCAGGTGCACGAGGATTTCCGGAATGTTGATCTTCACCGGGCAAGCGTCGTAGCAGGCGCCGCACAGCGAGGAAGCATATGGCAGGGAGCCGTTTTCCTCGACCTCGATGCCGGTCAGCAGCGGGGAGAGGATTGCGCCGATCGGGCCCGGGTAGGTCGAACCGTAGGCGTGGCCGCCGGTGCGCTCGTACACTGGGCACACGTTCATGCAGGCCGAGCAGCGGATGCAGTTCAGCGCGGTGCGGCCGAAGCGGTCGGCCAGGGCGCGGGTGCGGCCGTTATCCAGCAGCACGATGTGCACGTTCTGCGGGCCATCGTCTTCGCTCACGCCGGTCCACAGCGAGGTGTAGGGATTCATGCGCTCGCCGGTGGAAGACCGCGGCAGCAGCTGCATGAAGACCTCGATGTCCTCCCAGTGGGGGAGAACCTTCTCGATGCCCATGACGGTGATCAGGGTTTCTGGCAGGGTCAGGCACATGCGGCCGTTGCCCTCGGATTCCACTACGCCCAGGGTGCCGGTATCGGCCAGCGCGAAGTTCGCGCCGGAGATGGCGACCTTGGCGGAAAGGAACTTCTTGCGCAGGTGCTTGCGGGCAGCTTCGGCCAGCTTGGCTGGCTCATCGGTCAGGTTCGGATCCACTACCGGCATTTCCTTGAGGAAGATGTCGCGCACCTCGGTGCGGTTCTTGTGGATCGCCGGGACCAGGATGTGGCTTGGCTTGTCGTTGCCCAGCTGGACAATCAGCTCGGCGAGGTCGGTCTCGAAGGCTTCGATGCCCTCAGTCTCCAGGTGCTCGTTCAGGCCGATTTCCTGGGTGGCCATGGACTTGACCTTGACGACCTCTTTCGAACCGGTCGCCTTGACCAGCTCGGTAACGATCTTGTTGGCTTCGTCCGCGTCACGGGCCCAGTGGACAATGCCGCCCCGGGCGGTGAAGTTCTTCTCGAACTCTTCCAAACGCTCTTCGAGGTTGGCCATCGTCAGGTTCTTGATGGCGCTGCCGGCGTCGCGCAGCTCTTCCCAGTCCGGAAGCTCGCCGACAACGTTCAGCCGCTTGTCGCGAATGGTGTGGGTGGCGTGGCGCAGGTTCTTGCGCATCTGGGTGTTGCCCAGTTCGCGGTGCGCGGCCTTGGGGAATGGCTCGGTCTCGAACAGGTTGCCCTGCCCGCCGGCAGGCATGCCGAGGAATACCTGAGTCACAGTGACACCGTCTCTTCCATGGTGCTGGCCAGGATATCTGCCAGGTGCAGGGTCTTTGGCTTGGCTCCGGTGCGTGAAAGTCCGCCGCCGATGTGCATCAGGCAGGAGGCATCGCCGCCCGCGCAGGCCGAGGCGCCGGTGGAGCAGATGTTCTTCATCTTGTCTTCGAGCATTGCCGTGGAGACATCGGAGTTCTTGATCGAGAAGGTACCGCCGAAGCCGCAGCACTGGTCAGCTTCCGGAAGTTCGTTGACGGTGATGCCGCCGACGGTCTTGAGCAGATCAAGTTGCCGATCGCCGAGTTTCAGCGAACGCATGCCGTGGCAGGAAGGGTGGTAGGTGATGGTCTGCGGGAAGTAGCTGCCCAGCTGCTCGGCGGCGTTGGTGATCCCCAGGACATCCACCAGCAGCTGGCTCAGTTCATAGGTGCGCTTGCCCACGGCAACTGCGCGTTCCTTGAGCTCCGGCTTGCCCAGGCGCTCTGCCAGGAAAGGGTGCTGGTGCTTGACCGAAGCAACGCAGGAGCCCGAGGGGGCCACCGCGACGTCATAGTCTTCGGTGTCGAAGGCATTGATGTGGTTTTCGACCACGGGCAGGGCTTCAGGCATATAACCGGAATTCATGTGCATTTGCCCACAGCAGGCTTGCGCCTTGGGGAAAATTACTTCATGGCCCAAGCGTTCCAGGATTTTCACTGTCGACTTGGCGGTTTCCGGATACATAGCATCCACAATGCACGTGGCAAAGAGAGCAATTCGCATAATAAATGACTCTTTCAGGGTGTGGTCAGACCATACTATGCCACGCACTTCGTAATAGTCAAGACTTGTTGTGATAGCTCTCACCTTGTACTCTTGGTGGTCGGACCACATATGGTCAGACCATCTCGAGTAAGGACGCCCACACCGTGTTTACACCTTCCACGGATCCGATTGCGGGGAGCATAGCTGTCTCAGCGCTCATCGCACTGATCCCGCTTGTAGCCTTCTTCGTACTCCTGGCGGTAGTCAAGGTCAAGGCCCACTGGGCCGGCCTCGGCTCGCTCGCTGTTGCCATCCTCGTGGCGATCTTCGGCTGGAACATGCCGGTTGGATTGGCATTGAACTCCGGACTGATGGGCATGGTCTTCGGTGCCTTCCCTATCGTCTGGATCGTTGTCATGGCGATCTTCCTCTACCAGGTCACCGTCAAGTCGGGCCGCTTCGAAGACCTGCGCCGCGTCTTCGACGTCATCGGCGGCGGCGATGTGCGCATCCAGGCCGTGCTGATTGCTTTCTGCTTCGGCGGCCTGCTTGAAGCGCTGGCCGGCTTCGGCGCACCGGTGGCGATTACCGCCACCATGCTGCTGGCATTGGGCCTGTCGCCGCTGCGCGCAGCCTGCGCGGTGCTGATTGCCAACACCGCCCCGGTGGCCTTCGGCGCCGTGGCGATCCCGATCACCACCGCCGGTGCCCTGACCGGCATCCCGGCTGCCGACATCGGCGCCATCGTTGGACACCAGTCCCCGCTGCTGGCGCTGTTCGTCCCATCGATCCTGGTGCTGATCCTCGACGGCTGGCGCGGCATGCGCCAAACCCTGCCGGCAACGCTGACCATCGGCATTTCCTTCGGTGTCGCCCAGTGGCTGTGCTCGACCTACTTCTCCTATGAGCTGACCGATATCGTTGCTGCGCTGGTTGGCTTGGCCGCCGCAGTGATCCTGCTGCGCTTCTGGACTCCAAAGGGTGCCGACGAGGCACGCCAGCGCGTGCTGACTGCTGAAGCCGCCGCAATTCCATACGAAGCCAATGCCAAGCTGCACCCGGTCAACACCTGGATGGCTTTGTTCCCGTACCTGCTGGTTATCGTCATCTTCGGCGTGGCCAAGCTGTGGAAGCTGGGCGTGGACATTCCTGCATGGCTGGCAACCACGGACATCAAGTTCGGCTGGCCAGGACTGGACGGCAAGATCCTGAATGCTGATGGCGAAGCGGTATCTTCGACCGTCTACAACTTCCAGTGGCTTTCCTCCCCGGGCACCTTGCTGCTGATCACCGGCCTGATCGTGGCCCTGGTCTACGCGAAGAACGACGGCAACGGCAAGTACAAGATGACCTTCGCCGAGGGTGCTGCCGAAATCGGCAAGACCGTCTACAACATGCGCTACGCCGCGCTGACCATCCTCTCGGTCCTGGGCCTGGCTTACGTGATGAACCTTTCGGGCCAGACCATTACCATTGGCACCTGGCTGGCAGGCACCGGCGCATTCTTCGCCTTCCTGTCGCCAATCCTGGGCTGGATCGGCACCGCGGTGACCGGCTCGGATACCTCGGCCAACGCGCTGTTCGCCAAGCTGCAGCAGACCGCTGGCATCAATGCCGGCATCGATCCGAACCTGCTGGTTGCCGCCAACACCTCCGGCGGCGTGGTCGGCAAGCTGATCTCCCCGCAGAACCTGGCCATCGCCGCTACCTCGGTGAAGATGGAAGGCCAGGAGTCGGTGATCCTCAAGAAGGTTGCCGGTTGGTCCGTAGGCATGCTGCTGGTGCTGTGCTGCTTGGTTTACCTGCAGTCCACCCCGGTTCTGTCCTGGATGCTGCCTTAGCCGTGAACGGCTAAAATAGATCCGATGCCAGTAAACCCAGCTCCGCGTGCGTACCAGATTGTTCTCCAAGCAATTGAAGAGGATCTGCGCAAGGAGAAGCTCTCCGTTGGAGACCAGCTTCCCGGCGAGCGTGCGCTCGCGGAGCAGCATGGGATCTCGCGGGCTTCGGTCCGAGATGCCATCCGCATCCTTGATGTGATGGGCATTATCAAGACTTCCACCGGCTCCGGGCCCAACTCCGGAGCGGTGATCATCTCCAACCCCTCGGCAGGCATTTCGCAGGCATTGCGCCTGCACTTGGCGGCCAAGGGGATCAACGTCCGCGAGATCGTCGAATCTCGCATCCTGCTGGAAACCTGGGCAGCGCAAATGACGCCGCGCGATCCGATCCATGCCCAGCAGGTCATTGACCGCACCGCGGTGCTGATCATGCGCATGGACGACGCGCAGCTCTCGCGCGAGGCCTTCCACCGCATTGATGCCGAGTTCCATGTGCTCCTGGCCTCCATGGCCGGCAACGCGGTAGTGGAATCGATGATGGAATCGCTGCGCAACTCGATCAGCGACTATGTCTCCGAATCG
Organism: Glutamicibacter sp. NPDC088483; assembly: GCF_044753145.1. Classification (NCBI taxonomy): domain Bacteria; kingdom Bacillati; phylum Actinomycetota; class Actinomycetes; order Micrococcales; family Micrococcaceae; genus Glutamicibacter; species Glutamicibacter sp. NPDC088483. Next base: position 313,105 of record NZ_JBIVMP010000003.1, read on the forward strand.
GTGCCCAGCGACGAGGCCTGGCAGCCGGTGGTGCGCGTCCTGCGCCGCCAGCACAAGGCCATCCACCACGCATTCGCGACGAACCAGCGCGAACGGGCGGCCCAGCTACTCGAAGAGCACATCAACTGGTTCTACTCGCAGACCCGCTAGATCCGGCAGGATAGTTTTCAGGTAAATAAGTCGGACTTTAAGGCACCTCGCACCTCTTATATCTGATATGTTTTGGGGAAGCGACGGGGCTGATTTTTCGGATTTAACAGCTGGTTCATACCGCTGATGGGTTCCCGTCGATGTACCATCGACACTTCATGCGAGGGAATTCATGAGCCAACTTTTTGACCTGTCCGGACGCCTGGCCCTGGTCACCGGATCCTCCCGCGGCATTGGCCGCGAACTTGCCAGTGCCTTGGCGGATGCCGGTGCCACCATCATCCTTCACGGCCGAGATGCGCAACGCCTGGCCGAAACTGCCGCCGAATTCGGTACCCGCCATGGCACCGAAAGAATCCATAGCGCCTGCTTCGATGTCACCGATGATGCCGCCGTGCGCGAGAACATCGCAGCCATTGAAAAGAACATCGGCCCCATCCGCATTTTGGTGAACAACGCGGGTATCCAGCACCGCGTGCCCATGCTGGATCTGGAGGTGGCTGACTGGCAGCGCGTGATCGACACGAACCTCACCAGCGCATTCCTGGTAGGCCGAGAAGTCGCACGCTCCATGGTGCAGCGTGGCGAAGGCAAGATCATCAACATCTGCTCGGTGCAAACCGACCTGGCCCGCCCCACCATCTCCGCCTACACCGCGGCCAAGGGCGGCCTGCGCAATCTCACCCGCGCCATGACCGCCGAATGGGCTGGTTCGGGACTGCAAATCAACGGCATCGCACCGGGCTACATCCACACCGAGATGACGCAGAATCTGGTGGATGACGAGAAATTCAATTCCTGGATTCTGGGCCGCACCCCGGCTGCCCGTTGGGGAACTGTCGAGGATCTGGCCGGACCAGCAGTTTGGTTGGCCTCGGATGGATCGAACTACGTGAACGGGCAGACCATTTTCATCGACGGAGGCATGAGCGTTGTCGTCTAATTCCCTCGCCACCAGCACGTTGGCCGTCGTGGCCCATGCAGCCGGTGATTTGCGTATTGAACAAATCGAGCTGGCAGCGTCGCGAGCAGATGAAGCACGCGTTGCCATCGCTTACGGCGGTATTTGCGGATCAGACTTGCATTACTGGAGCCACGGCGCCGCCGGGGAATCGATCCTCAAGGCTCCAATGGTTCTCGGGCATGAAATCGTCGGGACCGTCATGCAGGCCGCCGCTGACGGCAGCGGGCCGGCAGCCGGAACCAAAGTCGCCGTGCACCCGGCAACACCAGGCGAGACCGGGGAACCCTACCCGGCCGACCGCCCGAATCTTTCCCCGGGGTGCACCTATCTGGGCTCGGCCGCCCGCTACCCGCACACCGAGGGCGCATTCGCCCGCGAAGTGAACCTGCCATCACGCATGCTGCGTGAGCTGCCTGCTGGCTTAGCACTGCGTGATGCGGCACTGGCAGAACCGGCTGCGGTTGCTTGGCATGCGGTGTCGCGCGCCGGTGAAGTCGCCGGCAAGAAGGTGCTGGTTATTGGTGCTGGGCCGATCGGAGCTCTCGCTGTAGCAGTGCTCAAGCGTGCCGGAGCCAAGGAAATCATCGCAGTGGACATGCACGAGAAGCCGTTGGAAATCGCCGGGAAACTCGGTGCCACTTCAACTTTGCGCGCCGGTGACCAGGAAGCTCTTGCCCAGGTGGGCGCGGACGTGGTGATCGAGGCCAGCGGCAACTTCCGCGGGTTGGCCTCCGCCGTGCGCGGTGCCGTGCGCGGCGGTCGAGTGGTCATGGTCGGGTTGCTGCCCTCTGGAGAACAGCCGGCGCTTATTTCGCTGGCTATTACCCGCGAGCTGGAACTGGTTGGTTCCTTCCGCTTCAACGACGAAATCGACCAGGTGCTTGCTGCCCTGGCCGACGGGTCGCTGCAGGTTTCCGAGGCGGTTACCCACGAGTTCGCGGTCGCCGATTCGCTTGAAGCTTTTGAAACGGCGAAGGATTCGGCTCGCTCCGGTAAAGTCCTGCTGAACTTCCTGGGGCAGTAGTTGGCTTCAGCTAGAAGTGCACCGCGGCGGCCCCTGAAGTCGGGGGCCGCCGCGGTGCTCTTTGCTTCAGCGAACTCTAGTTGGTCTCTGCGATGCTTACCGCGGTTGTCACGGGCACCGGATTGGCGAAGAGGTCCAGCACCGGGCAGTGGGCATCCACTGCGCGGCGCAGTTCTTCATAGCGTTCAGCTGATTCCGGTCCGGCAATCCGGATGTCCAGATCCACCGACGAGAAGCCGGGGCGGATGGTCTGGTCGATGCCGAAGAGTCCGCGGACATCGAGGTGGCCATTGGCCTGGATCTTCACGTCGTCCACCTGGATGCCGAGGTTCTGCGCGTACAAGCGGTAGACCACAACCTGGCAGGAGATGAGCGCTCCGAGCGCGTATTCCACGGGGCTTGCGGCCAGGTCGCTGCCACCCAGGGCAGCTGGCTCGTCGACCTGGAAGGTGTGCTTGCCCGAGACAATGTTGCTGGCTACTGAATCGAAGCCTTCGCCCTCCACAGTGAAAGTCAATTGGGCACTTTGCGGGGCAGCCGAAATTCGTTCGCCCCAGCCCTTGCCTGCTTCCTGCAGGCGCTGTGCGCGGTCTTCGGATACGGTTGGGGCAGATGCTGCATTAGTCATGGGGAATTGATCCCCTTTCTGGCGCAAGGGGCGCCATCGCTTACGCATCTTGGCTGTCAAGATGCGTCGAATCTTCACCTGGGGCACCCCGCACAATGACGCAGGAGGGTTGCCGTCCACTCAGCCAGGGCTCAAAGAGTGGAACTCGTGATTCAGTGATTAATTTCTATCGGTTGCAGGGCCCGCGGGTAAAGGGCAGAAGTAACTTTTCGTCACCGGGCATCTTGCTTTCCGGCTCGCTAAGATGGAATCTAGCTCTCGGGCGCCCACTGCACGAACAATGAACGGCGAGTATGGAATTCCAGCTGACACTTTCTGCGGCCCAGACCTTGGTGACCGAATCCGAATACAACCTGGGCCAGTTCCTGTGTGATTCCGGAAAAGTGCAGATCGCCAACCGGGTAATGCAACCGGGATCTACCCGCATCTCCGGTGTGGTGCTGCGCGAATCGGTGATGGCCCAATTGGAAATCACCGAGGGCAATATCAGCTTCACCAGCTTCTGCGGGAAGCATCCGGGGGTTCAGTCCTGTGAAGATGTCGCCGCCTTGCTCATCGAGGTCACCACCGAAGAAGACCAGGGCTTCTTCGTCTCCGACTCCGGGGTGGATCCCCACGCATGGAAACGCAATAGCAAGCCGCAGTGGGAACGTAGCCTTGACCGTCTGCTTCCAGTCATTTCCGATGAGCCGCTGGCTGTCGAAGAACCGCTGGGATTGATCCTGAAAGTGGTCAGCGAACCCCGTTATGGCGGCGAGGACGCGCTGACCTTGCAGGCACGCCCGGCCCGCCAGGGAACCAAGAGCCCCTGGATCCAAACCGGGATCAGCTGGCGCAATGTTGCTTTTGATGCGCGGTTCTCCAAGAAGCAGCGTCGTGCGGTCGTTGAATTGGACCGGTTGCGTGAACACGTTGAACAAGATACTTATCGCCATTCGTGGGATCCCAAGGAGTGGATCTCCTTGATGGATCTTCCAGGCCAGGACCTGCTGGATGCGTTCGAAGCCCTGCGTGAAGCTGGAGTGCAGATCGTCAACGGTGGTTCTACGGCCAAGGCCCCGGTGGAGTTCAGCGAGCAACCAGCCATGGCACACGTGGATGTGCGTCGCGGTGAACATGGCCTGAGCATTGAAGGGAAGCTGCGCGGGCCGAGCGAAGAGCACGTCTACCTCTTGCCCATAGGCACGCCGCCGACCTTGTTGACTTACGCGTCCAGCCCCTTGCCGAAGGCCAGGGAAATCGGTTTGGCCCGGTTCGCTGAACCGGTCACGAAGGAACTGGCCACATTTATTGAATCCGGTGCGCAATCCATCCCGCAGGAAGGCGTTGAGCTTTTCGAGCGCCAGCACCTGGATCGATTGCGCCTGATGGCACCGTTGAAGAGCGAGGATGACAGCTACAGCATCCCTGTTCCAGCACGCCCCAGCCTCAAGCTGTCCCTGGAGAGCATCCGAACTCCGCTGACCGTGAGCTATTCCTGGGAGTACGCCTCCGCGGGCCCCCGCCAGTATGCCGTGGAAAAGGAAATTGCTGCTTCGGTGCAGGACAAGCTCGGCGCGCAGGCTTCCTTGGGGCAACTGACCTCTTCAGGAATCTTCCCGCCGAAGGAATTCAGCACCTCCGAATCCATCGATTTCTTGGTCTACGCATTGCCGCTCTTGGCAGAGCATCCTGATGTGGTCGTTGAAGAGCAGAACAGGCTGCCGAAGTACCGGATCAGCCACGCGCCGGCCGCTGTCAGTGTCGAAGCCGGCGAAAGCACGGGGGACTGGTTCGACTTGTCTGTGGAAGTGCTCCTGGACGAGACCAAGGTCCCGTTCCCACTGCTGCTGGAGGCCTTGACCAAGCAAGATGAGTATCTCGTCCTCGATGACCTTACGGTGATCCCGATTGATGGTGCAGATTTCACGCAGCTGCGCCAGCTGATATCAGAGGCCGGGGAGCTGGGCACGGTGCAGGGCGATACGATCCGCATCCATAAGTTGAGCATCGACTGGTGGCAAGAACTGGTGGATCTGGGCATTATCGAAGCCCAGCACAACCAGTGGCTGCAGACCATGAAGGCGCTGCAAAGCGGTGAAGAAATGCAGCCGGTCCAGCTAGCGGAAACGTTCAACGCTGAACTGCGCCCGTATCAGGGCCACGGCCTATCCTGGCTCAACTTCTTGCGTACCCATGATCTCGGTGGCGTCCTTGCCGACGATATGGGTCTGGGCAAGACCGTCCAGCTGCTGGCTTGCCTTGAACAAGCGCGCGTCGAGGATCCTGCACAGAAATTCCTGGTGCTGGCTCCTACCTCGGTGGTGGGTAACTGGATCAATGAGGCGCAGCGATTTGCGCCGCAGATGAGCGTCACCGGCGTTACTTCAACAGCTAGAAAGAGCGGCCAAAGCATGGCTGCGCAGATCGGTAATGCCCAGCTGGTAGTTACCAGCTACACGATCTTCCGCCTGGCCTATGAGGATTTCGAAGCAGCCGGCTTCAACGTCATGATCATGGACGAGGCCCAGCAGCTGAAGAACCATGCCTCCAAAGGCTATAAGCAGGCCCGGCAGCTGCCAGTGCCGTGCAAATTCGTGGTCACTGGCACACCCATGGAAAACAACCTGATGGAACTGTGGGCGTTGGTCTCACTGGCTGCACCGGGCCTGTTGGGCGGTGCGAAGTCCTTCAAGGACAACTACCAGAAACCAATTGCCGACGGAGACCAGGAGCGCTTGGAGCGCCTGAAGAGCCGTCTGCGTCCGTTCGTGCTGCGCCGTACCAAGGAACAGGTCGTTCCAGAGCTGCCGGCGAAGACCGAACAGGTGCTGGAAGTCGAACTGGAGCCGGGGCACCGCAAAGCCTATGACCGCCGCTTCCAGCGCGTGCGGCAAGAAGTCCTGGGCCTGGTTGACGACGTTGATTCGAATCGCTTCCAGATTCTCCAATCGCTGACCTTGCTGCGCCAGCTGGCCTTGGATCCGTCCCTGGTAGGGGAGGGCGATGCCCCGAGCGCGAAGCTTGAAATGCTGCGCGAACTCATGGGGGACGCGGTTTCTGAAGGGCATAAGATTCTGGTCTTTAGCCAATTCACCAGTTTCTTGGCCAAGGCACGCGACGTCGCTGAAGAGCTGGGCATTGAGCACGGATACCTTGATGGGTCCACAACTGGCCCTAGGCGCAAGGAACTGATTGACGGTTTCGGCGAGGGAGATTTCCCGGTCTTCTTCATCTCGCTGAAGTCCGGCGGCTTCGGCATTAACCTCACTTCCGCCGACTACTGCATCTTGCTGGACCCATGGTGGAACCCGCAGGCCGAAGCCCAGGCTATTGACCGGGCCCACCGCATTGGGCAAACTCGTCCGGTCTATGTGTACCGCTTGGTGGCAAAGGACACCATCGAATCCAAGGTGCTCGCGCTGCAGGCCAAGAAGACGCAGCTGTTCAATGATGTCCTGGGAGAGACTGCCCAAGCCGCGCAGAGTGCGGCGTTAAGCGCCGATGATTTCCTGGCGCTGATGGAGTGAGCCTAAAAAGCTGAAGCCTTGGAAACCAGAAGGTCTCCAAGGCTTCAGCTGAAGATCGGGAACTAGAGAATCTGTTCAAAGCTGTCGTTGAGGCGGTGCAGGAGATCTCCAAAATTCTTCAGTTCGGCGGCTTCCCATTCCTTGAGCTGGCGGCGCAGTTCCTCACGCAGCGTGTTACCGCTGGAGCGCCACTTCTCCTTGGCGATTTCTGTTGCCGAGACCAGCTGGGCCCGGCCATCGGAAGGATCCTGGGTGCGGGTGACAAGTTCCAGAGACTCGAGGTGCTGCACGAGGCGGGAAATAGTCGCCTTGTCCAGACGCAGTTTTTCTGCGAGTGCTCCCTGTTGCTGGGCTTCATCACGGATGACCACTGCAAGCAAGCGGTACCCCGGATCCTGCAGGTCCGGGTGGATGATCTTGGCGCGACGGATCAGCATCTGGCGGGCGCGCAATAAGATGGCGGTGAATTCTTCTTCGACCGTCTGCATCAGTTCTTCTTCTTGCATACAAACCATTCTAAAGATTAATGGTCAATAAGTCTGATATTGGAAACCGCAGCCGTTCGAAGCCGAAGTGTTGAACGTACTGCGAATCCCCAGCTGAGCGTAATTAATGGCTTGGAAAAGACTGGCCAGGCAACGCCTGATGCCTGCAAAGCCGTACAGTTCCACTTCTCCGGCGCAGCTTAGGAACGACTTGCCAATTGCATTTGTGATTAGAGAAGCAATAGATTTCCGCCGCCGCTCAGAAGCAGAGCAAGAAAGCCATGGCCTCCGTTGCCGCTGGCGTTGGACCCAACGTGGTGCGGCGAATCTGTCCGCACTGTCCACGGGCCTCTTGGAGAGCATTGAGGGTCTTGCATGAATTGGATATCGGGATTCATGAAAATAAAGCTTGACGCTTCAACTAATGGTTGGTAGTTTTTAATCATGAATCAGCTATCCGATACCCCTCCCGTCTTGTTCCTTAGCCATGGTGCACCGCCACTCGCCGACGACCAGCGCTGGACCCAGGAGCTGGCTAGCTGGTCCGGCACTTTCGAGAAGCCGAAAGATATTCTGATGATCTCCGCGCACTGGGAAAATGCGCCGGTGACGCTGAGTGCTACCCAGCAGAAGAACGAATTGGTCTACGACTTCTGGGGCTTCGACCAGAAGTACTACGACGTTCGCTACGATGCGCCAATGGCGCCCGGGCTGGCCAATGAAGTCGAACGGCTGACCTCGGCCTATGGCCATCACGTGGAGCGCGACGAGACGCGTGGACTGGACCATGGCGCCTACGTGCCGCTGAAGGAAATGTTCCCGGATGCGGATGTACCTGTGGTGCAGATGTCCATGCCAACACTGGATCCTGCAGGACTCTTTGATCTGGGCAAGAGCTTGGCACCCTTGCGCGAGCGGGGAACCTTGATCGTTGGCTCCGGATTCACCACCCACAACTTGCGCTGGTTCAACCCAGCCGGCGGGCCGGATTCGGCGCCGCCATCGGCCTCCAGCGAGTTCGACCACTGGGCTGAGGAGGCGATGGTCCGCGGGGATGTGGACTCGATCCTCGACTTCCTGCACAAGGCCCCGGCGGCCCGTGAAGCGCACCCTCGCTCGGAGCATTGGGCTCCGCTGTACGTTGCGCTGGGAGCGGCATACGCCTCGGGTGGAATCGATGCCAAGACGGCAATTGACGGTTTCTGGTACGGCCTGTCCAAGCGCTCCTGGACCTTGAGCTAGGCGATCTCCCTATCTTTCCCGCAGCAAGCGCGGCACCGATTGGTGCCGCGCTTGCGCACGTAATAGTGGACTTTTCTGGTCGATCCTCTAGCTGGCGGCTACCGATGCATCATCAATGCGGAACAAGGTAGCTTGCGAGCTGTCTTCCACGCCCTTGAAACGTAAAGTAACGGTCTTACCGCGGAAGTTGTTCAGGTCAACAGCCTGCAGTTCGTAGGACGAGTCGGCATCCAAGTTCGACCAGGTGCCCACGTTGTAGGTTCCGTAGCCGTCCAGAACCTGTACGGTCAGCTTGTCGTACTGGCTATAGGCAGTAGTTTCATTGGTCAGCACATGCAGGTAGAACTCCAGCTGCGCATTGGTGGCATCTGCCGGGATGGCGACCTTCTGGTCCAGGGTGTAGGTGTTGGAATTGCCCCAACCATTCAGCCCAGCTAATCCGCTGCCGGAGCGGGCTGCCGAGCCGGACTCGAAGGTGTCGGCGCGGTTGGCGGTCCAGTAATCCGCCCCGTTCTCGAAGCCAGCATTCTTCAGCAGGTTGCCGCTTGGCTCCGGATCCGGAGTTGGCTCCGGGGTTGGTGTTGGGTTTCTGCCGTCCAGGGCATTCATGATCTTGGCGGCATCCACCAGTCCGGCGCCGCAACCGATGCTGCAACCGCCTGGCATCGCGCGGGTGCCCTGCTTCAACGCAGTTTCCACGGAGGCGGGGGACATCCCAGGGTCTGCCGACTTCATCAGTGCGACCATGCCCGCTACGTGCGGGGTGGCCATGGAAGTGCCCTGGTAGAAGGCATAGCCCTGGCTGGATGGAGTAGTGGTGCCGGTATTGATGGTGGACAGCACGCCTTGGCCGGCGTAGCGGGTGTCGCCACCAGGTGCGGTGACGTCAACGGCCGAGCCGTAGTTCGTGTAGTACGACGGAGCGCCCGAAGGGTTGCTTGCCGCTACGGTAATGACGTTTTCGCAGTTGGCCGGGCGGGAATTCGAAGCGTTCTGGCTTTCGTTGCCGGCGGCAACTACCACCGAGGTGCCGCGCGAAACCGCGGCGTTGATGGCCGCCTGGTAGGTAGTTCCGCAAGCGCCGCCACCGCCCAGGGACATGTTGATGGTGTCTGCCGGGGTTGGGTTATTGGCAATTCCCGGGACCGCACCGCCCGAAGCCCAAATGATGGCATCGGCGATATCGGACAGGCTGCCGCCGCACTTGGCCAGGACGCGGACCGGCTGGATCTTGGCATCCGGTGCAACTCCGGCCACGCCGCTGGAGTTGTTGGTGACTGCGGCTACGGTGCCGGCCACGTGGGTGCCGTGCCAAGAGGAATTGCCCGAGTAGCTGCCGCCGCATTCACCAGCGGCGTACCAGTCGCCCTCATCCTGGGGGTTCGCGTCGCGGCCGTTGCCGTCGCGGGCCGAGGCAGAGCTGGAGACGAAGTCGTAGCCGGAAACGATGTTGGCGTTCAGGTCCGAGTGCGAGGTGATGCCGGTATCCAGGACTGCGACGATGCTGCCCTCGCCGGTGGCGATGTCCCAGGCCGAAGGCAAGCGCATCCCGTTGGTGCCGCTGTAGTGCCACTGCTCGCCGTACCGGGTGTCGTTAGGCGTCATGGAAATCTTCATGATGGCATCGGGTTCCACCGATTCCACGAGACCAGACTGCGCAATATCGGCCATGAACTCCTTGGCGCCGTTGCCCTTGAGTTTCTTGTCGGCCTTCACCACGAAGCTGCCGGTGGCCATGGCTCGCATTTCCTTGACGGTAACGCCTGCTGCCTTGGCTGCTTTGCCCCAGGCCTTGGCGCGGGAGGACTTGCCCGTCTGCGTGGCTGAAGCCTTGTAGGTGACGATGAACTGGTCGTAGGCCTCGCCTGATTGCACCGAACCGATCTTGACCTTGTCTTCGCCATTTGCCTTGGGGAGGGACTTTTCAGCGGGAGCCGACACGGGGGAGGCGGTAGCTGGCAAGGCGCCAGCGCCGAAGCCGCTCATGCCGATCACTACGGCCGCGGAGACGGCCAGGGTTCTCCGAAGAGGGGTAGAAAAACGTGCCATTGATGTTCTCCTTGTAGGGTTTTTGGGCGCACAAAGGTCGGTGATCAATCGATGTGGTGTGTGCCGGTAGGAGCGTAACTGCTCGGCAACTCCTAAAGGAAGTACTTCTCAAATAAATCTTTTATATTCGCTCATGTACTAAAAAGGTGTTTCACATATTTCTGTGGAACTATCCCGGCGGACTCGCAGATTCGAAAAATGAATGATGGTTATCTGCATGTTTGGGGAGTTCGAAATTTTCAGATCCGCACTGACCATGGAAAACACATAATTATTTGCATAGCGAACGCTATCTTTCCGAAGTTGTTTCACGCTAGAAGTACATTCCGGGATCCAGCTCTCCTGGCGTCGAAGCCGTGTTCCAAGCGTGATAGGTATCTTGGCTAATTCATTGAATAAATGGGGTCCCTCCGGATTCGGCACCGTGCGATGGCCGATAGCGCCTTGGTTGCCAGCTCATCGGCTTGAGGCTTCGCCAACTAATCAGTTCCGCCGAGTTACCCTTCGGGAGACAGCTGGCAACGGCTTGCTTCGGCAAGCTCAAGATGCCCACCGGAGCGAATACCGGTGCTGCACGTATCTAGCCCAGCAAGAAGGCAATTACCAGCACACTGGGAAAGGTCAGCAGGGTGCTTGCCAGCACCACTTCGCGCGGCACGGCGACGGGCAGCTTGAATTGCTGGGCAAACAGCAAGACGTTTTGCGCGGTTGGAAGCGCCGCCATGATCACCACTCCGATAAGTTCGATTCCGGATAGGCCGAAAACGAAGCGGGCTACGAGCCAGGCGAGCAAAGGCATGAAGAACACCTTGAACGCGGTCGCCAGATAGATTTCGCCGCGCAGGTTCTTATCTGACAATGGACGCTGGCCGTATAGCGCCATTCCAAAGGACATCAGCAACAGGGGGATGGATGCGTCGCCAATCATTTGCACTGGCGCACGAATGACTTCGGGCAGTGCCAGGCCAAAGAAGGAGAACACCGCACCGAGGAAGGTCGCAATAGTGACAGGGTTGGCGATGGACTTGAGGATCATTTTCGCACCGGGCAGGCTATCCGCGCCACCGGACTTGGCGCGGGAGAGCACCGCGAACATGCACAGGTAGACGGGAGCGATGATCAGCAACTGCGCGATGAGCACCGACACTACGGGACTGGTGCTGCCCACCGCATAAAGGGCCAGCGGCACACCGATATTTCCAGCATTCACATAACTCGTGGACATGGCCGCAACGGGCAGCCGACGAGCTGGAGTCTTGAAGACCAGCCGCGCGACCAAGGCATAAGCGGAGCCGGTCAGCACGGCAACCATCAAGGCTATCGGGGTGAATACACCAACCACCGCATGCAGATCGGTGCTGGCAAGCAGAGTGAACATCAGGGCGGGGTTGGTGATGTAGAAGATGAGCGGGGTCAGCCCCTGGGCAATGGCCGCGCGTTGTCGCGGCAGTGCGACCGACGTCAGCAGGCCGATGCCGATGAGGATCAAGACAACGGAGAATCCCTGTAGAACTCCTTGCATATTGCCTTTCCCGCCCGGTACTGGTGTTCCCAGCTCCGGGGCTTCTCGAAGCCGTGGACGGCGAGGGTGCGAAAGCTCCCTCTACCGTCCACGGTGCATTATTCAGATTCCCTGGCAGCCTGTCAGCGAACCAGCGCGGGACTCTTCGAATCGAAGGTCCAGCCGGGAATCAGGTATTGCATGGACACCGAGTCGTCACGCGAGCCCAACCCATGTTCCAGGTACAGTTCGTGGGCTTGGGCGACCCGATCCATGTCCAGGCTGACACCCAAGCCGGACCGCTGCGGAACCTTGATCTCTCCGTCCCGAATCACCAATGGTTCCTCGGTCAGGCCCTGTCCATCCTGCCAGATCCAGTGGGTATCGAGTGCCGTGATCTCGCCCGGAGCAGCGGCGCCGACCTGGGTGAACATCGCCAGCGAGATGTCGAAGTGGTTGTTCGAGTGCGACCCCCAAGTCAGTCCGAACTCGTTGCACAGCTGGGCAACACGCACTGAACCGGACATGGTCCAGAAATGCGGATCTGCCAGGGGGATGTCTACCGCATTGGTGCGCACCGCGTGCGCCATTTCTCGCCAGTCAGTCGCAATCATGTTCGTGGCGGTCTGCAGACCGGTCGCCCTGCGGAATTCGCTCATGACCTCGCGGCCCGAGAAGCGGCCCTCAGGGCCGCACGGATCCTCGGCATAGGCCACCACTCCACGCATGCGCTTGCCAAGCCGGATAGCATCTTCGAGCAGCCAGCCGCCATTGGGGTCAAGCGTGATCCGGGCTTCGGGGAAGCGTTCCTTCAAAGCGATGACAGCATCGACCTCGGAGTCCCCGTCCTGGACGCCGCCCTTCAGCTTGAAATCCTTGAACCCGTAACGGGCCTGAGCCGCCTCGGCCAGGCGCACCACGGCTTCTGGTGTCATGGCTTCCTCGCGGCGCAAGCGCTCCCAGTCGTCGTTGCCCTGCGGTTCGCGCAGATACGGCAGATCCGTCGTATCCGGGTTGCCCACGTAGAACAGGTAGCCGAGCATCGGAACCGCGTCGCGCTGCTGCCCGTCGCCGAGCAGTTCGGCCGCCGGCACTCCGAGGAACTGGCCGTGCAAATCCAGCAGTGCAGACTCAAGTGCGGTGACTGCGTGCACGGTGGTGCGCAAATCGAAGGTCTGTGCACCGCGTCCGCCGGAATCGAGGTCTGCGAAGCGGGCTGCCACCTGGCGCAGCAGCGAACGGTAAGTCGCCACAGGGGCGCCGGTGATCAGTGTGCCGGCCTCCTCTATGGTCGAACGGATCGCTTCGCCGCCAGGTACCTCGCCGAGGCCCGTGCGGCCCTCGGAGTCAGTGATGATGGCGATATTGCGGGTGAAGAACGGCCCGTGCGCCCCGGAGAGGTTCAGCAGCATGGAGTCGTGCCCGGCGACCGGGATGACCTTCACCGAGGCAATGGTGGGCTGGGAAGTCATGGACTATTCGCCTTTCGCCTGCAGGACGCCGTCGATCCGGCGGGTCAGCTTCCACGGATTGTCTTCCGCGATGGGCTTGGGCAAAAGCGCTTCCGGGAAGTTCTGGTAGGCGACCGGGCGCAGGAAGCGCTCGATGGCCAGGGTGCCCACCGAGGTGGTCCGCGGGTCGGACGTTGCCGGGAACGGACCTCCGTGCACCATCGCGTGGCCCACTTCCACACCGGTTGGCCATCCGTTGACCAGGATGCGCCCGACCTTGGTTTCCAGCGTCCCGATGATCTGCCCTGCGGCTTCGTGATCCGAATCGTCCAGCTGCAAGGTGGCGGTGAGCTGGCCTTCCAGCCGGCCCAGCGCGGTTTGCAGCTGTGCGGCATCGGCGTAGCGAATCACCAGCGAGGCGGCTCCGAAGATTTCGTCTTGCAGCACCGGGTTGGCCAGCAGCTGCTCCACTCCAGCGGTGTAGATGGCTGGTGCCGGAGCGTTCTCGGTTGCCCCTTCGGTGCCACGGCCCAGCAGTTCGACACCGTCCTGGCTGCCGAGCGCTTGGACACCAGCGGTCCAGGAATTGTAGATTCCCTCGGTGAGCATCGTCTGCCCGGAAGTTTCCGGTGCCTGGCCGCTGACGGCGCGGGCGAATGCGTCGCCGGCAGCTCCGGTGGGAACAAAGACGAGTCCCGGTGCGGTGCACAGCTGCCCGGAAGAACCGACAACAGAAGCCAAGTAGGCCTTGGCCTGTGCAACGGGATCCTGAGCCAATGCTCCCTCGAAGAAGATCACCGGGTTGATGGAGCTCATCTCGGCATACACCGGGATGGGTTCCGGTCGCGCGGCCGCGGCGGCCATCAGGGCGGTGCCGCCGGCCCGCGAGCCGGTGAAGCCCACGGCCTTGATGGCCGGATCCTTCACCAGGGCTTGGCCGATCGACGCGCCGGGGCCATAAACCAGTGAGAAGACTCCCGGGTGCAGCCCGAAGTCGGCGACGGCCTTGCTGATGGCATGGCCAACAATCTCGCTGGTTCCGGGGTGCGCATTGTGGGCCTTGAAGACCACCGGGCAGCCGGCCGACAGCGCGCTGGCGGTGTCGCCGCCGGCGGTGGAGAACGCCAGCGGGAAGTTCGACGCGCCGAACACCGCGACCGGGCCCACCGGGATCTTGCGCTGCCGGATGTCCACGCGCGGGGCTGGGGTGCGCTCGGGCAGGGCCGGATCCACGCGCACGCCGTGCTGGTCGCCTTGGCGAACGACCTGCGCGAACAGCCGCAGCTGTCCGGTGGTGCGTCCGCGCTCGCCGGTCAGGCGCGCCTCGGGCAAGCCGGTTTCGGCCATGGCGCGAGCGACCAGTTCGGCGCCCACTGCCTCGATGTTCTCCGCGATGGCTTCCAGGAACTCTGCGTGCTTCGACGGTTCCAAGGACCGGAAGGACTCGAAGGCCTCGGCCGCCGCAGCGGTGGCCAGCTTCAGCTGCTGCTCATCGATGAGGCTGTAGGCAGGTTCCAGGCGCTCGTTGGTCGCCGGGTTATAGCCGTTGACCTTGCGCCCGTTGCCTTCGGTGCTGGCGCCGGCGAGGATGGACTGGCCGGTGAGGTTCTGCGTGGTTGTGCTCATGAATTGCTCCTGAGTCGACTGATTGGTGTGTCGTAAAGTGCCAGTACTGGTTAGAGGCTCGCGCCGGCGGGAACGATGCCTGCCTGCTGGATCAGCGCGGACAGGTCCGCCAGGTCCTGCTCGGTCAGATCCTGCAGCGGCGGGCGCACCGAGCCGGAGTCGCGGCCGATGGCCTTCAGCCCGCCCTTGACGATGGATACGCCGTAGCCCTTGACGCGGTCGCGGATTTCCAGGTACGGCAGCACGAAGCGGTTCAGCTTCTCGTTGACCGCCTTCAGGTCCTGGGCGCGCACATCCTTGTAGAAGTCCAGCGCGAATTCCGGAACGAAGTTGTACATGGCCGAGGAGTAGGTGCTCATGCCCAGCTGCAGCAGCGGCAGCGCGAAGGTCTCCGCGGTAGGCAGCCCGCCCAGGTAGAACAGGCGGTCGCCGTTTTTGGCGTACACCTTGGTCAGGTGCTCGATGTCGCCCAGCGCGTCCTTGAAGCCGATGAAGTTCTCGTGGTTATCGGCCAGCCGGGCCACGGTGTCCGCCGAATAGATCGCGTTGGCGCGGTTGTAGACGATTACGCCGGTCGTCGTCGATGCGCAGATGGCCGACGCGTGCTGGTAGAGCCCTTCCTGGTCGCATTCGGTCAGGTATGGCGGCAGCAGCAGCAGGCCCTCGGCCCCTGCGGCCTCGGCGTCTTGCGCATTCTGGATGGCCTGCTTGGTCGAACCGCCGGCCGAGGCCAGCACCGGAACCTTGGAGCCGGCTTCTTCCACTGCCATGCGGACCACACGCGAGGCCTCTGCCGGGGTCAGCGTGAAGCCTTCGCCCGTGCCTCCGGCGGCGAACAGTCCCGCGACATCGAAGCTGGACTGCCAGGCCAGGTGGTTGCGGTACGCGGCCTCGTCGATTTCCAGGTTCGCGTCGAATGCGGTGACCGGGAAGGAGAGCAACCCGTCCTTGAGCTTGGAGGCAAGTTCGGCGGGGGTGTACTGGGCCATGGTTTGTTCCTTTGACTGGTTCCCACCTCAGGCGAGGCGGGAAAGCTGGGGGCGGTGCATTGGTATTACCCTCAGCCTAGGAACCCTCTATGATGCCTGTCCAAGCCCATATTTGTATTGTTTGATACCTACTGTGCATCATTCAGCGTGCAGCGCGTGGCGCACGATCGAGACCACCCGTTCCAGCGCCGGATTGCGCGAGGACTTGCTCCAGATGGCGTGCAGCTGCACTGGATCGTCGGTAACCTCGCCCAGCCGCAGGTAGCTGACCCCGCCCACGCCTAGCAGCTTGGCACTCTCCGGGACGAAAGCAATACCGCGCCCGGCGGAGACCAGCGCGAGCATGGTCAGCACCTGGCTGACGGTATGGCGCACGTTCTTGTGCTCGATGTCGACGCGGCGCACCACCAGGTCGTAGAAGTAGCGGGCCTTGGTGGGGGAGTGCATGATCAGCGGTTCGTTGCGCAGGTCATCGAACAATACCTCCCGCTGCAGCCGGGCCAGCCGGTGGCCGGAGGGCACTGCCACGTAGAGCCCCTCGGTTAATAGCAGTGCGGATTCGAAGAGCTTCTCGTCGAAGGGCGGGCGGGCTAAGCCCAGATCGATGTCGCCGTCCAGCAGGGCGTCGACCTGCTCGCCGGTCACCATTTCCGACAGCTCCAGGTGCACCTGCGGCATCTGCGCCGAGATTTCTCCCAGCAGCGGGCCGAGCAGGCTGAAGCCCGAAGCCGCGGTGAAGCCGATGCGCAGCTCGCCCAGCTGGCCGGCGGCGATGCGGCGGGCATTGTCCGGGGCACGCTCGGCGGCCACGACCAGCCGGCGCGCATCCTGGAGGAAAGCGTGGCCCGCCGCGGTGAGGGCCACGCGGCGGTTGTCGCGCTCGAGCAGTTCCACGCCGACCGTGCGCTCGAGTTTCTGGATCTGCCGGCTCAGCGGCGGCTGGGTCATGTTCAGCCGCTCGGCGGCACGGCCGAAGTGCAATTCCTCGGCAACGGCAACGAAACTGCGTGCTTGGTCCAGAGTAAACATTTGATACCTTTCTGGAATCATTCTATGCACATTCAACCTTGGACATGCATCACTTCAAGTTTCTACGCTTGACTCCAAGACCAGCAAGGTGAGCTGTCTCACTCGAGGCCTCGGCCGGGGTCCCACACTCGACACCACAGGAGAACTTCCCATGAAAAATCGCTTGACTCGCCGCTCGCTGCTCGCCCTCTCGGCCACTGGCGCGGTACTAGCGCTTTCCGCCTGCGGCGGCAACGTCGGCGGGGGCTCGGCCTCCGCCGAATTCCCCAGCGGCCCCATCACCCTGACCGTCGGCCAGGCGCCTGGCGGCTCCACCGACCTGATCGCGCGCGCCGCGGCGGACGGCATGGCGGATTCCCTGGGCGTGGCCCTGCCCGTGGTGAACAAGCCGGGCGCCAACGGCGCGCTGGCCACCGAAGAAGTGGCGGCCATGGCCCCGGACGGGCAGAACCTCGTGCTGCTCAACGCCTCGTTGATCACCATTACCCCGCTGGCGGTATCCGCGGACGAGGCGGTTTCGCTCGATGACCTCGATGTCCTCATGGGACTGAGCCAGGATGACTACGTCATGGTAGCCAGCACCAAGTCGGGGATGGAGAACTTCGATGACATCAAGAACAGCGGCAAGAAGCTGTCCTTCGGCACTACCGGCGTGGGCACCGGCTCGCAGCTGGCCCAGGAACTGATCCTGGCCCAGGCGGGCATCGAAGGCACCACAGTACCATTCGACTCGGGTTCCCCGGCACTGACCGCCGTCATGGGCGACCAGGTACAGGTCTCCACAGTGCAGCTGGGCGAAGCCAAGCCGCAGATCGACGCCGGCACCGTCACCCCGATCGTGGTCTTCTCCTCCGAGCGCAATGAGTTTCTTCCCGATGTGCCCACCGCCATCGAGGCAGGCTATGAAGTCCCGGTCTCCCAGTACCGCGCCATCGCAGCCCCGAAGGGCCTGAGCGATGACGCCAAGCAGAAGCTGGTGGCCTCCATCAAGGACGCGGTAGCCACGGACACCTACACCTCGTTCAACGAGAAGAACATGCTGACTCCGAACGAGATTTCCGGCGAGGAAGTCACCGCCGAATGGAATGAGCTGGCCGCGAAGTACAAGGAACTGACCGATGAGTACGACATCTCGCTGGCCGGCAAGTAGCCTCCCGGCAGCCAGCTGATCCGGAACACTTCAAGCACAGGACAACATCATGCAAGCCAAACACGTTGAACGCCCGCCGGTGCCCGCCGCGCCCCGCGCGGAATCCGGCCCGGTGCAGCCCGAGGACGATTCGTCGCCCGAGGAGCTGACCCCGGAGGAACTCGCCGCCCAGTGGGAAGCCGAGGCCCCGGAACCGGCCGGACCGGTGGCGAACCTTGCCTCCAGCCTGGTGGTGCTCGCGCTGGGCTGCGCCGGCATGGCGCTGTCCGTTGGCCTGGGGCTGGGCACCCCCGCGGCGCCCAGCGCCGGGATGTGGCCCTTCATTGTCACGCTGATTGCCGCCGTCATGGCCGTGGTGCAGCTCATCGTGGGCAGGCGCGGCGGGCAGGACGGGGAGAAGTTCAGTGCCATGAGCTGGTACACCGTCATTGGTTTCGCCACCCTGATCCTGATGGTGGTGCTCATGCCGCTGATCGGCTTCGAGATTCCCGCGCTGCTGCTGTGCTTCGTGTGGATGCGCTGGCTGGGCGGTGAGCGCTGGCGCTCTGCCGCCTTGTATTCGGTGCTGGTGGTCGTGGCCTTCTACGCCATCTTCATTGCCGCGCTCGGCACCACGATTCCCCGACTGTTCTAAGTCGCAATTAAAGGTTGACTCCCATGGACTTCTTCGGACCAGTCCTGGACGGCTTCGGCACCGTCCTGGACCCCACAAACCTCTTGTATTGCCTGCTCGGCGTTGTCATTGGCATGCTGATCGGCGTGCTGCCGGGCCTGGGCCCGGCGGCCACGATCGCGATCCTGCTGCCGTTGACCTACGGTGTCGAGCCGGTGACCGCCATCATCATGCTGGCCGGCATCTTCTACGGTGCCCAGTACGGCGGCACGATCACCTCGGTGCTGCTGCGCCTTCCCGGCGAGGCCAGCTCGGTGGTGACGGTCTTCGACGGCTATGTCATGGCCAAGCAGGGCCGGGCCGGCACCGCACTGGGCATTGCCGCCATCGGCTCGTTTATTGGCGGCACGATCGCCATTGTGGGCCTGACCTTCCTGGCTCCGCTGGTGGCCAGTTTCGCGCTGGACTTCGGCCCGCCGGAGTACACGGCGCTGGCGCTGCTGGGCATCTTGCTGGTGGCCACCATCTCCGGAGGCTCCAAGATCAAGGCGATCATCGCCGCGGCGTTGGGCCTGTTCCTGGCCACGGTGGGTCGCGATGGCTTCACCGGGGCCGAGCGCTTCACCTTCGGCAACCTGTCGCTGGCCGACGGGATCGACTTCGTGCCGATCGCCATGGGCCTGTTCGGCGTGGGCGAGATCCTCTACAACCTGGAGGAGCGGCACCGGGCCGTGTCCGCCCCGCTGAAGGTGGCCAACGTGTGGCCGCGGAGCCAGGACCTGAAGCAGGCCTCCGGGGCGATCGGCCGCGGGTCGGTGCTCGGCTTCTTCCTGGGCATCTTGCCTGGCGGCGGCGCGACGATCTCCTCGCTGGCCTCCTACGCGCTGGAGAAGAAGACCGCCAAGGACCCTACGCGCTTCGGCAAGGGGGCGATCGAGGGTGTCGCCGGACCGGAAACCGCGAACAATGCGGCGGCGACCAGCTCGTTCATCCCATTGCTGACTCTGGGCATTCCTGCGAATGCGACAATGGCGATCATCTTCGGGGCGTTACTGATCCAGGGGGTCACCCCCGGCCCGCAGCTGATCTCCAATGACCCGGAATTGTTCTGGGGCGTGGTGAACTCGATGTATATCGGCAACATCCTGCTGCTGATCATGTCGATCCCGCTGATCGGGGTATTCGTGCGGATCCTGCGCATCCGCGCCGCGATCCTGGCGCCGATCACCGCGTTGATTACCCTGCTGGGCGCGTACACCATCCGCAACTCCATGTTCGACGTGATGCTGGTGGTCATGTTCGGCGCCGTGGGCTACCTGATGAAGAAATTCGGTTTCGAGCCCGGCCCGCTGGTGCTGGCGTTCGTGCTGGGCAGCCTGCTGGAATCCAACCTGCGCCGATCCCTGCTGGTGCTGGAAGGCGACCCCTCGGGTTTCCTGTCCCGACCCATCTCCGCAACGCTGCTGGTGGTGTTCGTGTTCGTGGCCGTGTGGCCGATGATCAAGTCCGCCATCGATCAGCGCAAGAACCGCTTGGTGGCCGTGCAGGCCGTAAAGGAAAAGGAAAACGCATGAGCATCATCGTGGGATACGTCCCCACCCCAGTAGGGCAGGCCGCCGTCGACGCGGCCATCATCGAGGCGAAGCTGCGCGCCGAACCGTTGCTGATCGTGAACTCCTCGCGCGAGGGGTCGCTGGTGGACAAGCACACCGCTTCGCCCGAGGACCTGGAACGCGTGCTGCTAGCTGCCGCCGCGGCGGGAGTCGAGGCTCGCATCGTGGAGTCCAGCTACCGTGATGACCTGACCGAGGAGTTCCTGGGGCTGGCCGAGAAGCACAAGGTGTCCTTGATCGTCATCGGGCTGCGCCAGCGCAGCCAGGTGGGCAAGTTCATCATGGGCTCGCACGCCCAGCGAATCCTGCTGCAGGCGCAGCATCCGGTGCTGGCCGTCAAGGCCGGCTGACCCGCTACCGCACCGCTGCCAAGGGCCGCGGAAGGCTTCAATGGAAGCCTTCCGCGGTCTTTGCGCGTCCACGGTCCGGTGGCTCCTCAATGGTTACAGCGCTTCAACTATTGTGAGGCTCGTCACTCAATGAATGGTTCCCGGGGAGCGCCGAAACGCCGAGCCGAATGCGCTACCGGGCGCGGAGTGCCGGAATGTCGCGGGATCGCGGGGATGGCCGCCACCCGGGCACGCAACGCGATGCCGGCTGGGTATCAAAACATGCGGATCGAGTCTTGGACGGGAGCGATCCCGGCTTACTAACGGGACTACAGGCACATGGCGATATGCGGCAGATCACGTAAACCCAAGCCCTCGCCGCCACCCGCGATGCCGAGATTCCACCCTTTTCCAAAGTATTCCCCAGATCGGAGCCCCTTTATGCCCCTGCTTGTCGTAGCGCTGGCGGTAGTCGTGCTGCTGATCCTCATGATGAGGTTCAAGCTCAACGGATTCATCGCCCTGATCCTCGTCGCCACCCTCGTGGCCTTCTGGGCCGTCGCCACCGGATCGCTGAGCGTGGACGGCGAGCCCGCGGGCGTCGCTGACATCCCGGAGATCATCACCGAGGGCCTGGGCGGGCAGCTGGGAAGCACCGCCGTCGTCATCGGCCTGGGTGCCATGATTGGCCGCGTCATGGGCGACGCCGGGGCGGCGCAGCGCATTGCCCGCAAGATCCTCTCGGTCTTCGGCGAGCGTGGCGTGCAGTGGGCCATGATCATTTCCGCGATGCTGATCGGCGTGACCATGTTCTACGAGGTCGCGTTCGTGATCCTGGTGCCGGTCGCCTTCACCCTGGTGCGCGCCACCAAGGTCAACCTGCTGTGGGTGGGCCTGCCCATGTCCATTTCGCTGTCCACCATGCATTCCTTCTTGCCCCCGCACCCGGGTCCGACCGCAGTGGCCGGGCTGTACAACGCATCGGTCGGATTGACGCTGGCCTACGGCCTGCTCATCGCCATTCCGGCCGGTGTGGCCATTGCGATGGCCTGGCCGCGGCTGTCCTTCGTGCGGCAGATGAACCCGCAGATGCCCTCGGGGCTGCTCGCGGAAAAGGACTTCGCCGACGACGAGCTGCCCTCGGGCGCCTTGTCCTTCCTGGTGGCGCTGCTGCCCATCGTGCTGATTGCCGGTTCGGAAATCCTGCGCATGACCGTGACGCTGAGCGAGGAGGCCGACGATGTGCTCGCGCTGCTGGGCTCGGCGGAAATTGCGTTGCTGATCGCCCTGCTGGTGGCGATTGCCGCCTTCGGCCCGCTGAACAACCGTTCCATGGCGCAGGTCGCCAAGTCGATGAGCGAGGCCGCGCGGGCCATGGCCATGATCCTGTTGGTCATCGGTGCCGGCGGTGCCTTCAAGCAGGTGCTGGTTTCCGCCGGCATTGCCGACTACATTGCGGACACCACTGCGGGGTGGAATCTCAGCCCGCTGTTCCTGGCCTGGATCATTGCGGTGATCCTGCGCATCGCGCTGGGATCAGCTACGGTGGCGGTATCGACCGCCGCCGGCATCGCTGCACCGCTGGTCGCGGCCACCGGAGCGTCGCCTGAGCTGATGGTGCTGGCCACCGCCTGCGGCTCGATCGCCTTCAGCCACGTGAACGACCCGGGCTTCTGGATGTTCAAGGAGTATTTCAACCTCAATGTCGGGCAGGCGCTCGCGGTGCGCACCACCTACACCACGACGTTGGCGGTACTCGGGTTGCTCGGGGTCTTCGCACTGGACCTGGTGATCACCTAGGCCCGGTACGGAACTTTGAAGGAAAGACCTCTCGGCGACATGGAGCTGATGGCAGCTGCCACGGCCAGCCGGAGGTCTTTTCCGCGTCCCGGCCCTAAAGCGCGGGGCCGAGCCCCGCTTCGGATTGCAGCCGCAGCATGGAGTTGCCCAGATGCATGCGCATGGCCGCGGCCGCCATGTGCGGGTCGCCGGAGGCAATGGCATCACGCACGGCGCGGTGCTCTGCGGCCACCGAACCCAGCCGGTCGGCGGTGATCGTGTCGGCCGAATCCAGCCGGCCGCGCGGCATCGCGATCATGGAGGGACCGAAATTCTCCACAGCCTGGCCGAAGTAGGGATTGCCGGTAGCCCTGGCCACGGCCAGGTGGAACTCGAAATCGCAGCTCATGCTCACCGCCGCATTGCCCGCTGCGGCCTCGAAGCCCCGCAGGGCCTGGTCCATTGCGGACAAATCCTGCGCGGTGCGGGAGCGGGCCGCGACGGCGGCGGCCTCGGTCTCGAAACCCACCCGGTACTCGATCAACTGGCGGCGTTCCTCGACGGTACGCGGAACCAGTGCTTGAGCGGCAGGCTCGGCGGGCGGTGGAGGAGTCAAAGCGAAGCTGCCCGCGCCGCGCCGCGTGTAGACCAGCCCTTCGGCCTGCAGCCGGGTAATGGCCTCGCGGACCACGGTGCGCGATACCCCGTGCTCGGCGATCAGCTCGTTCTCGCTGGGCAGCTTCTGTCCCGGAGGAATGGCCCCGCCGCTGATCTGCGCGCGCAGGTGCCCGACCAAGGCCGATGCCAGATTGGGTTTGGCGTTGTGCATGCTTAAAGGATAAGCGCCGGAACTGCCTGGCAGGCGGTTCCGGCGCGAAGGTCCAGTCATGGGGACTCAGGCGGTGCCGAATTGCGCGGTTTCGGTGGTCCACGCGCGGGCCTGGTCGCTCAGGGTGAAGCCGAGCCCTGGCCTGTTCGGAACGATCATCCGGCCGTCCTTGGTTTCCAAGTGCTCATTGAACAGCGGGTCGAGCCAGTCGAAGTGCTCCACCCAAGGCTCGCGTGGGTACGCTGCTGCCAGATGCAAGTGGATTTCCATTGCGAAGTGCGGTGCCAGATCCAGCCCAGCCTGGTCAGCGAAAGTTGCCAGTCTCTGGAACT
The DNA here is from genome assembly GCF_044753145.1 of Glutamicibacter sp. NPDC088483. Taxonomy (NCBI): domain Bacteria; kingdom Bacillati; phylum Actinomycetota; class Actinomycetes; order Micrococcales; family Micrococcaceae; genus Glutamicibacter; species Glutamicibacter sp. NPDC088483. The sequence goes on from NZ_JBIVMP010000003.1 coordinate 336,397, forward strand.
GGGTGATGCCACCGACCCGGGGAGCGTCAGGCTGGATGATGTCGCAGGCGCGTGCGGCAATCAGGCGTTCGTGCTCGGATACCGAAGCAAGCATCTCTCCTGTGGCTATTGGCGTATCCAGGGCAGCGGTCAGGGCCGCATGGCCTTCAGCATCGTAGGCATCCAGCGGTTCTTCGATCCAGACGAGGTTGAACTCCTCGAGCCTGCGCCCCATGCGCAATGCGGTAGCGCGGTCCCATTGCTGGTTGGCGTCGACCATGAGCGGGAAATCCGGGCCAATATGCTCGCGCACTGCGGCAACGCGGCGCAGGTCTTCGGCGCTGTCCGGCAGGCCGACCTTGATCTTGATGCCGCCGATCCCTTCCTCGATGGACTGGGTAGCCCGATCCTTGACCTCCTCGATGCTGGCGTTCAAGAAGCCGCCGGAAGTATTGTAGGTGCGCACCGAATCGCGGTGGGAGCCGAGGAACTTGGCTAGCGGAAGCCCCGCGCGCTTGGCTTTCATGTCGTAGAGCGCGATATCAAGTGCGGCCAGCGCCTGGGTCGCCACACCAGAGCGGCCCACCGAAGCGCCGGCCCAAAGGAGCTTGGTGTACAACTTGGCGATGTCACTTGGATCTTCGCCAATCATCGCTTGTGCGACTTCCTTGGCATGGGCGTACTGTGCGGGACCGCCGGCCCGCTTGGAGTAGGAGAACCCGAAACCCTCATGGCCCTGTTCCGTGGTGATCTCCGCGAAGAGGAAGACCACCTCGGTCATTGGCTTCTGGCGGCCGGTGAAAACTTTCGCATCGGAGATCGGTGTGGCCAGCGGCAACCGGGCCGTTGAAAGCTTGACGTGGCGGATGGCGTCGGGGGTATAGGTCATGGCGGGAATCTCCTGTTGGGATCACTGTGGGGGTAAGCTCATTTAATTACTTATCTTATAAGTAAGGAACTTATTACACAAGTGATTTTTCGAGTGTTTTCTTCGGTGGCCTGCTGCCCCTTTCTTCTCTGTGGTCGAATGCGCCCGGAGCTGCCGCTCGGGTGCTTGAAACCACGGCAGGTTCCCGTCTGGACGGCGGGGCTCCAGGCAATCGCGGGCTGTCCGCAATGCTTGAAGCGGCTATTGCCTTGCCGGATCATTTACCCTTCGCAAGGCGCAGTGGTCAAGACCAGATGCTTGAGGGCATGGTTTTCAAGAACGACTGGATCCGGAGTGAAACCGAGCCCGGCTTCCGTTGGCAGACGGATCGTACCCTCGTTAGTGAGCTTCCCCTGATGCGGCGCATGCCAAGGGTGGAGCTGGGTTTCCCAACCGAGGAAGGGGATTTCCAATTCCGGACGGAGTGACCCGTTGGCAAGCTGGACTTCCTGGTCTGCGGCGATCAGCTGCGCGGTGGCCAGGAGGGCCGGACCGTAGTAGAAGCAGTGTGGCACCACATGGACATTAAGCCGTTGACCCGCCTCGCGAATTTTGAGCATGGCGCTGAGTCCGCCAATCTTTCCGACGCTAGGCTGGGCAAACTGCAGGGCGCCGAGTTCCATATCCGAGGTCAGCCCCTGGACCCCTGAATGGTTTTCTCCACCGGAGACGTTGCCGAAACGAGCATTGAGGGCGGCTAGTGATTGCGAATCATCTGGCGGGAAGATCGGTTCTTCGATCCACAGCAGCTCCAGGTCCGCCATGGCAGCAATCGACGACCCGGCTTCGGCTGGATGATGCCACTTGCAATTGACATCGACCATCAGCGGGTGGGAGCCCACGGCCTGCCGTGCGGCCTTGATGGCTGGAATCGAGGACTCATGGATTTTGAACGCCTTGAATCCGTGTTCCAAAGCCCTGGAAAGATGAAAAGCAACCTCCTGCGGATCCTCGGCATAGTGGACCAAAGACGCGTAGGCATTGATTTCATGGCGGGCATCGATATTGATGAATTCCCGCAGCGTCTGTCCTGCACGACGTGCCGCTATATCCCAAAGAGCGATGTCCACTGCGGATAGTGCGAAGTGAATGGGTCCGGTGCGCCCGAAGGCGTGGAATGCATATTCGGCCGAGGCAATGCTCCCGTCGAGGGCCGATGAACGCCCCAAGAAAAAGGGGGCCACGATCTGTTCAAGGGCAGTCCATGTCGCGGGATTGGATTTGTGGCCGAAGGCTTCGCCCCAGCCGGTGAATCCATCCGCGGTTTGCACCTTCACCATTAATGATTCCATCTGGGTCAACGTGCGTGATGATGCATTGAAAGCATCGATTGATTCCGCATTGGAATCTTCCTGGCTTCGCCGCGCGGCATCAAAAGGCAGTGATATCCGATAGAGCTCTATTGACACGATAGTGTCCCTTAAACCGTCTTTGGCCTGCGACATTTTACTGATCTCCTATTTTCATATGGACGCATCCAGCGACTGTTCGCACCGTGTGATGGCGTCCAGCGGTGGCTCCGAGGCGATTCCCCAAACCTATCTCGCCAGTGTGGTTGACCTCACGTTGGTGTTTAGTTTAGCGTTGAGGAATAGAGATTGGAAAGCGCATTCCTGAAGTCGATTTCGAATCATCTTCATCAAGCGCTTCTAGCAAGGAGTCACTCATGTCGGTCCCGATTCGTAAGGGCTGCCTTCGCGTTTCGTCGAAAGGAGGTAGTGGTCAATGAGCGCCATTGCCGAACTGCAGAACCTCAGCAAGAACAATGGCCGCAAAGTCCCTCCCAAGGACAACAAGGCAGCGCATATCTTCCTCATTCCGTGGACGATCGGGTTATTCCTTATCACCCTGGGGCCCATGGCCATGTCGCTGTATCTTGCGTTTACGGACTACAACCTTTTGCAGGCTCCGTCCTTTTCAGGGTTTGAGAACATTGAACGGATGCTCGACGACCAGCGGCTGCATAATTCATTGCGGGTCACGTTCACCTACGTTTTGATCGGTGTTCCGTTGCAGCTGGCAGTGGCCCTCGCCGTAGCAATCTTGCTTGACCGGGGAATGCGCGGGCTCTCTTTTTACCGCTCAATTTTCTACCTGCCTTCCATGCTGGGTTCCTCAGTTGCAATCGCAGTGCTGTGGAAGCAGATTTTCGGTACCACCGGCCTGGTGAATCAGCTCTTGGAATTGGTCGGTATCCAAGGCATTGGATGGATCTCCGATCCAAACACGTCACTTGGAAGCCTGATCTTGCTCAACGTGTGGACCTTCGGCTCACCGATGGTGATCTTCCTTGCGGGTCTGCGTCAAGTTCCCATGATGTATTACGAAGCAGCCTCCATTGATGGGGCGAGCAAATGGCGGCAGTTCCTGAGTATCACGTTGCCGATGATTAGCCCCATTATTTTCTTCAACCTGGTCCTGCAGATCATTGGGGCCTTCCAGAACTTCACTCAAGCTTTCATCGTGTCCAATGGATCGGGCGGTCCTGCCGATTCCACCATGTTCTTCACGCTCTACCTGTACCAGCAAGGATTCAAACAGTTCGATATGGGTTATGCCTCAGCCATGGCATGGCTCCTGGTGCTCATAGTTGGTGCATTTACCGCTGTGAACTTCTTCGTTTCTAAGTATTGGGTGTTTTACGATGACTAATCAAACTTCACTTCCAGATTCGCAAGTACGCGGTGGGTCACCGCAAGAACTCGTGCTTGATGAAGAAGAACTTCTCGGAAAAAAGCCGCCGGTTGGCGGTACTGATGAACGAGGCAAGACCGTTAAAGATAAGAGCCCGAAGTTCAAGGTTTCAATGCGCTCATTGATCAAGCACGCGCTGCTGATCCTGGGTGCCGGAGTCATGATCTATCCATTGCTGTGGATGGTAGCTAGCTCCTTCCGCCCGAACGACCTGATCTTCCGTGAGGCCGGTTTGGTTATTTCCCAGGTGGACTGGAATAACTACCCCAGCGGTTGGAACGCGCTGTCTGAACCTTTCAGCAAGTACTTGATGAACTCTGCGATTTTGGTTTTGGGATGCATCCTTGGCAACTTGGTGTCCTGCTCCATGGCGGCATACGCATTTGCCAGGCTTGACTTCAAGTTCAAGAAGATTATGTTCGCGCTGATGCTGATGACCATCATGCTGCCGATCCACGTGATTATCGTTCCGCAGTACATCATGTTTTCTCAGATCGGCTGGGTCAATACCTTCTGGCCAATCATCGTTCCGAAACTGCTTGCCACGGATGGGTTCTTCATCTTCCTGATGATCCAATTCATCCGAGGAATCCCTAAGGATATGGATGAAGCAGCCCGAATCGATGGCGCCGGCCATCCACGGATCTTCCTGCAGATCATCCTGCCGCTTATGGTTCCAGCCTTGGCAACTACGGCAATCTTCACGTTCATCTGGACCTGGAGCGACTTCTTTACCTCACTGATCTACCTCACCAACCCGAGTAATTACACCGTGCAAGTTGCGCTCAACGCATTCATAGACTCCACCGGAGAATCCAACTGGGGCGCACTGTTCGCAATGTCGATCGTCACGTTGGTCCCTGTATTCCTTGCCTTCCTCTTCGGGCAGAAATACCTGGTCAAGGGCATCGCAACTACTGGGATCAAATAGCAGGAATATGCCACTGGCCTAGGACAACAGCGCTAGGCCAGTGGCCTCGACCGATACCAGCCACAAGCGCCAGAAACTTATCGTAGGAGAAACCGCATGGGAAGCTCATCACGCACCAGCTACGTACTGATCGGCACAGGGAACCGATGCGAAATGTACCTGACTGCTATCTTCGGTGAACATAGCGACGTCGCTGAACTTGTCGCATTGGCAGATACCAACCAGGGGCGAATCGAGTACTACCAAGACGTAGTTGAACAGACCTTCGGCGAGAAGGTCGGGTCCTTTGACCCGCAAGACTTGGCCAAAGTCATTCGAGAACGCCACATTGACCGGGTAATCATCACGAGCCCGGACTACACGCATGCTGAGCTGATCTGCACCGCTCTGTATGCCGGCGCCGACGTGATAGTTGAGAAACCACTTACAATTGATGCGCCGAGCACCGCTCGTATAGCTCGGGCGGTGGAAGAAAGCGGCCATCAAATCGTGGTCACGTTTAACTACCGTTATTCTCCTCGGAATACAGCCCTGAAGAAGGCCATCGACGATGGGAAAATCGGCCAAGTCACATCCGTGGACTTCAACTGGATGCTGGATACCGTTCACGGAGCAGACTACTTTCGCCGATGGCATCGACTCAAGGAAAACTCTGGCGGCTTGCTAATCCATAAGTCCAGCCATCATTTCGATCTGGTCAATTGGTGGCTCGACGATTCACCGCAGAAGGTCTTTGCAACAGGAGGGCTGAAGTTCTACGGGCCCGACAACGCAGAGTTCAGGGGCCGCCAAGCCAACGAACGCGGTACCCACGGGCTAAGCGATAAGGATCCGTTTGATTTGGATCTTCGCAGCGATGAGCGGTTGGAAAAGCTCTATCTAGAGAACGAACACTTTGATGGGTACCGCCGAGACCAGGGAGTCTTCAATGGCGAGATCACCATCGAAGACAATTTGAGCCTGACTGCTGAGTATCAAAACGGACCGGTGCTTTCATATTCCCTGAACGCGCACAGCCCATGGGAAGGATACCGGGTTGCGGTGAACGGGACGGAAGGACGCCTGGAACTGGACGTTGTCGAACGGGCAGCAGTACTGCCCGCGGCCGGCGGGCATCCGGTGGATCCTTCATATAGCAATGATGGCCAGAGCGGCAATGCCAGGTCGAAAGGCGAGAGATTGCTTTTGCAGCGGCATTGGGAAGAAGCAGTGGAGATCCAGATCGAAAACTCGAATGGATCGCATGGTGGCGGCGACAAGCTCCTGCTCGAAGAGCTCTTCCGCGGAGCCAACGAGGATGGATATGCGCGGCAAGCCGGATTCATCGACGGTGTGCGCGCCATTGCTGTCGGGATTTGCGGAAATCAATCGCTGGAAACCAGGCAGCTCGTGGACGTCGGGAGTGCTGGCCTGGGCGTGGACATTTCGTTTCAACCGAAGGTCAAGGTGTAAACAGAGCCATGGGTGAAAAAGTCGTCATCACCGGGGGAGCAGGGCGTTTAGGCCGTGCCGTGCTCGCGGGGTTCTCCCACGCAGGGCATGAAGTGATCTCTCTTGACAGGCAGATTCCGGAAGAACCTCTCGATGGCGTGGAGTATCACTGCATCGATCTGATGGATGCGAAGGCTACGCATGCGCTATTCGAGCAGCTTGCTCCGCAAGCGGTGGTGTCCCTCGCGGCAATGGCTGTTCCTTTCATGGCCCCGGAAGAGGTGCTTCTGCACACGAACGCGACCATTGCCCATAACGTCACCTCGGCGGCAGTGGAGGCCGGTGCTACCAGGGTCGTGCTGGCCTCCAGCCCATCAATAATGGGCTATGGTTCTCCGGGCGGATGGGTGCCGGAGAAGCTGCCTCTTGATGAAAACGAAGTTCCCAAGCCATGGCATGCTTATGGGCTTTCCAAATTCGTAGCCGAGCAGATTGCCGCCATGTTCGCAGCGAAAATGGGACCGGCAAGTTCGGTGAAGTTCGCTTCCTTCAGGCCCTGCTATGTGATCGCAGAGGAAGAGTGGGCCGGCGCTCCAACGCAGCAGGGACACACTGTTGCTGAGCGCCTACAAGATCCTCGCTTGTCAGCGCCTGCGCTATTCAATTACGTTGATGCGCGGGACGTGGCAGATTTCCTGCTGGTACTGCTTGAACGGTTTGACCGCGTAGAGAATGGCTCGGTGTTCTTCGTTGGTGCAAAGGATGCCATGGCAACGCGTCCGCTCGCAGAGCTGATCCCAGAGATTTATCCGGAGCTCGAGGACGTCGCAGCGGGACTCACCACGGATAGCCCTGCCTTCAGTATCCAGAAAGCGCGAGATGTCCTTGGCTGGGAACCGAAACGCAGCTGGCGCTCGGAATTGAAGGCCACCGTATAAAGGGCATCGGTACATAAAATTATTGGCTGGGAAACCTCAAAAGGATTTCCCAGCCAATAATTGTTTAGGGTGCGCTTAGCGTTGAAGTACTGCTGGCCGTGGCAAACCGTTAACCAGGTTTGAGGGCCAGAGCGGATCGAAGGTGAGAACCTCAAAATCCCCGGACTCGGTCAGCAGCATGGTGTCCTCAACTTTGAACGCCAGACCATCGCGTGCTGCACTGGGATTGAACGCAAAAGCCTGGTTCAACTGGAAGAGATCAGTTGCTCCTGGGGTGAGCCGGGGATCTCGTCCGTTGTAGCCGGCAATGCCGCCTTGATGATGCAACGACCATTCCCCGGCATCGAAACCATGCTCCGGGTAGGATCCCTGGATGACGGCCAATAATTCACCGAGAACGCCGCCAGGGCGAATTGCCGCAAGGATATCTGCCTCGACAGCCAGGATGTCGTCTTCTCCAGAGAGTTCCTGAGGCGTCGGCGCACCGAATCGCACCCACCTGGTGATGTTGGCAATGAGCCCCTGACGTCTTACGCACAGCACTGCCATGGCTTTGCCTCCGAGCGGGGCCGCGGTTGGCAGGGGGTGCCGGGCTGCGGCACGTGAATCGCCGCTGACCAAGGCAACGAGCACTTCGCCTCCTTGGGCGATGGCTCCAGCTGTCAGCTTGGCTGCCACATCAAACTCGGAATCATCGCTACGGGCGGCCGACAGCACTTGGGTCATGAGCGCAGCCGTGTCGCGGCAAAGAGCGCGATACCTATTAATCTCAGTTTCATTGAGTGCTGAGCGAAGGGCTCGCAAATCGGACTCGATTTCCCGCTCGCTGAGGATCTTTTGTCCGCTCGCCGCTGGAAACCATTCTCGGACATTGTCGAGATCCTGGTACCAGGCGGTGACATGCACCGAAACTTGTTCCACGTTGCCGAGCTCTTCTCGCTGGATCCGTGCAGCTTCACTCACGGACGTTGCAAGCTCGCACCCCTGGGCATGAACCAGAACCCTGGCAATGGGTGGTGCCGCAAGAGATACGTGCGTGCGGGCACCGCCCAAGAGCCAGGCAAGCGAAGCGGGGGTTGAGAGAAGCAGATACTGCCCATCGCGGCTTCTGATGAGCTCGACCAGTTGGGCATGCTTCTTTGCGTATTCATGAGTGGCGGTGGTGGGCACAATCAGCCTTCCTTGGAACCTGAACCGTATTTTCGGGCTAGCAGGGCCACGGTCTGCACCGGGACCCTCCCATCAACCACGAGTACTCGTACCTGGCGGGTTATCGCTTCCTGAGGGTCCAGCACAACCGGTGTAGACCAGGCCAGCGAACTGCCGACACCCGGATATCCAGAACTGCGAACAAACCATGGGTCATCATGCTCACTGCAGAAAATGATGGTGGCATCCCCGTGGCCTTCAGCAAGATCAGCCAAAGCCACCGAGTCCGAAGAGAACGTAGCACTGAAGGCGAGCCACGGACTGTGCACACCGTGGACTTGCGATTCCCCGGAAGCCGATGGGGTAAAAATCTGTGGATCAGCGATTGGCGGCAGACGCCAGAAAAAACCTCCGTAGCCGCCGTTGTGACGGCCATTGGTACCCGGAGAGTCAAGCGACACCTGGCGTTCGCGCGCCGAGAGCCTGAAACTGAAATCCAGGCTCCAGCCGGTGATGGCGCTTTCATGGTCCTCAAATGCATTGAGCTCAATCGAACGGTGCTCATCGAGCAGGATTTCCTGTTCGTGGCTGACCCATTCAAGCTGCGAATCCAAAGCGCTGCCATTGCGGGTGAACGCATTGGACGCTGTGCGGATATGTCCATGGTCCGCACGCCATATGTAGCGTGACGCGTCACGGGTGTAGGTGCGCCCACCCCAGAAATTGGTCCCGTTCACATCTTGCAATGCAACCCCGACACCTAGATGCCAGGTGTGGTCAAGCGGTTGCTGCTCACTGACCACAACTCCGTTGAAGGTCTTCAGATTATCCAAGAAAGGACGCGGTGAATTGGTGCGGGAAATATCTTCTCCCGTCCGCAACTCCGCAAGGGTGCGCTGCTTCCCCGTTGCGGGATTGATCAGCGACAACGAGCCACTGGTTTTCGCTGGCAAGGCCCAAGGCGCTCCGAGCGAAGAGAAACTGGACTGCGCCGCCACCGCTCGGTCGATGAATCGTTCGATGTTCGGTATCACTGGGTGGAAATCTGCTCCATCCCCGGCAGGGATAACCTGCTCTTCTGCGATCTGAGTTGGAGCATCCGAGGTCCGTATCTGCTCGAGGACGCGCATGAAAGCACCGGCCGACGCCAAAGAGCTCAAGAGTTCAGTTTCGCTGCCGTTGCGCACCTCGACGAGGTTCTCGAGAAGGTTGACTCGTCCGAAAACTTCAGAAGATTCTGGAAGTCCCAAGTCCGGGTTGGGTCGAACTAGCAGCTCATCACGGGTGTAGTACAACGTTGCGGTGCCCTCGGTGCCATAGATGGTGATCCATGGATCCTGCTGTTCACTGGCGCAAACGGTCAGCGCGGCAATGACGGGGATTCCGGTGCTCGTTTGCACGCGCACCACGGAGGTATCGTCTGCTTCGATGCTGTGCGCGTGATACAGCTCGGTGGCAAGATGGGCGACGTCCTGGGCTTTGCGCGCTCCGGCGATGTGCAAGGCGCTGGCGACCGCGTGGGCCAGGGGATTGGTCACTACACCGTCGGCAATCTCGACGCCGTCGAGTTTTCGATGTCCTGCCCAAGGCGAACGTGCATAGTAGCCCGTGGTGCGGAGCCAATTTCCACTGGCACCCACCGCACGAAGGGCCCCGATGGGAGAGTTCTTCGCGTTATCGGCGAAGAACCCATCTATGGTTTTCAAGGCTGTCGAGCCAAGGGCCTGGAACCCTACCTGCACGTGGGCGCCAGCATCGGCCGCGGCTTGCAGCAGGCGTGAATACTGATCCAGGGTCGCTGTCGGCGGTTTTTCGAGGTAGAGATCTGCACCTGTACGCAAGGCCTTCATCGCCAGGTCGGCATGCGTACTGATCGGCGTTGAAATAATGATGATGTCCGGGGTTAATCCGGAGCTGAGGAAAGCATCAAAGTCGGCGAACACGTGCGTGTCCTTGCCGCGAATCTCTTTCCCGGGATCGACCGGATCGATGCCGGCAAGGAACGTGATTTTCTCCTCGGCTGCGAGTCGATGGATATTTGCCAAATGCTGGCGTCCGAATCCGTTCAGACCAATCAGCACCACCGCAGGAGCAGTTGGCGCTGCCAGGGCACTAGTCGTTGCAGATCCCGCTGCGGTGGCTTGCTGATTCATCGTGTTCCTTCAGAGATATTCGAATTCAGATCAGTTTAATGCGCTGGCCGGCTGAACGCCCGCAGCTTGCTCAAGATGGGGCAGTACGAGAGTTTCGTAGCGCTGGGACATGGTTGCCAAGGTCAGCGCGGAATCCTGCTGGTTGATCTCGTCATTGAAGATCTCGACTTCAACTGGACCTCGGTATCCAGCCTGTGACACCCATCGGGAAATCGCCGAGAAATCGATATGGCCGTCGCCCATCATGCCTCTGGATTGCAGCGCATTGCTGGCAATTGGCAGATTGAAATCACAGATCTGGTAGCTGGCCAGGCGATGCTCAAGGCCCGCCCGCTGGATCTGCTGCTGCAACTGCGGATCCCAGAACACATGAAAGGTGTCAACAACAACGCCCACGGCCTTGGTCGGATAAGGACTAGCCAAGTCCAGGGCCTGTCCGAGCGTGGAAAGCACCGCTCGGTCGGCGGCATACATTGGATGCAACGGTTCTAGCACCAGCCGAACGCCGTGTTCCAAGGCGATGGGAACCAGTTCTTCCAAGCCGCGCGCGACGCGATCGCGAGCCGCGACAATGTTCTTGTCTGCTGGATCCCCGGTGCCGCCCAGAATATGCGCGGCCGACGGCAAGCCGCCCACGACCATGATCAATTCATTGGCGCCGATGACGGCAGCTTCCTCGATGGCCTGCCGGTTCGATGCCAGCGCGGCAGCTTGGGCTTCGGCCGAAGGTGCAGTGAGAAAGCCGCCACGGCACAAGGTGCTGGCTTTGAGCCCTGCCCCAGCGATGATCTGGGCTGCTGGCCCAGCGCCACCGGCCTCGGCAAGCAAATGCCGCCACGGACCAATATGGCTCAGGCCCGCCTGCGCTGCAGCTTCGGCGGCTTCGTGGAGGCTGAGATTCGGGGTAGTGCCGGTATTAAGCGATAGTTCGAATGTCATGACACACCTGTCAGGGACGAAGTTGTAGTTTTGATTCCAGAAATTGCCAGGAGCTGTTCCATTCGCTCAGCAGCCAGATCAGGGTTTTGCAACAGGCCAGCGCCATCAGCGAGAACGAATGTGCGCACCAAATGCGGCAGGGAACGTCCGGCGTGCAGCCCGCCGATCATCTGGAAACCGCTTTGGTGCCCATTGAGCCACGAAAGGAAGGCAATCCCGGTCTTGTAGTAGAACGTTGGGGCGCTGAAAATATGCAATCCCAGCTCTCTGGTGGAGTCCAGGATCTTCCGGCCGCGTTCTGCGTCGCCTGCATCGAAAGCCTGCAAGGCCGTTGACGCAGCGGGATAGATGGCGGCGAAAATTCCCAGCAACGCATCGGAATGCAGTTGCCCGTCACCGTGAATCAGCTCGGGATAGTTGAAATCGTCGCCAGTGTAGAGGCGCACTCCAGCTGGCAATGCGGCACGAAGCTGTTTCTCATGCTCGGCATTGAGCAAAGAGACTTTGACGCCGTCGATTTTCGACGCGTGCTGCTCCAGAATGGACTGGAAAACCCCGGTGGCTTCTGCCAAATCCTGTGTTCCCCAGTAGCCGCTCAACTGTGGATCGAACATGTCGCCAAGCCAATGCAGGATCACTGGCTGTTTGGCAGCATCGAGCAAAGTCGCATACACGTCCAGATAATCCTGCGAGGTGCGCGCAGCCTTGACCAGGGCCCGGGAGCACATCAAGATCGCCTTCGAACCTGAATCTTCAACAAGCCGCAGCATCTCCAAATAAGCGTTGGTGACTTCAGCCAGCTGGCCCGGCTGGACAGTGTCTGCCGACAGCTGGTCCGTGCCGACACCGCAGGCGAGAATATCCCTGACGGTGAGCCCGGCCAAGGCCGGGTAGCTGTTCTTCTGGAGAACCCCGGCCGCTTCGATCGCCGATCGCCTGATCAACTCGCAGGTAGCCGCGTAGTCCAGCCCCATGCCTCGCTGCGCCGTATCCATCGCATCGGCGACACCCAGACCGTAGGACCATAGCTCGTGCCGGTAGGCCAGCGTCGCATCCCAATCGATGCTTGCCGGTGCGCCAGGCGTATTGTCTGCTCCCATGAGGGGGATGACATGGGCTGCGGCATAGGCTTTGCGCGAGGAAAGCGGGGCAGACGGCCGCTGGAATTCTCCGGGGCCTTTCAACCGATAGGAAAAGTTCTGCCCGTTTTCGTCAATGAGTGTCAATTCGGGCAAGGATGCGTAGCTCATAGCGTGATCTCCGGGATATCGAGGGTGCGTCGTTCGGCGGCTGACTGCAATCCCAAAGCCGCCAGCTGGACACCGCGAGCTGCCGAAAGCAAGCCATACTGGTGTTCGCGTCCCGCTGCGACGTCGGCCAAGAAATCTTCCCACTGCAGCTTGAAGCCGTTATCCAGGTCGGCATTGGCGGGAACTTCCATCCACTGGTCGCGGAACGACTCAGTGACTGGCAAATCGGGGTTCCAAACAGGCTTCGGAGTGTGGGCGCGTTGCTGGGCAACGCACTTGTTCAATCCCGCGACGGCGGAACCGTGGGTGCCGTCGATCTGGAATTCCACCAGCTCATCGCGGTAGACGCGCACTGCCCACGAGGAGTTGATCTGCGCAATTACTGCATCGCCGGAAGGAGTTTCGAGTTCGAAGATGCCGTAGGCCGCATCATCTGCGGTGGCTTCGTAGGCTTCGCCTCGTTCGTCCCAGCGGGTAGGGATGTGGGTTGCCGTGGTCGAGGTGACCGACTTGACCTTGCCGATGATTCCTTCAAGGACGTAGTTCCAGTGGCAGTACATGTCGGTGGTCATCGATCCGCCATCCGCAAGACGGTAGTTCCAGGAAGGCCGCTGCGCTTCCTGGATGTCTCCCTCGAATACCCAGTAGCCGAACTCGCCGCGCATTGAGAGAATGCGTCCGAAGAAGCCTTCGTCGACCAAGCGGCGTAACTTCACCAGGCCGGGCAAGTAGAGCTTGTCGTGCACGACGCCGGCGGTAATTCCCTTGGCCTGTGCCTGGCGGGCGAGATCAACGGCCTCTTCGAGGGTTTCAGCGGTCGGTTTTTCGGTGAAGATATGCTTGCCTGCCCCGATGGCTTTCGACAGCGTTTCGTAACGCAAGGAAGTCATGGACGCGTCGAAAATGATGTCGACACTCGGGTCATCAATCAGGGAGTCAAGATCGGTGCTGTAGTGCTCAACCTGGTGCTTCTGAGCAAGTTCGCGCAGCTTCGCTTCGTTACGTCCAACGAGGATCGGTTCAACGGTCAGCTTCGAACCGTCCCCGAGAATGATTCCTCCCTGGTCTCGGATAGGAAGGATTGAACGCAGCAAGTGCTGGCGGTATCCCATGCGGCCGGTGATGCCGTTCATGGCGATGCGTAGAACTTTTGTTTCTGTCACTGGGGTCTCCTCAAAACGGGGAATGCGTAAGGGAATAGAATGGGAATGCGCTTTCCACGATAGTGAGGTGTAATTGGAGTGTCAACCATCACGTTCGCGAAAGATAAGCTTGTGCCAAGTTGCAGAGAATGATAAGGATTTCAGATGGCTGTTCGACTAACTGATGTGGCTAATGAAGCCGGAGTTTCCCTGGCGACCGCTTCGCGAGTGCTCAATGGGTCAGCACGCAAGCCGGCTGTGGAAATCTCGGATAAAGTGCGTGCTGCGGCTGAAAAGCTCGGATACTTCCCCAATGCCCAAGCGCAAGCGCTTGCCAGATCCACCACGAAGCTGATCGGCTTGGTGGTCAGGGACATAGCCGACCCCTACTTCTCTACCATCGCCCGGGGAGTGCAGCGCTCTCTTGGTGATAGCGGTGTCCAGCTGCTTTTGGCCAGCACGGAGTACGATCCCGAGCGGGAAATCGAAGCCGTTCAGGCATTCATGTCGCAACGGACGGACGCTATCATCCTGTCGGGATCGCGCAGTTTGGGCGAGAATGGGCAGTTGCTGAAACTGATCGAGAATTATCAGGAAAACGGTGGCCAGGTCATGATTATCGGCCAGCCTATGACCGATATGGGCGGCATACAAATCGACAACGAAGCAACTGCCGAGCATCTGGCGGCCGAGCTGATCAGTGCCGGCCACCGCAGGTTTGTCGTATTGGCAGGGGAAGCGAATCTGCTGACATCGAGGGACCGTTCCAACGGGTTCCTGGAGAAGCTGAAGCGCAGTGGCCTGGATGCAGAGGAAGTTATCAGCGGTCCCTTCTCGCGCGAGGGGGCCTATGTTGCAATGAGCGACTACCTCAAGCAGCAGAAGTCGGCAGGCGGTGTCCATCGGGTGTGCGTGTTCTGCGTTTCGGATGTCATGGCCCTGGGTGCCATTCGGGCGATTCGCGAAAACCGCTTGCGTATTCCCGAAGATATCGCTGTGGTGGGATTCGATGACATCCCGACCCTTATCGACATTACGCCCACGGTCAGCACTGCTCGACTTCCTCTGGAAGAAATCGGAAAATGGGCTGGTGAGATGGCGCTGAACCACGGCGAACTGCGGAAGATTGTGGTTTCCGGTGTGCCGGTCCTGCGCGAGTCCACGCAGCTGGCTGACGGCCAGTAGTGATGTTCATTGGGAATCGTGCCATGCGAAAACTAACTGACTTGATCCCCGAAACCCCTTGACCAGTGACCGCAATCACACCTAGATTGTTTGGCAAGCGCTTTCCACAATGAAAAACCGGGTGTTGCTTGCAGGATGGCCTCGCATCACCACCCCACCCAAGGAAGATTTTCATGACTCAGCAGGTATGCACGAGAAAAACTGGACGGAAATTCGGTCTGCGGCTAAGCAAATCAGTTGCAGTTGTGGCGGTAGCCGCTCTGGCCCTCACTGGCTGTGGCGGTAGCAGCGCTGCCGACGGTGAGGACGGGAAGATCCAGCTTCGTTTCTCATGGTGGGGCTCGGATTCGCGGGCCCAGGCAACCAATGAAATTATTGAGGCTTTCGAAGCGGCCAACCCGGACATCGATGTCCAAGGCGAGTACTCCGACTGGAGCGGCTACTGGGACAAGCTCGCAACACAGGTTGCCTCCAACGATGCTCCGGACATTATCCAGATGGACGACAAGTACCTTCGCGAATACGCGGACCGCGGCGCATTGCTGGACCTCGAAGGCGTAGATGTTTCCAAGTTCGAAGACGTTGCCGTTCAAAACGGTACGACCGATGCCGGCCTTGTCGGCATTACCACCGGAATCAATTCCTTCACATTGACCGCCAATCCAAAAGTCTTAGCCGAAGCTGGCCTGGAAGTTCCAGATGACAAGACCTGGACGTGGGATGACTACCGGACGATCACCGAGACGGTGAGCCAGAAGCTCGACGGCAAATATGGAGCCGAAGCCCCGAACGAACCGGCCGGGTTGCAGACCTGGTTGCGTCAAGACAAGAAGAATCTGACGAGCTCGGATGGATCACTCGGATTCTCGCCTGACGATCTGGCCAAGTACTTCCAGCACCACAAGGACTTGATGGATAACGGTTCTTATCCAAAGGCCTCGGTCCTGGCGGAAAACCAGAATGCAGGTCCAGACCGTTCTATGACAGGCACGGGAGTGGCAGCCTTCGGCATGTGGTGGAGCAACCAGTTGGGAGGCCTTTCCACAGCGGTTGGTTCGGACTTGGTTCCGCTGCGACTGCCAAGCCACACCGGCAAGGCTGAGGACAATGGTCTTTGGCACAAGTCGTCAATGATGATGTCGGGGTATGCTCGCACCGAACACCCGGAAGAGGTCAAGAGATTTGTTGACTTCATGGTGAATTCGCAAGAAGCTGGCGCGCTGAACCAGATGGACCGCGGGTTACCTTCGAACACCGAAGTGCGGGAACAAGTCGTCTCAAAATTGGATTCAATCGAAGCTTCTTCTGCAGAATTCGTGACGAGCTTGAAACCCGAACTTCAGAGCACGGAACCAATCCCGCCAATGGGGTTCAGTGCGGTTCAGGATGTCCTCTACCGTTATGAAATGGAAGTGTTCTTCGAGCGCCAGAGCGTAAGCGACGCGGCGCAGAATGCCTTCAAGGAAATCGAAACTGCGGTAGCCCAATAGCTGAACGAGAATCAACCATCGTTCTTGCGGTCGTTGCAATCCCTGGATCCCGGGGATTGCAACGGCCTTTGCGCGTTCGAGGGAAAGTTCATTCTGCTCCTCCTTCAACTCTCTGCGCGGTGCAATCCTTGAATTCGCCACGGCGCGTGCCGTACAGGGCTGCGGTTTGAACCAGGGCTTCCAGATGCCTCATAACCTTGTTCGGTCGTGATCTGCGCCCAAGCAAGCCTCTCCAGCCATTTGCGTGCGACGAGTCGCGAGTGCACCAGCAACCGGGATGCGAGTCGCCAGCGGCCGTTGAACTTTCCAGGGCATGGCCTATCGGAAGGGCGCTGCCAATCAGCTGGAATCCCGCAGAGGTGGATTGCCATTGGGTTCCTGCTTTCTTCCATCCATTGCCAGAGGCAACCACACCGCGGTGCCCGCAGTTCTGGGCCGCGCAGCTGCTGGCTCGACCTTGCCGGTGATCGGTTTGCGGCACCTGGGGATTGCAGGTCGAACCCCGCCAGCTCTGCGGCCAATGCGGGGAGCACAAAGTATCCTGAAAACTAAGTGCAAGAGGAATGGAAAAATGGCATCTGGACTTTTGGCAGTAGACGGCGGGCAGACCGGAATCAAGCTGAGATTCGAGCAGGATGGCGAAACTGCAGAATTAGCGCTTCCCGGTGTGCAAACCCATGAACCCGTCCTGCCCCAACTGGCACGCGCCATTAACCAAGCTGCCGCTGGCGCCGGATGGGAGTGCAGCACCGTGAGCGTAGGCACCACAGGCCTGGTGAAAGCCGAACATGATGCACGGCAGCTCTACGACCTCATCGGATCCAGCGCCATTTCCCATATTGCGCTGGCCCACGACTCGGTGACCAGCTATCTCGGAGCGCTGGGAGAACGCCACGGCGCTGTCGTTGCAGCCGGTACCGGTGTCGTCACCTTGGCGGTAGGCCCCTGCTCGGTGGCCCGAGTTGATGGATGGGGCCACATCATGGGTGATGCCGGCAGCGGCTATTGGATTGGCCAGAAGGCAATGAACGCGGCCATGCGCGGCTTTGACGGCCGCGGGCCAGCTACCGCGCTGACCGGGGAACTCGCGAAGCGCTGGCCCGATCTCTCCGAAGCGTATATTGACTTGCAAGCGATGCCGGACAGGGTGGCCATCGTCGCCTCCTTTGCGCAGAGGGTTGCCCAGTTGGCCGCGACCGATGAAATGGCGGCGCGGATCTGCGCGCTCGCCGGTGCAGAACTGGCCAGCTCCGCAGCAACGGCATTGTGCCGCGCGGGGCTGGAACAACAGGCCGGAGCGATTCCGGTCGCAGCCATCGGGGGAGTGCTCGCCGGCGAATTCGCCAGAAGCAGCTTCGTGCGGGAGCTGCACCTGCTGGTCCCTGCCGCGCAAGTCCAGGATTCGCCGGGAAATGGGCTGGACGGAGCCCGTGCATTGGCCCTCCTGCCAGCGGACCACGCCTTGCAAGGCCTCGTATCGCGCTTTCGCGCCCAGCCATAAGACGTGGGCAGCGGTGATAACTGGCCATCAAATAGGCGCAGGCAATCAATAGGTGACAAGATTAGTGGAGAACGTCGTGATTATTAAGGAGTCATCGTGAGTTTCCGAGTCGGTCCCGTAGATCTTGTCCCCGAAGGCGAATCGCTGCTGGTTGAAGCCAAAGACAGCGGCGCAAGCGAAGACATCGCGATCTTCCACGCCGAAGACGGCAACTTCTACGCGCTGCAGGATGAATGCACCCACGAGGTCGCTTCGCTTTCCGACGGCTGGCTCGAAGACTGCAGCATCGAATGCCCCATCCACTCCTCGACCTTCGACCTGAAAACCGGCAAGGTGCAGTGCATGCCAGCCACCGTGGACGCCCGGACCTACAAGGTGGACGTCGTGGACGGCTTCTTGGAGCTTGAAATCTAAATGCCTTCCGTGCACATCATCGGAGGCGGGGTCGCGGGGTACGCACTGGCCCGGCACCTGGTGCAGCAGCAGTACGCCGGATCCATCAAGATCAGCGATGCCCAGGGCCTGCCCTATGATCGTCCGCCGCTGAGCAAGTCCCTGCAGGTTGAACCGTTCGCACCGGTGTCCTGGTACCAGCACCATGGCGTCGGCCTGATCCAGGAAGATGTCCAAAGCCTGCAACTGCCGCAGTCCGCTGACGACTGGGTAGTGCTGGCTACCGGCACCACGCCCAAGGCATTGGATGTTCCCGGCGGGCACCATGCGCTCAGCCTGCACAGCGCAGCTGACGCCGCCCGCATATCAGACGTCCTGGAATCGGGGATGTTCGGCCAGCGGGTGCTTGTCATCGGAGCGGGGCTGGTAGGGGCCGAGTTCGCGTCCACCGCCAAGATGTCCGGGGCACAAGTCACCTTGATTTCCAGCTCCGACGCACCTCTTGCCCACGTGCTGGGCCACGAACTTGCCGAACAGCTGCACGCGGATCATGCCAACCACGGCATTGCCACCTTGACCGGTGCGGTGACCGAGCTCGGCCCCAACTATGCAATGGCCAATGGCCAGCGCCATGATGCGGAGCTGATCGTGGCAGCCATCGGCGTCGAACCCGAAACTGCGCTCGCCGAGCAGCTGGGCCTGGAAGTCGACGACGGGATCGTGGTCGACGCGCAGCAGCGTTCTGCCAGCTGCCCCCAGGTGCTGGCTATCGGCGACGTCGCCCGGGAGGAAAACCAGCCCCGTGCGGTGCACTGGGAAGCTGCCATGGAAGATGCCGCCCAAGCGGCGGCAACCATCATGGGCACAGCCGCACCGAAGCGTTCGGTGCCATGGTTCTGGAGCGACCGCCACGAAATGCACGTGGAAACGGTGGGCGACTTCAGCCAGGCCGCCAGCACCGTGACGCGCCTGAACCGGCGAGGCAAGATCCAGACGGTCTTCGGGCTCGACGCCAAGGGCTCATTGGTGTCCGCCTCGATGATCGATGGCGGCCTGATGGCCAAGGCCGTGAGACGGCTCATTGCGAAATCAGCCACCCCAAGCATTGAACAATTGAAGGACCCCCTGACGGGTCCGCGCGAGTTAGGCCGGTAAGAAACTTATGAATGCAGCCGAACCACTGAAGGTTCCCGCGGCCCTGCAGACGCCCACCAAACGGGTTGGCCCTGGCTGGATCGCTGCGGTTGTCATTGTCCATATCGGTATCAATGTCGGCTTCTTCGCACCGATCCAGGTACTGCTCGGATTGCATGCCGAACAGCTGGATGCCAGCCAGAAGAACGCGATTCTCTCGCTGGTCACCGGCGTTGGCGCGGCCGTCTCGCTGGTAGCCAACCCGCTGTTCGGCGCGCTCAGCGACCGCAGCACATCGAAATTCGGGCGCCGCATCCCGTGGGTGTTCTTTGGAACTATCTGCGCTGCGCTCGCCCTGCTGCTGATGTCGACCTCGCAAACCGTGAGTACGCTGGTCATCGGCTGGGCGCTGATGCAAGCTGCCGGCAACGCCGCGCTGGCTGCGATCTTCGCGGCCATCCCGGACAAGGTGCCGGTAGAGCAGCGCGGCATGGTTGGCGGGCTGGTGGCCTTGGGCCAAACCTGCGGTTCGCTGATCGGTGCCGTGATCGGCATGGTCGCTGCGAGCAATCTGGTCTTCGGCTACGCCATCGTCGCAACCGCCGTGGCCATTTGCTCCATTCCGTTCGTGCTGATGCGCCAGGATCTTCTGCTGCCCAAGGGAGCACTGGAGCCTGTCAAGCCGCTGGAATTCGTGCGCAGCTTCTGGATCAACCCGGTCAAGCATGCCGACTTCGGATGGGCGTGGCTGACCCGGTTCTTGCTGTATCTCGGCTGCCAGCTGTGCCTGGTCTACCTGCTGTTCTTCCTGCAGGATGCCATCAAGCATCCAGAACCGGCCCAGGGTGTGCTGGTGCTGACCGCGATCTACGCCTTCTGCGTGATCTTCTCTTCGGTGATCTCCGGCAAGCTCTCGGACAAGGACGGCAAGCGCAAGAAGTACGTCATCATCTCTTCGGTCATCGTGGCCGCCGCGGCCGGCGTGCTGGCCACGGCAACCTCCTTCGCCACCGCCATTGTCGCCGCAGTGCTCCTGGGCATCGGCTTCGGCGCCTACCTGGCGGTGGACTTTGCGCTGCTGACCCAGGTATTGCCGAACGCCGATTCGCGCGGCAAGGACCTGGGCATGATCAACATTGCCAACTCGCTGCCGCAGGTGGTCGCCCCGCTGATCGCCTGGCTGGCGGTGAGCTGGTTCGGCGGCTACCCAACCCTGTTCCTGTGCTCTGTGGTGATCAGCCTCCTCGGCGCCGTGCTGGTACGCCAGATCAAGAGCGTTCCGTAGGTCCTGGACGAAGCATTCCCCAGCGTCGCGCACCGAACGGAACGGAAACGGTGCGGCACCGGGAACTGGTGGCGGAAAAACGCCAAGGGGACGCCAACCGGGCCGTATGATGAATCCAGCGAACCGCGATAATGAGGAGCAGGTGCGGCTGAATGTCGATGAACGAATCCGGGCGGGAGAGCCGTGCAACGCAGCTTGATGGCATAGACCGCAAACTGCTGGCGTTGCTGACGAAGAACTCCCGGCGGACCAACAACTCCCTGGCCGAGGAGCTGGGCATAGCACCGTCCACCTGCCTGGCGCGGTTGAATGCCTTGCGCGATTCGGGAGTGATTTCGCGCTTCACCATCGAAGTGGATCCGCAGGTTCTGGGCCGGGAGCTCGAAGCGCTGATCTTCGTGAAAATCCGTCCCGGAGCCCGTCACCTGATGTCGAACTTCGCTACTGACATGCGCAGCAAACCGGGGGTGCGACAGCTGTTCTTCCTGGGCGGCGCTGACGACTTCGTCCTGCACGTAGCGGTGCGCAATTCTTCGGATGTGCGCCAGTTCGTGCTCGATAACCTCTCGGCCAATCCGGCCGTGGCCACCACCCAAACCTCCCTGGTATTCGAACACGGCCACGGCAGCGGAGAGTACTAGGCCCCATTCTTGACCGATTTCCATCTCGCCCATGTTCGCAGGAACAACCCGCAGCCCTGCGTTGGTCGAAGAAACATGCTAAACTTGATGTTCTTCTCTTGGCATGGCTGCGGCCCGTTGGCAGCTGGGGATCGGTTCTCCAGACAAGCAACGGACCCCACCGCAGCTGCGACTGAAAGAATGGGGAGGTCGAGAAGATAATGCATTTTGACGCAACTGTTGTCACCGCACTGGTGACCTTGATTGTTCTGGCCATCGCAACCGTTGTGCTGGTGATCCGGTACAAGCGCACCCACCAGGCAGAAATCCGCCAGGCCCTGGTTGCCAAGGCCCGGAAGCGCGGCGTTGCCTCGCCGGAAGACCTGTCGAACCACGATCTGGTACTGCAGATCCGCGCGGCAAAGCGCCAGCGCAAGCAGGATGGGCAGGACCTGAAGACCGCATAGGGTTTGCGCTGACGATGCTGAGCCCCAGTCCATTTCCGGACTGGGGCTCAGCCGCGTCAAGGGCCCTTGGGCGGCCGCTGGCCCCGTCTTTATCCAAAGCTGATGAACCGGGAAATGGCGTCGGGAATAAACGGCAGGTGCCAGCGGAATGCAGGCAGGTAATTAACCTCGCGCAATTCCGGGAAACTATGTCCCCGATCACCAGAAAAGCCGATTTAACCCCTGAATCATGCGGATTGCATCACAGGGGCATGTGGGTTTCTGAACAAACCACTTCTCAATAGACAAATGGTCGGAAATGATGGATATGACTGGAAATGCAGCAGCGTTAATTCTTTAGGAGCAACAACAATGGCCTCGATCCCACTCGGTGAAGACATCCTCTTGGCACGCCACGGCGCCAACATCGTCAAGCTCCGCCAGGATCGGAAGAACCGCACCACTGTTGCCCATCTGCGCGGTGGAGCCACCGATACGGCCTCGAACCTGCTCACCGCACCAGTTCCCGCATTGACCCCGGCAGCCAGCTTCACCCAGGGCGCGGCTCGCTACTTCAACGATGAAGCCGAGGTTAGCCGCGGCGAAGTTCGTTCGCTGGTCAAGATCTCGCTCGGCTTTTCTGCCATCATGGGCATCGTCTTCGGCGGCCTGGTCTTGGCTTTGTACAAGGTCGGCGGCAATGAAGCTCTCCAGTCGCTGAGCTACATGGGCGCAAGCCAGTAGCTCTCGCAAGCATTTCCAGGAAAACGGGATTCCGAGGCAACTCGGGATCCCGTTTTCCTGTTTCCGGACCAGGTGCTTACTCCGAGGCCGGGCTTGCGGCAAGTCTCGTATTTCTTGCCCGGCAGGCATAGGATGGCGGCAACGGGAAGGACGGGAGCAGGCCATGCGTTTTGTTTTGGAAGTTAACTTCGATACCGAGAACATGCAGCTCAAGCCATTGGAGGAGCTGCAGAAGATTCTGCGCGACTGGTCGACGAACATCACGATGTATCCGATCGTTGCCGGCGCCCAGGAAGATGTCTACGACTCGGATAACGAGCAGGTAGGGGAATGGGCAATCCTCGACGACTAGCCTCGCCGTCTGGAGAACCACCCGATGGCATACCCCGCGCCCAGGGTAATGAGCAGGACAAGCCACAGCGGGGCCGTGGAATGGATCAAGAAGAATTCAACGCGGACGAAGGCCAGGTTCTGCAGCATGAAGACCACCGCGAGGATCACCAGTGCAATAGCTGCCCATTGCTTGGCGCTAAGCCCCTTCTTCGGCGGCCGCTGCTCCGGATAGCCCATGCTCAGCTTCCGTTCGCCAGCAAGCCGGCAACGAGAGCCGACAACCCGCGCTGGAACGAATCGTCGCTGGTATCAAGCTCTGATCGGCGTTGCGCGGCCACAGCCTGGGTGAAATGCGGAGTGAGATCCTGGTGATTGCTGGTGTCGAAAATGTCATGCGGAGCGGCCGTATCCATGGCCGAGCCGAAGATGAATGATTCCAGTGCGACAATCGTCGGAACAATCTCGTTCTCTGCCATGCCGAAGTCTGCCAGCGCTTCGGCAACGCGCTCGTACATTCCCAAGGTGCGCGGCGAATCGGAGACGGGCAGTACCGCGATGACCGGAATCAGGGGAATGTGCCGCGCGAAGACGTTCCGGTAGCTCGTAGCCCATTGAAGCAAAGCCTGCTTGGTATCGGCTTGGTCGAATACCGAGGTGTCTATATCGGCCATGACCAGTTCCTGGATCCACTGCAGGAGGTCGTGCTTGGAATCGACGTGGTTGTAGAGGGCCGATGGAGAGACGCCCAGGGATTTTGCCAGCCGCTGCATGGTCAGGGACTCGTAGCCGTCCCCGGAAACAAGTTCCAGCGCGTGCTCGGTAATGCGCTCCCGATTCAGCACCGCCTTGCGCGGGCGCCCGGCTCGCCTGGCTTCCGTTTCACTCATGCGGACCTCTTCCTGACGTGGGGTGCTTCACAACTGGATCTTCGTACCCTATGCTATATGACAGGTAAATGAACCTTATTCATTTAAATGTGCAAGGGAGTCGATCATGCAACATCTGGAACGCGACGTCGTCGTCATCGGTGCAGGGCCATCGGGACTGACAGCAGCCTATGAGCTGAGCAAGGCGGGCAAGTCCGTCGCGGTGCTCGAAGCCCGCGACCGCGTCGGCGGGCGCACCTGGACCGACGTCATGGACGGCGCGACCATCGAGATCGGCGGCCAGTGGATCAGCCCCGACCAGACCGGCCTCTACTCGCTGATCAATGAACTTGGCATCGAGACCTTCGAACGCTACAAGGCGGGCAAGAGCGTCTACCTCACCGGGGAAGGCGAGCGGATCGCCTATGAGGGCGAGGACTTCCCGGTGGCCGCCAGCACCGTGGCCGAAATGGACAAGCTGGTAGAACTCATGAACCAGCTGGCCGCCGAAATGGACCCGGACAAGCCGTGGGAGCACCCTCAGGCCCAGGAGCTGGACCAGATCTCCTTCCACCACTTCCTGCGCCAGCACTGTGCCGACGAGCTGGCCTGCAACAACGTGGGCCTGTTCATTGCCGGGGGCATGCTGACCAAGCCGGCGCACACCTTCTCCGCGCTGCAGGCGGTGCTCATGGCGTCCTCGGCCGGCTCCTTCGACAACCTGGTGGACGAGGACTTCATCCTGGACCGGCGCATCGTGGGCACCATGCAGGGCGTATCCAAGACGCTGGCCGAGAAGCTGGGCCAGCAGACCGTCTTCCTGGACAACCCCGTGCTCAAGCTCGAATGGTTCGATGGCGGGGTGGTGGCCCACGGGAGAACCGTGACCGTCTCGGCGAAGAAGGCCGTGCTGGCGGTACCGCCGAACCTGTACTCGCGCATTTCCTACGTCCCGGCGCTGCCGCGCAAGCAGCAGATCACCCACCAGCACCAGTCCATGGGCCTGGTCATCAAGGTCCACGCCGTCTACGACACCCCGTTCTGGCGCGAAGAGGGCCTGTCGGGCACCTGCTTCGGCCCGAGCAGCCTGGTCCAGGAGCTCTACGACAACACCTATGCCGGGGAGGAAACCGGCACACTGGTCGGCTTCATCTCGGATCTGAAGGCCGACGCCATGTGGGAACTGGACGAGGAACAGCGCCGCGCGGTGATCCTCAAGGCCATGGCCGGCTACCTGGGCGAGAAGGCACTGGATCCCAAGGTCTTCTACCTCTCGGACTTCGCCGCCGAGGAATGGACCCGCGGCGCCTACGCCACCAGCTACGACCTGGGCGGGCTGCACCGCTTCGGCCCGGCGCAGAACGAGAATGTCGGACCGATCTACTTCTCCTCCTCGGATCTGGCCGGCGAAGGCTTCCAGCACGTGGACGGCGCGGTGCGCATGGGCCGCCGCTCGGCCGCGCGCATCATCGCCGCACTGGATGGCACCGCCTACGACCAGAGCTACGATGGCGTTGCCACGCTGACCCCGTCCAAGGAAAAGGCCAGTGCCTAGGCCATGAAATTGCTCGTAGGTTACACCGCGGACCAGCGCGGTGCCGAAGCCATCGAACTGGCCAGCGCCCTGGTGGCCGGTACCCGCGACGCGTCCTTGCGGATCGCCATCGTGCTGCCTGCCGCCACCCCGTTCAACGCGGTCTACCCCGGCGGGGACCATGGGTTCTCCTCCATCCTTTCCGACCAGGTGGACCGCTGGGCGGCGCAGGCCCTGGCCCTGGTGCCGGAAGGAATCGCCACATCGGTGGTAGCCCGTTCCGTGCCCTCGGTGGCCGAGGGGCTCATCGGCCTGGGCGAGGAATTCGGGGCGCACGGGATCGTGCTGGGCGGCCGCAAGCGCCACCGCGCCGGATTCTTCAGCCCCGGGGCGATCGCCAATGCGCTGCTGCATTCCTCGCCGATGGCCGTGTTCATGTCCTCGCCGGCCTCCTTGGCCACGCTGCGCGCAGCCGGCGGGAAGATCACCAGGCTGACCGCATTCGTGGGGGACCGCCCGGGGGCACGGGAAGTCATCGGCCTCTCGGCGCGGATCGCCGCCGCCTGCGGACTGCCGCTGCGCGTGGCCACGCTGGTCTCCCATATGGATCTGGGCGACCCCCGGCTGGAGCTGGATGACCATCTGGCCCAAACCCGCAGCTACCTGCAGGAACTGACCGGTTCCCTGGGCCTGGAGGCGGTAGTCGAGGTGGTCTCCGGGCGCGGCCTGGACGAAGCGGCCGCCCAGCTGTCCTGGCAGGACGGGGACCTGGCACTGCTGGGATCGGCCCGGCTGGCCGCCCCGCGCCGATTGTTCATCGGCCCCAAGGCCCAGCGGATCCTGGGCCAGCTCAACGTCCCGATAGGCGTCATCCCGACCCTCGAGGCTGCCAGCTAGAAGGCAGCGCGTCATTCTTGCACGATCCTTGTTCCCCGGGCACTTGCCGTCGCGAAGCACGCGGACGGTGCCCATCTGACCCCTGACGGAAGGTGGCTCGGTACTTCTGGCCGACGCACTCACACCTCGCTAATTGTTTAAGGTAACCACCATGTCGCACGACCTGAGGCAGGCATCGCCGCCTGCACGCTCCGAGAGCGGATTGCACGAAAAAGGACTGTCCAAGGGCACCGTTGGCGTTCTGGGGCTTGTCGTTATCGGCATCTCCTGCATCGCCCCGGCCTACACCCTCACCGCAGGCCTCGGCGCCACGGTGGCCGAAGTCGGCACCAGCCTGCCTGCGATCCTGCTGGCCGGATTCCTGCCGATGCTGCTGGTGGCCTTGGGCTACCGCGAGCTGAACAGCGCAATGCCCGATTCGGGCACCTCCTTCACCTGGGCGACGCGTGCCTTCGGCCCGATGATCGGCTGGATGGGAGGCTGGGGCCTGATCGCCGCGACGGTGATCGTGCTCTCCAACCTGGCGGCAGTGGCCGTGGACTTCTTCTATATCCTGATTGCCCAGCTCACCGGCCAGCCATGGATTGCGGAGCTGACCGGCAACCTGTGGGTCAACATCCCCACCACGCTGGTGTTCATTGCGGTGGCCGCCTGGATCTCCTACCGGGGCATGAACGCCACGAAGGTCTTCCAGTACGTGCTGGTCGGGTTCCAGGTGGCGGTGCTGCTGCTCTTCGCGGTCATGGCCCTGACCTCCAGCCAGCCCAATGATCCGACACCCATCACCTGGCAGATGTTCAATCCGGCCGGCATCGATACCTTCTCGGCCTTCGCCGCGGGCATCTCGCTGTCCATCTTCGTTTTCTGGGGCTGGGATGTCACCCTGACCATGAACGAGGAAACCACCGATCCGAAGAAGGTCCCCGGACGCGGTGCCACCTGGACGGTGCTGGTGATCATCGCGTTGTACCTGGCCGTATCCCTCGGGGTGATCTACTGGGCCGGGGTGGGCACCACGGGCCTGGGCGCAGGCAACCCGGAGAACCAGGAATCAATTTTCGCGGTGCTTTCCGGTCCGGTCATGGGCCCGCTGGCGATGCTGATGTCCTTGGCCATCTTGTCCTCCTCCGCGGCCTCGCTGCAATCCACCATGGTTTCGCCGGCACGCACCTTGCTGGCCATGGGCTACTACAAGGCGCTGCCCTCCAGCTTCGCGAAGATCTCCGCGCGCTTCATGTCCCCGTCGGTGGCGACTTTCGCCTCCGCTGCTGCCGCTGCCCTGTTCTACGTGGTCACCAGGCTGCTCTCGGAGAACGCATTGTGGGACACGATCACGGCGCTGGGCCTGATGATCTGCTTCTACTACGGGCTGACCGCCTTGGCCTGCGTCTGGTACTTCCGCGGGGAACTGTTCGCCAATGCCAGGAACTTCTTCTGCAAGTTCTTGGCGCCGTTGGCAGGTGGCGTCGTCTTGCTGGTGATGTTCTTTGCCACCGCCATCGAATCCATGAATCCGGACTACGGTTCGGGCTCCAATATCGGGGGAGTGGGCATGGTGTTCATCCTCGGGGTCGGCGTGCTGCTGCTGGGCGTTGGCATCATGCTGTGGATGCGGGTGCGCCACCCGGCGTTCTTCAAGGGAGAAACCATCAAGACCTACAAGCTGCTGAAGTAGGACCGGCGCAACGAACCAGAAGGACCACTCGCGAACGAATCGCGGGTGGTCCTTCGTGTTCGGTGCCGCCGCCGCAGGAGCTATCTTGCCGCTAGTCGGCGGCGTCGGCCCGGGTCATGTGCTTGGCCACGCCGATGGCGGCCAGCACGGCGCCGAAGGGGATGAGCGCGCTCTGGATCAATGAATTAAGGAAAGCCAGCGGCGCGCTGCCCAAAGGGCTGCTTCCAAAACCGGATTCGAAGCTCCACATCGCCAGGACTGGCAAGATGCTGCTGATGAGAACGCCTGCCAACACGATGACGACGCCGGATACAATCATCTTCTTATGTAGAGCAAGCAACGTTTTCTCCTATTGCCTTGGGCTGAGTATTTCCAACCGTAGCCAAATCCGCCACTTTTAGCTATAGCGGGAGTGCTGTTTGCTTTCGCCAAGGGCAGGTCTTTTCCTGCTTCGCAACCTTCTCGTCCAAAGGCCCCTAACCGGCGCGCAAATGGTTCAATAGGTGCATGGCTAACTCGGTACTTTTCATCTGCTCCCGCAATGCAGGCAAATCGCAAATGGCGGCCGCATTGATGGACTACATTTCTGAAGGGAAAGTTACCAGCTACTCGGCTGGAACCAACCCAGGTTCAGGCATCAACCACGAAGCGGTTGAATCGCTCTCGCAGGCCGGCGCGGACATGTCGCAGGGCACGCCCAAGGCCATCGACCCTCGCGTCGTCGAGCAAGTTGACCGCGTGGTAATCCTTGGCTCCGATGCGAATCCGCAATTCGATCCGTCCATCAAGACCGAACGCTGGGTCACCTACGAACCCAGTGAAGACGGCATCACCGGTGCCGAACGAATGAACATGATCCGCGATGAAATTGCTGATCGCGTCCGTGAACTGTTCCACGAGTTGGAGCGGTAGAAATCACTGTTCGCATGACCACCCGAAAGGCAACTCCGTGGTGGCTTCCGGGCGTATGCCTTGTGCTCACTGGTTGGTGTGCCAACCAATACGTATCGCTGATCAATTGGTACCAGCAATTCCGCGAGCTCAGTGAGTTCGAGGCCATGCTGGTCATGGGCAGCTACCTGGCGGGCATGATCCCGGCGTTGGCTTTCGGCGGACCGCTGGCGGACAAGTTCGGGCGCAAGCCATTTTCGCTGCTTGCCCTGGCCTGCTCCATTCTGGGATCCCTCGGGCTCATCTTCGGATCGGTTCACGAGTCCGGTCTCTATGCGGGACGCATCCTGACCGGCTTGGGCATGGGCCTGGCCATGGTTGCCATCACCAGCTGGGTGAAGCTGCTTAGCCCGGGAGCTGCCGGCGCGACTCGTGCCGCGCTGTGCACGTCCTTGGGCTTCGCGCTGGGACCGGTCATTTCAGGGGCAATTGTCGGGACCAGCGGCAGCCCGGAACTGGCATACATCGTCCATGCCGCCGCGGCGCTTTCCTGGTTGCTGTTGATGTTCTTCACCCGAGAAGACCGAGTCACTGACCGGGCAGGGCATCATCTGGAGGCCGACGTGACGACTCCGGCAAACCTCCAGCGGTTCTACCGCATCGTCTTGCCCGCAGCCCCATGGGTCTTTGGCATGGCGGCAACAGGGTTTGCCGTGGTTCCGGCGCTGAGCAACGGCGCCGGTGAATCCAGCCTGTTCTACACCACCTTGGCAGTCGCGGTCACCATGGGCATGGGCACCTTGATCCAGCCATTCGTCAAGAGATTCAATGACTTGGGCAAGATCAAGCTGCTCATGGCTGGACTGGCTACCTCGCTGGCTGCACTGCTCATGATGATCGCAGTGTCGCTGAGCGGCTCAGAATTCTTGGGAATTATCGCATTCGCCATAGCCGGTTCGGCCAATGGCATTTTGCTGGTTGCCGGGCTAAGCCAGGTATTGGATCTTGCCGGCGGCGCCGATGTCGGCAAATTGACCGGCCGGTTCTACATGTGCTGTTTCATCGGGTTCAGCTTCCCGACATTCTTTGCACTGTGGCGCACGGTCGCTCATCCTGCTCTATTCATTGGCCTGCTAGCCGTGCTCTGCCTGCTGTCCATGATGCAGGTGTACCGCTCGGCCAAGTATCTGCCCGCTGCCATTCTCGAAGAAGTTCCAAACAGGCCATAATGCCAAACGCCGCTGCCGGCCACCTTGCGGTGCCGGCAACGGCGTTTACGCATTGGACTCCAACGTACTGGGAGCTAGTCCTGGCTCAGCTTCTTGAGCAGCTCGGTGGTGCGGAATGGGATGACATCGCGCAGGATCATCGAGGTGGAAGTGCGGGTTATGCCCGGGCAGAGGCGGATCTCTTCACTGACCCGGTACAGGTCATCCGGGTCAGTCGCGGCCACACGAATCAACAGGTCCGTGTCTCCCGCCGGCGCGACGCATTCCAGAACCTCGGGAATCTGGCGCAGTGCGGCGATGGCCTCATTCAAGCTGGCCTGGTTCAATTCAGCGCTAACGAAAGCGCTGACGCCACGGCCCATGGACGCAGGGAGGATTCGCGCGGTGTTCGGGCGCAACGCACCTGAATGGGCCAAGCGTTCCAAACGAGTCTGCACGGTGCCGCGGGCCAGGCCCAGCTGCTGCGCCAGCATCATGATCGGCACACGCGGATCCGCATCGAGTGCCAGAAGGATACGCCGGTCGGTTTCATCGAGCTGATACGTATCCGAATTCATGTGGTGGTCTCCTGAGACAGGTTGTGTTGCGCGTGCATAAGTACCAACCTAGATTTTAGTCAATATGACCAGTGAATCCCAAATGTGTTGCGCGGATTGGCCGATATTATTGCGTGCAAGTCGGCTACTGGGGCCAACAGGGCGAATGCTCGGGCGAAAAGCCATCTTTTATCCACAAAATAACCAGGCTGAGATCAAATGGGCGCTAATCACAGTAACCTGTTGATATGAGGTTTTTGCGGTTGGAAGACGTGGCAGAGGAACTGAATGTGAAGCTGCCCCAGGTCCGCGCTTTGGTGAAAAGCGGCGAGCTGCCGGCCATCCAAATTGGCGGGCGGGGCATGTGGCGCGTGGAACGCGTTGCACTGGAGAACTATATCCAAGAACGCTATGCGCAGGCCCGCGACGATATCGCGAACGAGTCCCAGAGCTGAATGCGGTGCCCTTGGCTGTTCCCGAGTCCATCGGGAACAGCCACCGCCTAGTCCAGCTCGATAGCCCGTTCTGCAAAGACCCGCAATGCGTCGCGAACCAGCTCCGCGTATCCGCCGTAGTTCTTTGCAAACCGCGGATCAGCGACATACATCTCGCCGAGATTGCAGATATATGCCTTGTGCTGTGCCGGATCGCCGGAATCCAGCGGGGTGCCCTTGGCGCTCTGGAGCCAGCGCACATGTCGAGCCGCTAATTCCTGGGCTTCGAAGCTGTCCGCTGGGACGGAATTCTTGCCCGCCGTAATCCAATCCTGATTGAGCATTTTCACCTCTTCCATGAATGCGTTTTGCTGGTCCCCGGTTTTGGAACGCCACCAGCGATTCGATGCTTCATACGCGTCGGCGCCCCAGCGTTCGGCGACCTCTTGCTTGTACTGCTCGTTGAAGCCGTCAAAGCTCTTTTCCAGTTCCATGTTTCCTCCTGTCGTTAGTGTTGAAATGCTGTGCTCCAAGGCAACGATCTGCCGGTCCAGCGCCGCACGCTGCCTATGGAGCTGTTCCTTGTGGGTGCTCAGCGCGACCAGTTCATCGCGTTGCTCGTCCAGGATTTCAGCGATGGTCTCCAGCTTGATGCCCAGCTGCTTGAGTAGGAGAATCTGCTGGAGCCGGACCAGCTGCCCGTCGGTGTAGAACCGATAGCCGTTGGCGGACACGTAGTCAGGTTTCAGCAAGCCGATCTGGTCGTAGTGCCGCAAGGTACGGCTGCTGATGCCAGCGGATTTTGAGACGTGCGCAATCGAGTGGTGAACTGCCGGCTCGTGGCTAGTTGAATCCTTCATGGCTACCACGCTAATGGTTGACGCAACGTCAAGGTCAATAGTCCCAGTCGCATTTCCTAATCAAAATTTGTGATTCAGATCTCAGGGCAAAATGGCGAATAATAGCGAGGCATTCCTTGCCTGATTGATCATATTGACTAGTTGTTAGCACGCCTGTTGCACAGTGTGATCTATGTGTAGTTCACTGTTGGTAGATGAAGTTGAACAGGCTACCGCCGAAATCAACGAGGACCGCCTGATGACGTGAACCATCTGCATTTACGGGATCAAGGAGCCCTGGCCACCCACGCCGAGGCAAGGTAGAAGACATAGTCCAGATGGCTCGCGGGCATTCCAGTTGGGTGGAATGCCCACGGGCCATCTGGCATTTCTGCCAAGATCACTGACGTTCGGATCATAAGCTCCGAGCGAGTTGGGGGAAACGCCTGCCGGCATTCGCGATGCTTCGCTCTGGCTCTGGAACAATGAGCGCGTAGGGACACCGAGGAGTAAGAGTGGGTTCAATGAGGCGCGTCTGGCAAAACTGGTGGATGCAATTGGTCGCCGGATTGCTGATCACTGCGATCGTGGTGTTGCCGTGGTTATGGATCGGTCAGGAAGACCGCTCAATTCTCCCGCATGCCAGCGACGACGCCCAAGGGCTACTAGTGGTTTTCTCCGTGATCACCCTTTGGGGCAGCTGGTTTGCCCGACGCGTTGGATATAGCCGCACCGGCTTTGCCATCGTGACTGCCGTGGGCATGGTCCTGGGACTCTTGGGCCTGGGGTTCCAAGGACTCCATGCATTCGAACCGGGGCTTTTGAAGGGGGAACTCTCCGCAGCTTCGATTCGCCATCTCTGGGTTTTCGGTGGCCTGCTGCTGGTCAGCCAAGCCTGGTATTTCCTGGCCACTAAATTGCGGCTGCCCATAGCGGTGCTCTTCTATGCAACGCTCACTGTGGGCGTGAGCTATTGGCTGCAGATCATCGCATCGCTCGTTGCGGGCGCCCAGTCGTACTACGTTTACCTTTGGTATTCCGGGCCGCTGATCCTCGGCCTCATCTTGGGATTCGTCGGGTTCTCGAGGATCATGAACCTGCTGATGTGGGTTTTCGCATTGGCTATCCAATGGATGATGCCGGCAGTCGTGGAAAGCGCGGCCAGGGTTATTGGGTCGAAGACCACTGGCTGGAAGACCGTCGGCTCCTTCTGGGAACAATTCACCGCAAGTGTCCTGGAAATTCCGTGGCAGACTCCGCTGCTGGTCAGCTTGGCGACGGCCATGCTTACAAGTGTCATCTTGCTGATTGTTCGCAAGGTGCGGCGGCGCTAGGCAAGAGTCCAAGCCGCTAGTTAGCCGGTGCTGGCCAAATATCGGCAACGACGCGAACTGCACCCTGGAAGTTCATTGCTGCCAAGACAGCATCAAAGGCTTGCGGGCCATTCGTAATGGATTTTTAGAACAACGGTGACCAGGCGCGCCCAGCTCCTCGTGGTTGGCAAGAGTGCGCGCCGTCAGGATCTCCGCTGGATCGTTGCCCGGAACACCAGGGTCCACCACGTTTTGCCGACAGCCTCATCGAGCAGCACGGTGCCCAGCCCATCGGTACGTACCGTGGGCTCGATGAACTGCACGCCCACTGGCAAAACGGTAGTGTTCATGGAGGTGATTGGAATCAGCTTGCTGGTCAGCTTGCCGTTCCCCGAAGCACCAGTGCTCGGCCCATCGGCCAGCAGTAAGCCAAGCATTGGAACATGGCGCAATGCCGCGCTGTGCACGCGGTGGAAGCCGGGGAGCAATCGGCTTCGCCAGTCGGGGCACTGCTAGTCCGCTCCGAGTATTTCAGGGCCACCACTCGCCATAGAATAAGACTATGACTGAATTGCGCGATCGCGACCCCGGAGAACTGGTCCAGCCCATCATCCTGCGAATCGACAAGGAGGATCCGTCGAACGAGGACGAGGGCCTGTCAGCGGTGGCACGAGCAGCTGTGATTGCCTATCTGCAAGATCCGCAGAACCCGGATTGGCAGCAGTGGGCTTCACAGGCCTACGCCAAATCGGTACGCCGGGCTAATCCCAAGATGTTCGCCAAGGTGCTGGAGATGTTCCCTGAGCAAATGGTCAGTGAAGTGGGCAAGGCCCGAGCCGTTGGCTTGCCTCCATTGCCGGCCGCGGACTTGCCGAAGCTGATTGCCAAGTTGCAGGTCTCCGGCACGCAGCTTCCAAAAGCGGAGGAAGTCCTGGATGCGCAGATCAGCATCGCGCTGAACAAATCCTTGAATATGTCCACAGGCAAGGCCGCGGCGCAGGCAGCGCACGCGCTGTTCGCCTGGCTGACCGAATCCCCAGCGGAAGAGGTCGAAGCGTGGCTCCAGATCCATGCTCCGGTGGGAATCAGGCACCTGCCGCGCAAGGAATTCGACCGCTTGTCGCGGCAGGCCGCAGGACCTGTCATCCAGGATGCCGGGCGAACTGAAATCGAACCCGGATCCGTCACCGCTTTCGTTATTTCCAAGGCACGCTAGAACCTTAGAATCCAAGCGCGGTGAAACCGCCATGCCTGTGTCATGATTTCCTTGGCGGTAACAGCAATTGTCACCACAGCGGATCGCTGTGCACTTCCGTGGGCCGCAGGAAACGGCAATATGCCCTTGCTCGAAAGCACTGACATTGAAATTCTCTAAACGTGTACTGGGCCTGCTGCTGGTCCTGATTCTGTCCTTCGGGACCGCAGCTGGTGCCAGCGCCTCAACGCAGGCTCCAGCCGGCCTTGCGCAACTCGCAGCCGCTCCTCCGGCAATTGCCAAGCAGACCACCACCAACCTGAATTTGCGCAAGTCGCCATCGGTCCGATCCGCGTCGCTGCTAGTCATTCCCAAAGGTGCCAAGCTCCTCGCGTCCAAGGGTTCATCGGGCTGGGTGCAAGCGACTTACATGAAGAAGACCGGCTGGGTCTCGGCCAAGTACCTGGCAACGCCGAAAGCGCCGGCGCCGGCAAAGCCCAAGACTTCAGCCGTGCGCTATCTGATTTCCTTCCAGCCGGTGCGCAAGAAGGCATCGGCGGCATCCGCGGCCTTGACCGGGGCCATGCGCAAAGCCGAGGTCCGGCGTCTGGGCTCAACCGGTTCCTGGAGCCGGATCAGAATCGGCAAGATCACCGGTTTCGTGCCCACCAGCCAGCTGTCTACCGCAATGCCGGCGCCGGTGTACCGGTATGCGAAAACCGCGCAAGTGCTGCGCAAGTCCGCCTCTGCCAAAGCGGCACGCGTCGCGAGTGTTCCAGCTGGAGCCAAAGTCGAGTGGCTGCGCACGTCGGGCTCGTGGACCTATGCCATTTCTGCCGGAAAACGCGGCTGGCTGCCGGCCAAGCAGCTGTCGTCGCAACCGGCAGCAACCCGGAAAACGATCGGGAACCGTTGGCTGATCAGCAACAGCGTCCTGCGCCAGTCCAATCGCAGCTCATCTCCATCCCTTGGAAGCCTTGCACCGGGTGAAAAAGTCGGCTTGTACGCAACCCGAGGTTCCTGGTCCCAGATCAAGTCCCAGCGCGGCACCGGCTGGGTGCCTAGCGCTAGCCTGTCCAGCACCGCCTACAAGCCCGCCAACCCATCGGCTCGCTGGATCCTGGCTAATACCGCCCTGCGCGTCGGCGCTTCGGGCTCTGCCAAGTCCCTGGGGACCGTGCCAGCGGGGTCCAAGCTCACCCTGCACGGCACGTCGAATGGCTGGGCGCGAGTGAAGACTTCTAAGACGATGGGATGGGTTCCATCAAGCGTACTGGTGGCCAAGGCCTACACGCCGCTGAAGCAGGCCAAGCGCTGGACGACGGCTAATGTGCACCTGCGCTCAGGGTACTCCACCGGCCATAAATCACTGGCGGTCCTCTCCAAGGGCCAGCAGGTCAGCGTCCTGGGAACGGCCAATGGCTGGACGCGAGTTGCCTCAACGCAGGGCACCGGATGGATCAGCAATGGCTATCTTGCTACTAGCAAACCGCAGGCACCGCGACCGGCACCGGCACCGAAATCCGAATACCGCTGGACCACAACCAACGTGAACCTCCGCGCCGGCGCGGGAATCAGCCACCAGAGCAAAGCGGTGCTGCCAGCGGGGCAGAAAGTCGCCTACCTGCGCAGCGATTCAGGATGGGCGCAAGTCGCCGCTCCCCAGGCCACCGGCTGGGTCAAGGAAAACTACCTTTCCAAAAATGAGCCGGGAACGTTGCAACCCGATGCGCAGCGGGTCATCGCTGCGTTGCAGGGGAAGACCGGCGATACCATCAGCGCCATTCATACCATTCGAAGCGGCTCTGCCGGGCACAGCTCCGGGAAGGCCGTGGACCTGATGATTCGCGACTACAAGAACCGGCAGCGGGTTGCCCAGGGCCAGAAGCTGGCCCAGTTCCTGCTGGATAACCGCAGCCAGCTGGGTATCTATTATCTGATCTGGCAAGACCGGATTTGGCTTCCCACGACAGGCTGGACGCCGTATTCCGGATCAGGAAAGTACGGAAACCAGTTCACCGGCAATTGGAATGACACCACGATGCATATGGATCACATCCATGTGGAGGTCTACGGCAATTCGGCCACGGGCGGTCCGCTGGACTACGGGGCGCTGCGAACCCGCTAATCTGCTGCTGTCTGGTGTTTCAGACGAAGATGCGCAGGGGGCATAGCGTACTCGCGGTGTCTCTGGTCAGCTGGAACCATGGAGAATTTTAAGCCGGAATTGGCTGTTGACCGGGCAGCGGCTACGTGGAGCGGGCGCAATGACGGTGCCGGAGAGCAGCACCTGAGATGGCATCAGCAAATCAACCGCAAGGCTGACGACCAGTCCGGCGGGCGGGGACCGGCAGCGCTGCTCGGTTTCGCTTCGGATGCCGGCGTGCTGCGCAACGAGGGCCGGGCCGGGGCGGCGCAAGGACCGCAGGCGCTGCGTGCCGCCTTAGTTTCCCTGGCTATCCACGAGCCACGGCTCCTGATTGATGCTGGTGATGTCGTGGTATCTGGCGATGAGCTTGAATCAGGGCAGGAGCGGCTGGCGCAGTCGGTGAGCGCTTTGCTCGGAGAAGGGACGCTTCCAATAGTGCTCGGCGGCGGCCATGAAACGGCTTACGGTTCATTCAACGGGCTTTTCCGGCATTGCAGCCAAGAGCCTGGAACCCGGCTGGGCATCTTGAATCTGGATGCGCATTTCGATCTGCGCAGTGCTCCGCGGCGGAGCAGCGGCACCCCTTTCCTGGATATTGCCAAGGACCTGCAGGCGGCGGGACAAGATTTCAACTATGCCGTGGTGGGCATCAGCAAACCGAACAATACCCGGGTCCTCTTCGAGCGGGCCCGCGCCCTGGAAGTGCGCTACCTGCTTGACGAGCAGTGCACTGCCGGGCAGCTGCCTTCCGTCCTGGCGTTCGTTGCCGACTTCATGGAGAGCGTAGACAAGCTGTACCTGACCATTGACCTGGATGTGCTTCCTGCCTCGGTCGCCCCCGGGGTCAGCGCCCCTGCTGGATTCGGGGTGCCGCTGGAAATAATCCACGGGGTCTGCGCGATGCTGGCGCGCAGTGACAAGCTGGCGCTGGTCGATGTTGTGGAGTTGAACCCATCATTGGATATCGACGGAAGAACGGCACGCACCGCAGCCAGGCTGGTCAATACCCTGCTGGGGGTCTGAAGCAGGAGGCCGCACCGAAATCTGCCGACGCGAACTTGCAATGTTCGACCCCTCAAACATTATGATTGAGAGGGACGAACTAGTCGTCATGGCGAGATTTGGAATGGTGTGCAATGGTGCGAACCCTCAAGCCCCGATCACGTGCGGGGCAACGCGCAGGCTGGCTGGCTGCTGGCCTGGCATGCCTGTTCGCGCTCGCTGGATGCGGCGGTAGCCAAAGTGCCGTGCCCGCAGACAGCCAAGACCACCGGCCGGTGGTGCTGACAACCTTCACGGTCCTGCAGGACATCGCCCAGAACGTCGCAGGCGATCACCTGCGCGTTGAATCAATTACCCGTCTTGGTGCGGAGATCCACGGTTACGAACCTACGCCTGATGATCTGCGCCGGGCATCGCATGCGGACCTGATTCTCGATAACGGGCTGAACCTAGAAGCCTGGTTCCAGCAATTCGTCGAAGGCAACGACGCTCCGCATGCCACCGTCAGCCAGGGGATCAAGGCCATCGATATCGTCCAGGAAGAAGGTGCGGGAAAGCCCAATCCGCATGCGTGGATGAGCCCATTGAACGTGAAAATCTACGTGGACCGCATGGCAGATGCATTTACCGAACTGGACCCGGCCAATGCGCGCGACTACCGGGACAACGCCAAGGCCTACCAAGCCGAACTGCAAAAGGTCCACGACGAGCTCGAAGCGGCACTGGCAGAGATCCCCGAACGCCAGCGGGTACTGGTTACCTGCGAAGGGGCCTTCAGCTATCTGGCCCGGGATACCGCCATGGCCGAAAAGTATCTCTGGGCTGTCAACGCGGAATCGCAGGCTACGCCGCGCAAGGTCGCCGCGGCGATTGACTATGTCAGGGAAAACGATGTTCCTGCGGTCTTCTGCGAATCCACGGTCTCCGATGCGGCCATGCAACGAGTCGTCGAATCCACCGATGCCTCCTATGGCGGAACGCTCTATGTGGACTCGCTCTCCGAGCCTGGCGGTCCGGTACCCAGCTACCTGGACCTGATCTCGCATGACACCAGAACCATCGCCCGTGCCTTGAAAGGCGGAACACCATGAACGCGAAGCCCAGCGATGCCCTCGCAATTGATGTGTCGGCCGCGACCGTCCACTACGGCCCCGTGCTGGCCCTGGACCATGCCTCCTTGCAGTTGGGCCGCGGACGGGTCTGCGGCCTGGTCGGGATGAACGGCTCGGGCAAATCCACGCTGTTCAAAACCATCATGGGGCAGATCAAGCCCGACACCGGCAGCGTGCGCATCAACGGCACCGACCCGCTGCAAGCTCGGAAAAGCGGGCAGATTGCCTACGTGCCGCAAAGCGAAGCCGTGGATTGGAACTTTCCGATCTCGGTGCGTGAAGTGGTGATGACCGGGCGCTACGGGCAAATGGGATGGACCAGGAGAGCCAGGAAGAGGGACCACGCCGCCGTGGATGAAGCCCTCGAACGGGTGGAGCTGGCCAGCTTTGCCAACCGGCAAATCGGCCAGCTCTCCGGAGGCCAGAAGAAGCGTGCCTTCGTCGCCCGATGCATTGCCCAGGGCGCCAATATCATGCTGCTGGACGAGCCTTTCGCAGGCGTGGATAAACGCAGCGAAGCAACGATCACCAAGCTGTTGCGCGAAGTTGCTGATGAAGGCGGCAGCGTGCTGATTTCCACCCACGACTTGCACGCGCTTCCGGAACTTGCCGATGAAGCGGTGCTCCTGATGCGCAAGGTGCTGATGCATGGCCATCCGGATCTCGTGCTGCAGGCAGAAAACCTGGCCCTGGCCTTCGGGCTGGATCCCATGAAGCGAGGCGGGGAATGAACCTCATTGAATTGCTAGCTGAGCCGCTGGGCTACACCTTCATGGTGCGCGCCCTGCTGGTTACGATCATCGCCGCCGTACTGTGCGCGGTCCTGTCCTGCTGGCTGGTCCTCATTGGCTGGTCGCTGATGGGCGATGCAGTTTCGCATGCGGTCTTGCCCGGAGTCGTGCTGGCCTACATCGTGGGTGCTCCCTTTGCCCTGGGTGCCCTGGTCTTCGGATTCCTCGCGGTGGCCCTGATCGGGGGAGTCCGCGAGACCACCAAGCTCAAGGAAGATGCTGCCATTGGCATCGTCTTCACCACGCTCTTCTCCATCGGGCTGGTGCTGGTATCGGTCACGCCGAGCCATGTGGATCTGAACCACATCATCTTCGGCAATTTGCTGGGCGTCTCGGCCAATGACCTGTGGCAGGTCCTGGTGCTTGGCGCGATCACCTTCGCCATCCTGATTCTCAAGCGCAAGGACTTCACCCTCTATGCCTTTGACCAAACGCACGCACATGCCTTGGGGATGAGCCCGCGGATCATCGGCGCGGTGCTCCTGGGGCTATTGGCCATGACCTCTGTTGTGGCTTTGCAGGCGGTGGGCGTCATCCTGGTAGTTGCCATGCTGATCATCCCCGGCGCCACGGCCTATCTGTTGACCGATCGATTCGGGAAGATGCTCCTGATCTCGCCGATCCTCGCAGCCTGTGCAGGAATCCTGGGTGTCTACATGAGCTATTACCTCGATGCATCAACCGGCGGAATGGTGGTTCTGGCCCAGGCGGCGATTTTTGGAATTGCCTATCTGTTCAGTCCGAAGCAAGGACTCATTGCCACCCGGCTGGCCAGCAAGGGGCGGCGCAAGGCGCTTGCGGCGAACACGTAGAAGGCGGTGGCAAGTTTCCCGCAGCTGAAAGGAAATTGGCGTGTGAGACGTGCGCTCGCCGGCGTCAGCTGATGGGCAATGGGTGCACGCATCATCGAATCAGCGTATTTCCCATGGCCGGCAACGCTGCGGCAGGTCCTCTCGATTCATGGCTGGATCCGGATCCGGGCGATCCGGCGCATGGCTTGAACCTCCACCCGACCACCCTGCTAACTGGAAGGGCGCTGCCCTGCGCTGCGCCCGGATGGGCAGCTGAATCAGTTGGCTCGATCGGGACCTGCAAGCGGCATTAGGCGCGCCAGCGCAGTTTGCCCTTGGCGTCGGTCTTGCAGGTGTAGAGCTTGCCGGCCTTGGACTTGCCGCGCTTTCCCTTGTCTGCCTGCTTGCAGTAAGCGCCCGGATGCACGGTGCCCTTGACCACGGAAGGAGCCTTGTGCACGTCCTTCTTCGGTGATGCCTTGGGCTTGGAACCGGCAGGCTTGATCGTGGTGACTTTCGCGGCCTTCTGGTTGCGGCAGCTCTTGAGCACTTTGGCCATGGCCTGCTTTTCGGCTTTGGTGACCGACAGCGAGTACTTCTTCTTGACGCTGATCTGGGTGGCTACGTACTGGCATCGGAAGGACTTGTTCTTGGGGAGCCATTCAGCTGTGTTCTTATCGCCCTTTTGGCGATTGGCAGAGGCATCAGCGGCCATCAAATTCAGCGGGTCGTTAGCCAGAGCCTGGCGCTGGGCCTGGGAAAGCTTCTGGCCGCCGGAGAGCCACGCGTTCTTCAGGGAAACCACGTGGTCAATGTCGACGCTGCCTGACTTGACCTTCCAGTTGATCCTCTTGCCGGTGTAGCTGTCATGCAACGTGCCCGAAGCTAGGGTGCACTTCTTGCGGTCCTTGAACTTCACCTTGGACATGTCCCGGGACAAGGTGTCCTGGCGTTCATCGCATTTGTCCTTGTCGAAGTCCTTCCACCCATTGCCGAACTTCTTGTTCCGGTTGTACCCAGTGGCGGCCGCCTTGCCCTTTACCGGCAGGGTCTTGAGCATTGCGGTGGCCTTGGGGCCCTTGAGCTTCGCCCCGGGAAGGACCTTCTTGCTGCTGGTGGCAGCCCGTTCAACCAGCAACGGACGATCTGTTGCCAGCAGGTCTTCAACCGGTGCGGGATCCATCCCGGTAAGTGCCGAAGGTTCCGCCGGTGCGCTGCATCCAGCGAGCACCAAAACTGCAGCGCAGAGCGCAGCAATGAGTTTTCTTGGCAAGGTGATGTCTTTCAAGAGAGTGTGAGCGCAGGAGTTCGCCAAGAATGCTGCAATGCACCCCCATGTA
The DNA here is from genome assembly GCF_044753145.1 of Glutamicibacter sp. NPDC088483. Lineage (NCBI taxonomy): Bacteria > Bacillati > Actinomycetota > Actinomycetes > Micrococcales > Micrococcaceae > Glutamicibacter > Glutamicibacter sp. NPDC088483. The sequence goes on from NZ_JBIVMP010000003.1 coordinate 377,656, forward strand.
AAACTTGTACATTGCAGTATCCCTGGTTGATCATCACTTTAGACTATTGGCCGGACAATCAGCACCCTGGGTGCAGGGACGCGTCGATTCCACGGGCCTTCCGCGTGCCGTTGACCAGAACCTGGAAGGGCATTTCAGGGGAGAAGGGAGACCCATGCGGCCGCGGCTGCACGTGATCCCAAGCGCAGGGTTTCGCCAGTTGAGCAGACCTGGACATTCACTGTCTCGGAGAATTGCTCGCCAGCGGTAATGCGCAGTTGCGCGCCGACAACGATCCGGTGATCGGAGAAATACTGCAGCAGCTGCGAATCGTCATCGGCGATGCGTTCGACAACCACCTGGGCGTCATCGCTGGCATCGCTCAGGTTGAACGCCTGCGGGATGGAAATGCGGCCTTCGGCCGTCGGGATGGGGTCGCCATGCGGGTCGCGGGTGGGGTGCTCCAGCAGGCTGTCGATGCGCTCGATCATGAAATCGGATACCGCATGCTCCAGGCTCTCGGCCTCCTCATGCACCTGGTCCCAGCGGTAGCCCAGCATCTGCACCAGGAAAGTTTCGATCAGGCGATGGCGGCGCACCATGGTCACCGCATACTCGCGTCCCAGTTCGGTCAGCGTTACGGCGCCATAGGGCGCATGGTCTAGCAGGCCCTGCTGGCGTAATTTGCCCAGGGCGCCGGAAACCGTGGAGAGCTTCATGCCTGATTTGCTGGCGATGATGCTGGCGGTTACCGGATCGCTCGACCACTCGTTGAGACCGAAGATGATCTTGAGATAGTTCTGGGCGCTATCTGAAAGCTGGTTGACCGACACAAGCACCATCTTAGCGACCATCGGGCCAGCTGGCCGCGAGGTGACTTTGATTATGGGGCATTTCGGGCTGGAGACCGCTGACAACTGAAAGTGGCTAGTCACGAGCCTAAAAATTCTGCTCCATGGATAAGGATTATCCGAGGCCCAGGGGCAGCGTATTGACTTAAATTTCTTTGTGAGGAAAACTGTGTAATCGATTCCATGGAATCGATTACACGTAAGCAAAGGGGCTTATCGACATGAACGCTGTCACCATCAAGGATGTGGCACTTGCAGCCGGAGTATCTTCCGCGACTGCCTCGCGCGTTCTATCCGGCCACCCCGCCACTTCGGCCGCTTCCCGCGAAAAAGTGGAAGCTGTCGCCAAGGATTTGGGTTTCGTGCCCAATGCCCAGGCCCGCTCCCTGCGCTCCACCAAAACCGACACCATCGCGCTGCTGATATCCGATGTGCGCAACCCCTACTTCTCCGATCTCGCGCATGCCGTCGAGCAGCAGGCCCACGCCGCGGGAATGATGACCTTCATCGGCAATGCCAACGAGGACACCGAACAGCAGGACCAGTTCCTCGCCGCGATGCTTTCGCGCCGCGTTGACGGATTGATTCTCGTTCCCCAGGGCCTTGATGAAGACGCCGACCGGCCAAGCCAGATGATGCAGCGCATCATTGCCTCGGGCACTCCGCTGGTTTTCGTCGACCGCACCCTGCCCGAGCTTCGCATCCCATCCATCACCGCCTCCAGCACCGGAGCCCTGGAAGAAGCCATCGCGCGGCTGAAGGCCTTGGGCCACGCCAAGATCGCTTTCTTGGGCGGCCCGGCCCACGCTTCCACCGCCCGCGAGCGCCACAGCGCCTTCGACTCGGCGATGGCAGCCAACGGCCTGGATACCGATCCTGCCCTGCACTTTGCCGGCGACTTCCGCGCCGCCTCGGGTGCCGAAGGCGCCCGCTGGCTGCTGGGCCATGAACTGCAGCCCACCGCGGTGGTCATCGCCGATGCGCCAATGGCCATCGGCGCACTGACCGTGTGGCGCGAAGCCGGCATCCGGATCGGGAAGCAGCTCTCGGTGATCACTTTCGACGAGGTGGACGCAATGCTCATGCACGATCCGCCGATCGCCACGATCAGCCACGACCTGACCAGCATGGGCCGCGCCGCGGTCACCGCGCTCCAGGACGTCATGGCGGGCAAGAGCCCCGAGCCCCAAGAATTCATCAGCCGATTCACCGCGCGTGAGTCGCTGGCCCCAACGCAACCCGCCACCGGCGCATAGGCGAGGATGGAAGGAACGAAAATGAGTAATGACGCTCTGCTGGTCCTGGACAAGGTCTGCAAGTCCTTCGGCCCGGTACAGGTGATCGACGAGGTCACCGTCGAGGTGCATGCCGGCAAGGTCTCGGTGCTGCTCGGCGAGAACGGCGCAGGCAAGTCGACGCTGATCAAGATGATCGCCGGCGTGCACGAGCCGGACGCCGGCCGGATCCTGGTGGACGGCAAGGCCGTGAAGATTCCCAACACCAAGGCCTCCGAGGCATTGGGCATCGCCACCATCCACCAGGAACTGAACCTGGTCCCGTCGATGACCATCGCCGAGAACATCACCCTGGGCCGCGTGCCACGCAAATTCGGCATCATCAACCGCCGCGCCATGCGCCAGATCGCCCGCGAAGCGATGGACAAGCTCGGACTGGCGCTGGATGTCGATACGCCGGTGGGCCAGCTGGGCCTGGCCCAGCAGCAATTGGTGGAGATCGCCAAGGCGCTGAGCCTGGACGCCCGCGTGCTGATCCTCGATGAGCCCACCGCGGCATTGACCAAGGCCGAAATCGCGCACCTGTTCTCGGTGGTCGCCACCCTGAAGCAACAAGGGGTGGGCATGGTGTTCATCAGCCACCACCTCGATGAGATTGCCGAAATCGGCGACTTCGTGAACGTGCTGCGCGATGGCAAATTCATTGCCACCGTGCCGGCGGACACCGAGGAGAACGAGCTGGTCCGGCTCATGGTCGGCCGCGATATCGACGCCCAGTTCCCGCGCGTAGCCACCGAGCCAGGCCAGAAGCCGTTGCTGAGCGTGCAGAACCTGTGCGAGGGCATGCTCAAGGACATCTCGCTGGAAGTGCGGCCCGGCGAAGTGGTTGCCCTGGCCGGCCTGATGGGTGCCGGGCGCACCGAGCTGATCCGCGCCATCGCCGGAGCCGACAAGTACGCCAGCGGCGTCGTGGCGGTCAACGGCAAGAAGCTGGCCAGCTTCGACGTCGCTGCAGCTACCCGCGCTGGGATCGGGCACGTTCCCGAGGACCGCAAGACCCAGGGCCTGGTGCTGGATGCCTCGGTGGCCGAGAACATCGGCTACGCCACCATGGCCGCCACCGCCAAGAACGGACTGGTGGACCGCAAGGGCCAGAAGGACCGCGCGCAGCAGGTCGCCGAACGCCTGCGCATCCGCATGGGCAGCATCGATGCGCCCATCCGCTCGCTCTCGGGCGGAAACCAGCAGAAGGCCGTGTTCGGCCGCTGGTTCACCGCCGGGGCCAAGGTGCTGCTGCTCGATGAGCCGACCCGCGGCGTGGACGTGGGAGCGAAGGTCGAAATCTACGAACTGATCAATGAGATCACCGCCTCCGGAGGCTGCGTGTTGATGGCCTCCAGCGAACTGCCCGAAGTGCTGGGCATGTCCGACCGCGTCCTGGTCATGAGCCAGGGACGCATCGCCGGGGAACTGGCCACCGAACAAGCCACCCAGGACGCCATCATGTCCCTGGCCGTCAGCAATGTGCACCGCGAAGAAGAAATGGGAACCAAGTAATGAGCAGCGTAGCTACTGCCCCGAAGAAGGGCTTTGATTTCAAGGCATTCCTTGCCAACAACGGAGCCCTGGTTGGCCTGGTCATTCTTTGCCTGGCCCTGTTCATCGCCACCCCGCGCTTCCTGACCGGACCGAACCTGATGAACATCGGCATCCAGGTCTCCACCATCGCGGTGATGGCCTTCGGCATGACCTTCGTGATCGTCGCCGCCGGCATCGACCTCTCGGTCGGCTCGGTCGCGGCGCTCTCGGCCATGGGCTCCTCCTACGCCATCACCACCGCCGGCCTGCCCGATGGCCTGTCCATCCCGATCGGCCTGGCCGTCGGTGCACTGTGCGGCTGGGTCACCGGTGCGATGAGCGCCTACGGCAAGCTGCCCACCTTCATCGCCTCGCTGGCGATGCTCACCGTGGTGCGCGGGCTGACCCTGGTGATCTCCGATGGCCGGCCGATCTCCACCAGCTCCTCGGTGTCCTGGCTGGGCGATGACCTGGGCCCGATCCCGGTGCCGATCCTGATCCTGGTCGTCTCCGGCCTGCTTGCCGCCTTCGTGCTCAACCGCACCGTCATCGGCAAGAACGCCTTCGCCGTGGGCGGCAACACCGAAGCCGCGCGACTGTCGGGCATCCCGGTCAAGCGCGTGCTGGTCACCGTCTTCATCATCTCCGGCGTCTTCGCGGCCCTGTCCGGCATGATCCTGGCCGGGCGCCTGGACTCGGCCCAGCCGACCCTGGCTTCGGGCTACGAGCTGGATGCCATCGCGGCCGTGGTCATCGGCGGCGCATCGCTCTCCGGCGGCGTGGGACGCATCTCCGGCACCCTGATCGGCGCCCTGGTGCTGGCCGTGATCCGCAACGGGCTGAACCTGCTTTCGGTTTCCGCCTTCTGGCAGCAGGTAGTCATCGGCGCCGTGATTGCGATCGCCGTGGGCTTCGACGTGCTGCGCCGCAAGAACGTCAAGCACTAGATTTTCCCTCCGTACCCAGCAATTCAAGAAAAGTTCAAAGGAGAACCCCATGAAGAACATCATCCGCAAGACCGCAGCCGTCAGCGTCGGACTGGCCCTGGTGGCCGGCCTGGCCGCCTGCAACCGCGGCACCGAAGCAGAGGCCGGCTCGGCCACCTTGGCAGTGTCCACCCTGAACAACCCGTTCTTCGTCGACCTGCGTGATGGAGCCCAGGCCGAGGCCGAAGCGCAGGGCATCGACTTGTCCGTCGTCGACGCGCAGAACGACTCCGCAACCCAGGCCAACCAGCTGGCCACCGCGGCAACCAACGGCTCGGCCGGCCTGATCATCAACGCCGTGGATACCGAAACCGCTGAAGCCGGCCTGAACCCGGTGGCCGAGGCCGGCCTGCCGATCGTTGCGGTTGACCGTGCGGTGGGCGAGACCAAGATCGCTTCCTTCGTGGCTTCGGATAACGTTGCCGGCGGCGAGCAGGCTGCCAAGGCGCTGGGCGAGGCGCTGGGCGGCAAGGGCAAGATCATCGTGCTGGAAGGTGTTCCAGGCGCCTCGGCAACCAACGAGCGCGGCGAAGGCTTCGACAAGGGCCTGGCCGAGTTCAAGGACATCGAGGTCGTCTCCTCGCAGACCGCCAACTTCGACCGAGCCGAAGCACTGGACGTGGTCACCAACCTGATGCAGGCCAACCCGGATGCCGCTGGCGTGCTGGCGATGAACGACGAAATGGCCCTGGGCGCCATCCAGGCACTGGGCGACAAGGCCGGCAAGGACGTGTTGGTAGTCGGCTTCGACGGCACCGACGACGGCTTCAAGGCAGTCCAGGATGGCACCCTGGTTGCCACCATCGCCCAGAACCCGGCCGAGCTGGGCAAGCAGTCGGTGCAGATCCTGGCCAAGGCCATCAAGGGCGAAGAAGTCGAAGCCAATGTGCAGGTCGCCGTTGACACGGTAGACGAGAAGAACGTCGCCGACTACGCAGGCGAGTAATCTGCCCTTAGCGGCAATCAAGCAGTGCACCGGCGCCCATCGGCCGCCGGGTGGAGAGAACCAGAGGACATAGCATGCAGCAGGACATCCAGGTCACCATTGTGGGCTCTAGCAACGTGGACATCACTGCGCTGATGGCCCGCCTTCCCGGCCCGGGTGAAACCGTGCTGGCAGATTCCTACCAGCTCTCGCCCGGCGGCAAGGGCGCCAACCAGGCGCTGGCCGCCCAGCTGGCCGGTGCCGCCACGGAATTCATCGGCGCCGTCGGCAACGACTCGCACGCCGAAATTGCGCTGGGCCAGCTCGGGGAAGCCGGCGTGAAGCTCGATCGCGTGGCCCGCACCAGCGAGCCGACCGGCGTAGCCATCATCCAGGTGGACCGTGGCGCGGAGAACTCCATTGCCGTGGTCTCCGGGGCCAACTCGACCGTCTCCGGCGAGGCTGTGCAGGGCGCCGGGGGCATCGAGGGCATCCTGGTGCTGCAGGGCGAGATTCCTGCCTCGGGCATCAAGGCCGCCATGGATGCTGCCACACAGCGCATCGTGCTCAACCTGGCGCCGGTGATCGAACTGGACCGCGAGTACCTGCTCAAGGCCAACCCGCTGGTGGTCAACGAGCATGAGGCCGAAGCCGTGCTCCAGCAGCTGAACCCGCACCCGGCTCGCCGGTTCGACGGCAAGTACGAGCGCCTGGCCGGGATGCTGGTCGACGAGGGCATCGCCAGCGTGGTCATCACCCTCGGCGCTAATGGCTGCCTGGTTGCCGACCGGTTCCCAGGGGAGAACGGCGGGGTCCAGGTTCGCGCGCTGCCCGCCGTGAAGGTCAAGGCCGTGGACACCACCGGTGCCGGCGACGCATTCACCGGTGCGGTGGCTGCCCGCCTGGCCAAGGGCGATGACCTGGCGCAGGCCGCAGAATTCGCCGGCAAGTTCGCCGCGCTGACGGTGCAGGCGCACGGAGCCCAAGCTTCCTACCCGCGTTCCCTGCAGAACCTCTGAGACCCCTTTTCGAGCAAGACCTGAGGAAGCCGCTGTGCTGAAATCCGAAATTCTCAACGCCCCGCTGCTGGCCGCCCTGGCCAAGTGCGGGCATACCGACACCGTGGTGATAGCGGACTGCGGCCTGCCGCTGCCCGAAGGCCCACTGGTCATCGATCTGGCCTTGGTGCAGGGGCTGCCCAGCTTCGATCAGGTGCTCGAGGTCCTGGCCCGGAACATGGTGATCGAGAACAGCACCCTGGCGGCCGAAGCAGAGAACGGCCCGGTCCAGGAACTGTGCCTGGCCAGGGGCCTGGACCCGGACTTCATCTCCCACGAAGAGCTGAAAGCCCAACTGCCCCAGGCCAAGGTCATTGTGCGCACGGGGGAAGCTACCCCCTACGCCAACGCGATCCTGCACTGCGGGGTAGCATTCTAGGCACCGGATGCCGCAGCTGTTTCGCGGCAGCGCGCTACCCGAGGAGAGACGCAGTGAAGAAGATGTTCTATGCAGCTTTCGCCCTCATGGTGCTGGGGGCGGCCGTCCTGATTCTCACCGTGCCGGCGTTGTCCAGCGACCCGGGCCAGACGCCCCAGAGCATTGCGGTGATCGCGGGAACCGTGTTCATGGCCGCAGCTTCCGTCGTTGTCCTGCTGAAGAAGGGTGCGACGCAAGAATCCTGAGCGACTTCCTGCAGCCATCGGCGCCAATGACCTTGGGCAAGCCGACTGCCTAGAATGGAGGTCATGAAGCAAAGGAACCTGGCCGCAGAGAACGGCGAGCCCTTCTCGAGCATCGCGCCGGAAGCCGGGCTGCTGCTCGGAGCGGGCCGAGCCATCTTGCTTCAGCTGGCCCACCCGCAGATTGGCCGGGCCATTGCCGAGCACTCTGATTTCGCCGCCAACCCGCTCAGCCGGCTGATTCATACCCTCGGCTATATCTATGCATTGAGCAATGGCACAGCAGAACAGCAGCGCAAGATCATCGCCCATGTTGACGCGGCGCACCGGCCCATTCGCGCAACGCGTGACGAGGGCAGGCCCGCGTATTCTGCGCTGGATCCCAGGCTGCAGTTGTGGGTGGCGGCCACGCTCTATGATTCGGCTCGCGTAATTGCCGGCCAGATCCTGGATGAAAACAAGGCCGACCAGGAAGAGCTCTACCTGCAGTACGCACGGCTCGGTGAGGCCTTGCAGATGCCGGGCGACTACTGGCCGCAGGACCTCGGCGGCTTCGAGCAGTACTTTGCGCAGAATCAAGCGAAGCTGGAAGTCACCAACCAGACCAGGGCGCTGGCCCGCGAACTTTTCGAAGCACGCAATGCCCCATGGTGGGTCCGGATCGGCATGCCGCTGATGCGCGACGTGACCATCGCCCAGCTGCCGGCCCCGGTGCGCGAGGGCTTCGGCTATCGCCTCACCGGGAAAGCAGCGCAGCGCAACGCCCGCGTCATCGCCGTCGCCAGGGCCGCCACGCGGCTGCTGCCGCGAGCCATCAGGCATGCGCCGATGCGGCTGATATTGCGCCGCGTCGACAAGATGGCCTAGCCGGCCCGAAGCCTAGTGCCCCAAGCCGTTCTCTGGTCCAACCCGGATCAGGATCCGCGGCAGCGCCACCAGCAGGAACAAGGCCACCAGGATCAGCGGCCCTCCGATCCAGGCCCCGATTTGCCAGCCGAAGAGCACCTGCAGCACAAACCAGACGCAACCCGAGACCAGCAGCCCCACGCCGATGCCCACGATCTTCACGACGGCGTGCCCCAAGCTGACCGTCTGCTCCTTGAGCCGCTGCCCGAAGAGATACCGGTGCACGGCCACGGGGGTGATCAGCAGCAGAATCAGCACAGTGGCCGCCACCAGCAAAATGATGTAGACCACCTCGTCGGTTCGGCTGAGCATCTCGAACCTCGCCTGGAAGGGCAAAACCACCAGGAAAGCAGCCAGGATCTGCACACCAGTTTGCATCACCCGCATTTCCTGCAGCAGCTCGTTCCACTGCCGGTGCGGTGCGCCATCGCTGGTATCGGGGTGGGAACGCTTGATCATCACTGTTCTCCTCGGCCTCAATCCGCCAGCTGGTTGAACCCCGCCGGCTCAAACGACTATGCCAAGCAATGCCGGTGCAGGCAAGAGCCTGCCGGCCCGCCGGGCCAAACTGTAGGTCGCGGCCGGTACATTCGGGAGCCAAGCAGAATTCGACGATGGAGGAGCAGATGGAACCCGATGGCGCCGCCGGGAGCAGCATTGATGTGTGGTCGATGCCCAGCCAGGGCCTGGCCTGGTGCGATTGCGGCAAAGGCCATGAACTCACGGAGGAGATCGTGCTCCAGGCTATGGCGGCAGCCGGATTCGGACCCGGCCGGCCGCTGGCCCATGGACAGCTGGCCGAGCTGATTGCGGATCTCTGGCACTACTCACAGGTCTGCCGGTTCTTCCACCTGGCCGTGGCGCAGGCAGCGATGCGTATCCACGGGAAGGTCGATGAAATCTACCCGTGGGAACACAGTACCGATATCGTCGGATACTTCTCGAAGACCTGGCAAGGATGCCCCGACGCGGCCTGCCAATCCGAAGGGTGAGCGCGCGAGGTGCGAATTGAGTTCGCCCCGTGCAGGCGCATAGTGTGGGAAAGATGAAGAGCTTTGCATCCTTCCGGGCACCTGCCGACCATGACGGATTCATCCACGTGCGGGGTGCCAACGAGAACAACCTGGACAATGTCGAAGTGCGCATTCCGCGCGATGCCATTGTCGCCTTCACCGGGGTCTCCGGTTCCGGGAAATCTTCCCTGGCCTTCGGAACCATCTTCGCTGAATCCCAGCGCCGATTCCTGGAATCGGTGGCTCCCTACGCGCGGCGGCTGATTGCCCAGGGGCACACGCCCAAGGTGGAATTCATCTCCGGGCTGCCACCGGCCGTGGCCCTGCAGCAACGGCGTGGTGCTGCCAGTTCCCGTTCCACCGTTGGGACCCTGACTACGCTGTCCAACTCCGTGCGCATGCTGTTCTCCCGCGCAGGAACCTACCCCCAGGGTGCACCGAGGCTGGATTCGGATGCCTTTTCCACCAACACCGCGGCCGGCGCCTGCGCGCAATGCCACGGTGCGGGAACGGTGCATTCGGTCAGCGAGGAATCGCTGGTCCCGGATTCCTCCCTGAGCATCAGGGACGGCGCGATTGCGGCTTGGCCCGGCGCCTGGCAGGGCAAGAACCTGCGGGACATCACCACGCACCTGGGCTACGACATCGACGTTCCGTTCCAGCAGCTGCCCGCGGAAACACGGAAGTGGCTGCTGTTCACCGAAGACCAGCCAGTCGTGGAAGTCACCCCGGAACGGGATCGCGTGGCCAAACCGTACAAGGGCCGGTTCTGGAGTGCCGAACGCTACGTCCGGCACACGGTTGCGACCTCGAAGAGCGAGAACCTGCGGTCCAAGGCGCTGGCTTTCATGCATTCGCAGGATTGCCCGGCGTGCTCGGGGACGGGATTGCGCCCCGATGCGCTCCAGGTCACCTTCGACGGTCTGGATATCGCGGAATTCAACGGCAAGCCGCTCAGCTCCCTGGCCGAGCTCTTGCGCCCCTTCGCGGCTGATGCCCAGGCAGAGGCGCAGGCCGAAGTCGCGAGCATCATCAGCGCCGACCTGCTGGGCCGAATCCAGGTGCTGGTCGAGCTCGGGCTGGGATACCTGAGCCTGGACCGCGCCACCCCGACGCTGTCGCCGGGGGAAATGCAGCGCCTGCGCATCGCCACCCAGCTGCGCGCGGGACTGTTCGGCGTCATCTACGTGCTCGATGAGCCATCTGCCGGGCTGCACCCGGCCGATGTGCAGCCGCTGATCGAGGTGCTCGACGCGCTCAAGGCCGAAGGCAACTCGGTATTCGTGGTGGAGCACAATATGGATGTGGTCAGCCGTGCGCAATGGATTGTCGATGTCGGCCCCGGCGCGGGCAGCAACGGCGGGCAGGTGCTCTACAGCGGAGAAGTTTCCGGCCTGTCCGGAATTCAGGAATCCGTGACCCGGCGCTTCCTCGATCCCGGGCCTGCGCCGCACCGCGAGCCGCGCGAAGCCCAAGGATGGGTGCAGCTGCGCGGGGTGAACCTGCACAACCTGGACGACGTGGACGCCGCGTTCCCGCTGGGGGTCTTCTGTTCGGTCACCGGCGTGTCGGGATCGGGCAAGTCCAGCCTGGTCTGCGGTGCCCTGGCCCAGGCTGCGGGCGGCCCGGTGCTTGCCGGGCCGGAGGATCCGGAAGCGACGGCGGATCGCGCGGTGATCGCCGAGGTCACCGGCGCAGACCAGCTAAGCCGCGTAGTGCTCATGGACCAAAAACCCATCGGGCGCACGCCCAGATCCAATGTCGCAACCTACACGGGCCTGTTCGATGCGGTCCGCAAGGCTTTTTCCGAGCTGCCGCTGTCCAGGCAACGCGGCTACAGTGCCGGACGCTTCTCCTTCAACGTCGCCGGCGGGCGGTGCGAGAACTGCCAGGGCGAAGGCTACCTGGAAATCGAGCTGCTCTTCTTGCCAGGGACCTACGGGCCATGTCCCGAATGCCGCGGAACCCGGTACAACCAGCAGACCCTGGACGTCGAATACCAGGGCAAGAACATTGCCCAGATCCTGGAACTGGACGTCAGCCAAGCCGAAGAATTCCTCTCCGGAATCCCTTCCGCGGCACGGGCCCTGGCGACCCTGCGCGAAGTCGGACTGGGGTATCTGCAGCTGGGCCAGCCAGCTACCGAAATGTCCGGCGGCGAAGCCCAGCGCATCAAGCTGGCCACCGAACTCCAGCGCCAGCGCCGCGGGCACACGCTCTATCTGCTCGATGAGCCCACCACCGGACTGCACCCTGCCGACGTGCAGCTGCTGGTATCGCAGCTGCAGCAGCTGGTCGACCAGGACAACACCGTCATCGTGGTGGAACACCAGATGGATGTGGTTGCCGCAAGCGACTGGGTGATCGATTTGGGGCCGGCCGGAGGGGATGGCGGCGGGCGCATCGTTGCCGAGGGGACCCCAAGGGCGGTGGCGCAAGACAAGGCCAGCAGAACCGCGCAATACCTTGCGCGCCGGCTGGCCTTGTGAAGCTGGACTAGTTGCTGTTCAGCAGTGCGTGCGGCGGGGTCTGCACCCCGTCGGCCACTGCTTCGGCAGGATCATCGCCGAGGTGGATGATCTTGTTATCGGCATCCACATGCACCACGCTCGGCACATAGCTGCGCGCCTCGGCATCGTCCATCTGCGCATAGCTGATCAGGATGACCAAGTCGCCGGGGTGCACCAGATGCGCTGCCGCACCATTGATGCCGATGACCCCGCTGCCCGGCTCGCCAGCGATGGTGTAGGTTTCCAGGCGGGCGCCGTTGGTGATGTCTACGATGCTGACCAGTTCGCCGGGCAGGATATCCGAGGCTTCGAGCAGCTCGGAGTCAACGGTGACCGAGCCTACGTAGTGCAGGTCTGCCTGGGTGACAGTTGCCCGGTGGATCTTGGACTTGAACATGGTGCGTTGCATTAGACGATTCTTTCACGCGAGGTAAGTGGTTTCCCGGTATCCAAGCTTACGCCTCTTGCGCGCAGATGCCCGGGCATTGTCCGGCACCCCACACAGTTGGCCGCGAACGGCTACTTTGGCAGATGGGTTTCCAGCACGCGATGCACTTCCCCGGAGGCCAGCAACTGGCAAGCAGCTTCCAGCTCGGCAGAGAGGAAACGGTCCTCGCCCGGGCCTGCAACCTTGGTGCGCAGCAGCTCCAATACGGCGCGGGTAGCCGGGCCAGGCTGCAATGGCTGGCGCAGATCCAGGGCTCGGCCGGCAATCAGCATTTCTATTGCCAGGATGCGGCGCAGGTTGGTGACCGAGGTGCGCAATTTGCGCGCCGCGTGCCAACCCAGGGAAACATGGTCTTCCTGCATCGCTGATGACGGGATGGAATCCACGCTGGCCGGTACGGCCAGACGCTTGTTCTCCGCGACCAGTCCGGCCTGCGTGTACTGGGCGATCATCATGCCCGAATCCACGCCCGGGTCATCGGCAAGGAACGCTGGCAGGTCGCGGGAACGAGCCGGGTCGAGCATGCGATCGGTCCGGCGTTCTGCAATGGATCCCAGGTCAGCTACGGCAATGGCCAAGAAGTCCAAGACGTACGCCACGGGAGCACCGTGGAAGTTGCCGTTGGAAGTGACTTCACCCGATGGCAGCACGACAGGGTTATCGATGGCTGCTGCCAATTCGCGGGTGGCGACCAGGCGGGCATGGGCGATGGTGTCGCGTACTGCGCCGGTAACCTGCGGGGAGCAGCGCAGCGAGTAGGCATCCTGCACGCGGCCGTCGCCTTCGCTGTGCGAAGCGACAATGGGGGAGCCCGAAAGGAAACTGAACATGTTTGCAGCACTGCGGCCCTGGCCCGGATGCGGGCGCAGCGGTTCGTGCAGTTCAGCACGGAAGACCTGGTCGGTGCCCAGCTGGGCTTCGACGCTCATGGCCGCGGTGGCATCGGCAATGTCTGCGAGCTCTTCCAGGTCTGCCAGTGCCATCAGCAGCTGGCCGAGCATGCCGTCGGTGCCGTTGACCAGCGCCAGGCCTTCCTTCTCCGCCAGTTCGACAGGTTCCAGTCCTGCTTCAGCAAAGAGCTCCGGCACGGGGCGCTTCACGCCTTCGCGGTCAGTGGCTTCGCCTTCGCCCATCAGGACCAGTGCGCAGTGGGAGAGCGGAGCAAGGTCTCCTGAGCAACCCAGCGAACCGTACTCACGCACTACCGGGGTGATGCCGGCATTGAGCAGTCCAACCATGGTTTCCAGCACTACCGGGCGCACGCCGGTGCGGCCCGAGGCAAGGGTCTTGGCACGCAGGAACATCAGCGCGCGCACCACTTCGCGCTCAACTGGGTCGCCCATGCCGGCTGCATGCGAGCGGATCAGCGAACGCTGCAGCTTAGCGCGGTCCTCGGGAGCGATGTGGCGCGTTGCCAGGGCGCCGAACCCGGTGGAAATGCCATAGACCGGGGTGTCGGCTGAAGCGAGGGCATCGATGTGGGCGCGGACTGCTGCCAGTTCTTCAAGAACCTGAGGCGCGATGCTGATTTGCGCGTTGTGCCGAGCTACCGCAATCACGTCATCGGCGGTGGCGCCAGCTAGGTCCAGGGTTACGTGCGGGGAAGTAGCCATGATTTTCAATCCGTTCTCTACGCTGCAATGAGGTCTCTAATCTCCATTGTTCGGCAGAACGAGTTTGCACGGCACTGATATTCGGGTCATCTGTCCGAAATGCCAGACAGTGCCCTGGAGGCCCGTTCAGGGGTTCCGGTTTCAGAAGGTGAGGCCTTCGAAGGCATCCTCGCCAAATTTGTTGGACGAGCCGTTGTCCGTGACCTTGGCGTTCTCGTTAAGGGATGCGGCCGAATTGCCGATGCCGCTAAAGGTTACGTGCTTGATGTTCTTGACTGCTGCGATATTACCGCTGCCGTCCAGCTCAAGATTTTTGATGTGCGGAGCGACGATCATGTTTCCGGAACCAGAGATGGTGACGTTCTGGCAATCGCCGATGAGCTTCAGCATTTGACCCATTTCAGAGATATCCATGCCGCCCGTGCACCTGATTTCGGTCGCTTGCGCATCGAGGAAATCATAGACGAACTGGAAGGTGCTGTCCGCAGGTGCCTTCGGAACATTGGGAGTACGAGTAGAAGCGCCTTCTGGGGCTTTGGAGCTTGGGGTGACGCTGCCTTCGATAGGCCCGGCGTTCTCCGGTGCCATGCTTTCTTCTGCTGGTGCGCTTGTCTCTTCGCTGGAGGGTTGGATGCTCACGCAACCTGCCAGTGCGCCTGCAAGGATTCCAACCGCCAGCGGCCCAGCGAAGCGTTTGGTAATTTTCGAGAACATGACCATCCTGTCAATCGAACCGGCCAGCGCATTTGGACACGTGGTATAGATACATTCTGCGTTGAATGACGATAAATGACCAACGCGAACGGCACAGGAACGAATGAGTTCTCGTGCCCCGGGAGCACGCAACCATGCAATTTACTGACGATTCCATGCGGGGACAAAAGCAATCGCTTCACCGCATGCCCAGTGCAAGCAGTGAAGCTACTACTAGTGCCCAGGGGGAGAAGGGGCACGGTTTGAGCCGGCAGGCGAACCTACCGGGCTAGTTGGTTCCTAGAATCCTTCATTCCGCTCTTCGGAACCAAACTGGCTTTCATCGTTTCCATACGATTGGCCATCGGACTGCTGTCCGGCCTGGCTTTCGCCGCCAAACGATTCCTCACCGGATTCGTTGCTATCGCCGTAGGATTGCTGCTCCGACTGCTGGCCTTCACCGCCGCCGTAGGACTGCTGGCTTTCGCCACCGCCGTAGGACTGTTGTTCCGACTGCTGGCTTTCGAAGCCTTCAGATTCGTTGTTGTCGAAGTTCCCGAACTGCTCGTTTGCATCCTGCTCAGATGTGCTGTCCTCCGTGGGTCGGTGCTTCCTGACTTGCCCTACGCTATGCGCAGAAAAAGCCCGGATTCCGGGGAAGCTCAGAGCCGCTGGAAACCCGCAGTTAAGCCAATACCCATGGTGTTCGGAGACTTCGGCCAATATTCACCACTGCGTGCTAAAAGGAATCGCCGTTCCCGGGAACCCGAGGGGCAAAGAGTATTTTCCGCAGCTGCCATGGCGGCTTCTGGAATCGCTCAACAGGCGCGAAGAGAAAGCTGAGCGTTCTCCGAAAGAATTGTCCATCCAGTCGGAATCCGCCCGGTAAATCGGTAGTGTCCAGACTGGGACACCGAGACAGGTCTTGCCCCAAGCGTCCATGACAACGTAAGGAGAAGCATTGGCTAATTCGAAGAAGACTCCAGCAAAGAAAACTGATCGCGAAAACGCAGAAAACGGGTTCGTGGCTCCGGAAGTGCTGCGCGAGTCCTTGCAGACCGTGCTGATCCAGCTGCTGGACCTGCAATTGGTGGGCAAGCAAATCCACTGGAACGTCGTTGGCCCCAACTTCCGCGACCTGCACCAGAATCTCGACGAAATCGTTGACATCGCGCGTCGCGGCTCGGATGAAATCGCCGAGCGGATGCGAGCTTTGCATGCCACTCCGGACGGGCTGGCAGCAACGGTCACGAAGTACACGAAGCTGGAACAACCGGTGAATACCGAAATCCTGACCACTAATGCAGTGGACATGGTTGTCAAGGCACTGCAGACCACTGTGGGAGTCATGCGAGAGGTCCATGACCCGGTGGATGAAGCGGATCCGACCACCGCCGATATCCTGCACCAGTACATTGCGGATCTGGAGCAGCAAGCCTGGTTTATCAGCGCGGAAACCCGGAAGCCTTAACCCGGGCCGCGCGGTCCTGGAATTGAATAAATAGCCTGAGGCACCACAATCAGTGGTGCCTCAGGCTATGTGCGCGTCCTACTTCTCCTGTGCGGCCATCGGGATGCGCACGCCGCGCTCAGCGGCAACTTCGGCGGCGCGTTCGTATCCGGCATCGACGTGGCGGATGACGCCCATGCCCGGGTCATTGGTCAGCAGCGCCTCCAGCTTCGCGGCGGCCATTTCGCTGCCGTCAGCCAAGGAGACCTGGCCGGCGTGGATGGAACGGCCCATGCCCACGCCACCGCCATGGTGGATCGAAACCCAGGTGGCACCCGAACTGGTTGCGGTCAAGGCGTTCAGCAGCGGCCAGTCGGCCACGGCATCGGTGCCATCCTTCATGGCCTCGGTCTCGCGGTACGGCGAAGCTACCGAACCCGAATCCAGGTGGTCGCGGCCGATCACGATAGGTGCAGAGACCTTGCCTTCGGCGACCAGCTGGTTGAACAGCAAGCCGGCCTTGTGGCGCTCGCCGTAGCCCAGCCAGCAGATGCGCGCCGGCAGGCCCTCGAACTCCACGTGCTTCTGTGCGGCATCCAGCCAGCGGTGCAGGTGCTCGTTTTCCGGGAACAGGTCCTTCAGCGCCTGGTCGGTGACCTTGATGTCCTCGGGATCCCCGGACAGCGCTACCCAGCGGAACGGGCCCAGGCCTTCGCAGAACAGCGGACGGATGTAGGCCGGGACGAAGCCGGGGAATTCGAAGGCGCGGGTGAAACCGCCCTTGCGTGCCTCGTCGCGGATCGAGTTGCCGTAGTCGAAGACCTCCGCGCCGGCGTCCTGGAATCCCACCATCGCCTCGACCTGCGCGGCCATGGCGGCCTGGGCTTTCTTGGTGAAGCCGGCCGGATCGGCTTCGGCTTCGGCGTGCCATTGGTCCATGGCGTATTCCACCGGCAGGTAGCTGAGCGGATCGTGGGCACTGGTCTGGTCGGTGACGATGTCGAAGGAGAATTCTCCAGCTTCGTGGCGCTTGAGCAGCGCCGGGAAGACCTCGGCGGCGTTGCCGACGTAGCCCACCGACAGCGGTCGGCCCTCGGACTTGGCTGCCAGGACTTTGCCCAGCGCCTTGTCCAGATCCAGTTCGACCTCATCGAGGTAGCGCTTGGAGGCACGGCGGCGCAGTCGGGTTTCATCCACGTCAACGATCAGCACGGCACCGCCGTTGAGGGTCACGGCCAGCGGCTGGGCGCCGCCCATGCCGCCGCAGCCACCGGTCAAGGTCAGGGTTCCGGCCAGCGAGCC
The DNA here is from genome assembly GCF_044753145.1 of Glutamicibacter sp. NPDC088483. Taxonomy (NCBI): domain Bacteria; kingdom Bacillati; phylum Actinomycetota; class Actinomycetes; order Micrococcales; family Micrococcaceae; genus Glutamicibacter; species Glutamicibacter sp. NPDC088483. Next base: position 394,824 of record NZ_JBIVMP010000003.1, read on the forward strand.
CTTGAAGCGCTTCTCGGCGATCGCGGCGAAGGTTTCGTAGGTGCCCTGCAAGATGCCCTGGGTGCCGATGTAGATCCACGAACCGGCGGTCATCTGGCCGTACATCATCAGGCCTTCGGCTTCGAGCTTGCGGAAGTGCTCCCAATTGGCCCAGTCGCCAACGAGGTTGGAGTTGGCAATCAGCACCCGCGGTGCCCACTTGTTGGTCTTGAAGACGCCGACCGGCTTGCCGGACTGCACCAGCAGCGTCTCGTTCTCTTCCAGGTCCTTGAGCGTCTGGACGATCGCATCGAATGCCTCCCATGAGCGGGCTGCCTTGCCGGTGCCGCCGTAGACCACGAGATCCTCGGGGCGTTCGGCAACTTCCGGATCCAAGTTGTTCATCAGCATGCGCAATGGGGCTTCGGTGGCCCAGGACTTGGCGGTCAGTTCGGTACCGCGCGGGGCGCGGACAACACGTGGTTCGTGGCTCATGGCAATTCCTTACGATGTAACGTAGCTAACTGATTCCATCATTGGCTATCGGCCATGGCTTGGGTACCGGAGAATGGGCAGAGCTGTCCGGTATTTCAGAATCGGAGGAATTTCCGGTTGCCTCCAGCTCCTAGGTGGCGGGGATCAGCGCCAGCGCGCTGCGTTCGATGGCCTCCGGGCTCAGGGCTTGGCTGATGGCGATCATGCTGGCTCCGCGCAGGGCTCCAACTTCCCAGCTGCGCGAGGTGCGGATCTGCAGGTGCTGGGTGGAAAGCGGCGCTCCGCGCTGGTAGACCACCTCGCGGATGCCTGCCAGCAGGTGCTCTCCGGCGGCGGAGATCCGACCGCCCACCACGATCAGCGACGGGTTCAGCAAGCTCACGCTGGCAGCCAATACCTCGCCCAAGTCGCGGCCGGCTTGGCGCACTGCATGGATCGCTTGGATGTTCCCCGAGTTCACCAGGGCGACCACATCGGTGTTGCTGTGCGCTTCGATGCCCTGCGCCCGCAATGCGGTGGCAATTTTGGGTCCGGCGGCTACGGCTTCCAGGCAGCCTTCATTGCCGCAATGGCAGTAGATGCCATCGCCGCGGCGGATGCGCACGTGCCCGATATCGCCGGCTGTGCCCTGCGCTCCGCGTTGCAGCAGCCCTCCGGAAATGATGCCCGAGCCGATGCCGGTAGCCAGCTTGACGAAAATGAAGTCCTCGCTGCCGGTCTCCAGCTGGTCCTTCTCGCCAATGGCCATGAGGTTGACGTCATTGTCCACGACCACCAAGGCGTCCAGCTGCTGCTGGAACCAAGCGGGGATGTCGAAGTCGTCCCATCCGGGCATGATGGGCGGATTGGCGGGACGGCCGGTCTCGAAATTCACCGGCCCTGGCACTCCCATGCCTATGGCAATGACATCGTCACGGGTGCGGCCCAGCGAATCGAGCAAGCCATCGGCCAGATCCATCGCGGTCTGCAAGATCGCCACCGGGCCGTCGGCGAAGGAAATGGGAGCCTGGGATTGCACCAGGGGAGTGGGGGCCAGATCGGTCAGCGCAACGCGCAGGTGGCTGGCTCCCAGATCGACGGCCAGCACCAGGCGGGCATCGGGGAGCAGGGCAAGCCGCTGGGGAGGGCGGCCTCCGGTGGACGCGCCATCCGCGATGGTGCCAACCAGGCCCAGCTGGATGAGCACGTCGAGGCGCTCTTGCAGGGTGGAGCGAGCCATGCCGGTCAGGGCGGCAAGGTCCGTGCGGCTGTGCGCGGCACCGTCCATGAACAGTTGCAAGACGTCGCCTGCCCCACTGGCGCCGCGGGCGAATTGCATGCTTTGGGGGCTCGAAGGATTGGCCATGAACCCAGTAAAACACAGCAATGGACGCGAAGCCGAAACACTTTATGAGAATGTCGACATACTTCTATTGACTATCGACAAAAGTAAAACTAGTCTCAAGGTGTGATGCAAGTCATGAGCATCTGGATCGCACCCACCACTTCTTTCAGGAGACGCCTTTGCCTGCCCACGACCTATCAATCCAGCTGTACACGCTGCGCGAGCACATCGCAGAGAACCTGGCCGCGACGCTCGAACGCGTAGCTGGCATCGGCTACACGCAAGTCGAGCCGTACAACTTCGTGGCCCGCGCTGACGAGTATGCACAGGCGCTGGCCGAGAACGAACTCAGCGCGCCAACGGCGCACGCACCGCTGCTCTCCTCGGACTACGACGAGGTCTTCGCCGCGGCCGGCAAACTCGGCATCAGCACGGTCATCGATCCGTTCATCCCGGCGGAGCAGTGGCAGGATGCCGAGTCCATCGGTGCCATCGCGCAGAAGCTCAACGCCGCCTCCCGGCGCGGTGCCGAATACGGCATCAAGGTCGGCTACCACAACCACGACTGGGAGATCTCCAGCAAGATCAATTCCAAAACGTCCCTGGAATACCTGGCTAGCCTGCTGGACCCGGAGGTCGTCCTGGAAGTGGACACCTACTGGGTTGCTGTGGGCGGCGCCGATGTGCTCCAGCTGCTTGAAGCGCTGGCACCCCGCGTTGTGGCCCTGCACATCAAGGACGGGCCGAAGTCCAAGAACCACAAGGAACAGGTTCCGGTGGGCAGCGGATCCATGCCGATCGACCAGATCATCGACGCCACCAGCGGCATGCTGCATGTGGTGGAACTCGATGACTTCGCAGGCGACATCTTCCAGGCCGTGTCCGAAAGCCGCGCCTACCTCGTAGCAGAAAAGAACTAGGGACTATGGAATTCCAGAATCAGCCCATGGGCGTGGGCATTGTCGGAGCCGGCACCATCAGCGACCAGTACCTGGAGAACCTCACCGCATTCCCGGACCTCGCCGTGCGGTTCATCGCCGACCTGGATACCGAGCGCGCAGCAAGCCAAGCGCGCAAATGGTCCGTGGAAGCCTCGGGAACCTATGCTGAATTGCTGGCCCGCGAAGAGATCCAGATCGTCGTGAACCTGACGATCCCGGCAGTTCATGTCGAGGTAGCCCTGCAGGCGGTGGCCGCCGGCAAGCACGTCTGGGGCGAGAAGCCCTACGCACTGGACCGCGAATCCGGACGGCAGCTGGTCGAAGCCGCCAAGGCAGCAGGAGTCCGCGTCGCCGTGGCCCCGGATACCATCCTGGGTGCGGGCCTGCAGACCGGCCTGCGGCAGATTGAAGCAGGCGCCATCGGCACCCCGCTTTCGGGCCTGGCCATCTTCCAGGGCCCCGGCCCGGAATCCTGGCACCACAGCCCGGAATTCCTCTTCGCCCACGGCGCGGGACCGCTCTTCGACCTCGGGCCCTACTACCTGACCACCCTGGTGCGAGTCTTCGGCCCGGTAGCCAAGGTTGCCGCCCTGGGTTCGCAGGCCCGCGCGCAACGGGTCATCGGTGCAGGCCCCAAGGTCGGAACCAGCTTCCCGGTCGAGGTCCCAACCCACGTCGGAGCGCTGCTCTCCTTCGAATCCGGGGCCAGTGCGCAGTGCATCTTCAGCTTCGACTCCAAGCTCAAGCGTGCAGGGTTCGTGGAGATCTCCGGAACGGAAGGCACCGCGCAGCTGCCGGATCCGAACGAATTCACCGGAGACACCATCCTGCACTTCGGGGACCAGGAGCCGAGCGTTGTCACCGCCCAAGGATCCACCTACGGGCGTGGCACCGGCGTTGCCGAACTGGCCCAAGCCATCCGCGAGGGCCGCAAGGAACGCGTGTCCGGCGAACTGGCGTTCCACGTCCTGGACATCATGGTCTGCGCCGCGGAAGCCATGGAATCGGGAGCTTTCATCGACGTGGCCTCGACGGTCGAGCCCATCGCGCTGCTGGACCCGGCCTGGGATCCTTCGGCTCCCGGCATCCTTGCCTGAAGCACCACCCCTTGACAGCATCACCCGCACCTGAAAAGGAATAAACATGTCTGCACCACATTTCAAGAGCAAGCTGGGGCGCTTCACGGCGATCACCTCCATCGCAGCGCTGTCGCTCAGCGGCCTGGCCGCCTGCTCCGGCTCGGCTTCCGGCTCCGGGTCGGAAGAAGCCGGCGGGACCATCACCTACTGGGCTTCGAACCAGGGCAGCTCGGTCACCCAGGACGAGGAGATCCTGGGCGAATCCATCAAGCGGTTCACCGAGGAAACCGGCATCGAGGTCGAGCTGGAAGTCGTCCCCTGGGCCGACCTGTACAACCGCATCCTCACCGCCGTCTCCAGCGGCGAAGGGCCGGACGTGCTGAACATCGGCAACACCTGGGCCACCACCTTGCAGGCCAGCGGTGCCTTCGTCCCCTTTGAAGGCGAGGCGCTGGAGGCCATAGGCGGAGCCGAGAAGTTCGTGCCGGCAGCCCTGGCCACCGGCGGCGCCGAGGGCCAGGCCCCCACCTCGCTGCCGTTGTATTCCATGGCCTACGGCCTGTACTACAACACCAAGATGTTCGAGGAAGCCGGCATCAAGCAGGCTCCGAAGACCTGGGATGAATTCTTGGCCACCGCCAAGAAGCTGACCAAGGATACCGACGACGACGGCAAGGTCGACCAGTACGGCTTCACCTTGGCCGGACAGCGTACCGCCAATAATGCCCACTCCGCATTCATCCTGGGCATGCAGAACGGCGGCGAGCTGTACACCACGGACGGCAAGCCGGACTTCACCAATGATGGCGTCGTCAGCGGCGTCAACGACTGGATCCAGCTGATGGGCGAGGACGGCGTTGTCTCCAAGTCCAACGCCGAGATCAATGACGGTTCGGTGCTGCCAGGGGAAATCATGGACGGCAACGCCGCCATGTTCTTCGACCAGGCCCCGGGCAAGTCCTTCAATGCCGCTGACTTCAAGGACTACGCCATGGCGCCCATCCCGCTGAAGAACGCCGATGCCACCGGGCTGGAAGCCACCCAGTCGCTGGTTGCCGGCATCAACGTGAGCGTCTTCGAGAACTCGGATAACAAGGATGCCGCCCTAGAATTCGTGAACCACCTGCTCAGCGTCGATGAGCAGAAGAAGCTGAACGCCAAGTACACCTCGCTGCCATCGGTCACCGAAGCTTTCGACGACCCGGCCTTCGACACCCCCGAGCAGCAGGCCAAGAAGGAGATCCTGGCCAATAACGCGGCCCCGATGCCGCTGTTCCCCACCGAAGGGCAGATGGAATCCCTCGTAGGCGAGGCCATCGCCAAGCAATTCGCCAGGATTGCCCAGGGCGAAAAAATCACCGAGGCCGATGTCCGCAAGGCATTGGAAGACGCGCAGAAGCAGATGCCGGCTAGCTAGCGGCCCGACACGTTGCACTGGCCGCGGGAGCGGACCTCCTTGCGCCCCCGCGGCCAGTTGCAGCACCCAAATTCGTTTTCATGAAAGGAGACCGAATGTCGGCGCCAGCCCAGACACCGCCTCGAATCAGCGAACCGCTCAAGCCCCGCGACGCTTCAAGGGCGATCAAGCGCAGTTCAATCAAGCGCGACCGGTTCTTCCCCTATGCGCTCTCAGCTCCCGCAGCATTCCTGGAACTGCTGATCCACATCATCCCGATGCTGCTCGGCGTATGGATCGCCTTCCTCTCGCTGACCCAGTTCTCCATTGCCAACTGGGTCAAGGCCCCGTTCGTGGGACTGCAGAACTTCACCACCGCGCTGGACCCCAACGGTCCGATCGGTTCCCAATTCTTCGACGCCCTCGGGCGCACCTTCCTGTTCACCTTCCTGGTAGTGGCAATCGCCTGGAGCCTTGGCATCTTCGCCGCGGTCTTGCTGGCATCCAAATTCCGCAGCAACGGATTCTTCCGCACCCTGTTCCTGGTGCCCTACGCACTGCCAAGCTACGTCACCACCATCGCCTGGGCGTTCATGTTCAACCAGCGCGATGGCATGGTCAACCGCTTCCTGGTCGAAGACCTCGGGATCCTGGAGGAAGGGCCGTTCTGGCTATTGGGCGGGAATTCCTTCTTTGTCATGGTGGTTGTCGCCGTCTGGCAATTCTGGCCTTTCGCTTTCCTGATGCTGCTGGCCGCCCTGCAATCCATCCCGAACGAAGTCTATGAAGCCGCTTCCCTGGATGGAGCCAGCCTGTGGAAGCAGTTCACCAGGATCACCCTGCCAATGATCAAGCACGCCAACGTGGTGCTGCTTTTGATGCTGGGACTGTGGGTGTTCAACCAGTTCGACATCCCCTACCTGCTCTTCGGCCCGGTGTCCCCGGAAGAAGCAACCCTGATTTCCCCGTTGATCTACCAGCAGTCCTTCAACAACTGGAACTTCGGCGTGGGTGGCGCCTTGAGCGTCGTCCTGCTGATTGCCCTGCTGATCGTCTCAGCGTTCTACATCCGACTTGTCATGCCGAAGGGAAAGAGCATCGATGATTGAGACCCGCGGCTTCCGCATCCTGCGAGTTTTCGGACTAGCCTTCATCACCCTGATCATCGTGCTGCCGCTCTACGTGGTGCTCACGACCTCCATCAAGCCCCTCAAGGATGTGCGCGGCGCCTTCGAGTGGATTCCCTCGGAAATCACGCTGGCCCCGTACCTGGATATCTGGACCACGGTGCCGCTGGGCAAGTACTTCGCCAACTCGTTGATCGTGACCATCAGCGCCACCATCCTCTCGGTTTCCATCGCGATCCTAGCCGCCTATGCGCTCTCGCGCTTCGACTTCCGCGGGGCACGGTCCTTCCGGCTGATCGTGCTCTCCACCCAGATGTTCCCCGGCATCCTGTTCCTGCTGCCGCTCTTCTTGATCTTCACCCAGCTGGAGCGTGCCGTGGGACTGCAGCTGAACGGAACCTACCTGGGGCTGATCGTCACCTACATGACGTTCTCCCTGCCATTCTCCATCTGGATGCTCACCGGCTTCTTTGCCGCCATGCCCAAGGAACTGGAAGAGGCGGCCATGGTCGATGGACTTGGCCGGCTCGGCGCACTGCTCAAGGTGGTCTTGCCGGTAGCACGCCCGGGGATCATCGCGGTGTCGGTCTACTGTTTCATCACTTCCTGGAGCGAAGTGCTCTTCGCCAGTGTGCTCACCAATTCGGACACCAGGACGCTGTCCATCGGCTTGCAGGCCTACGCTTCGCAGACCGATGTGTACTGGAACCAGATGATGGCCGCCTCGGTGGTGGTATCGATTCCGGTGCTGGTCGGTTTCCTCTTCGCGCAACGGCACCTGGTCGCAGGCTTGTCCTCCGGCGCGGTCAAGTAAGAAAAGACAAGGAATTACATGTCCCATTTGAACAGCCAGCAGGCTGCACCGGCCATGCAGGAACTGAAGGTCGGCGTCATCGGCGGCGGCTTCATGGCCCGGACCCACGCCGATGCGATCCGCCGGGCAGGCGCCCAGCTCATCGGGGTGCGGTCCAACGGCGAGCAATCCACCCGCCAAGCGTCAGCCGCCCTGGGCGTGCCCGGTTTCGGCAGCGTCGAAGCGCTGCTCGCCCAATGCGACGCCGTGCATGTCACCTCGCCCAATGCGTTGCATGCCGAGCAGGCAGCCGCTGCACTGGCAGCTGGCCTGTCCGTTGTTTGCGAGAAGCCGCTGGCGACCAGCGCCCGGGAAGCCGGCGAGCTGGCATTGCTGGCATCGCGTTCCCGGGCCGTGGCTTCGGTGCCGTTCGTCTACCGCTACCACCCCATGGTGCGGCAGGCCCGGGCCCACGTGCAGGAAGGGAAACTTGGCCGGCTGCTGACCGTGCGTGGCCAGTACCTGCAAGACTGGATGCATACGGTCAGCGACAGCAACTGGCGGGTAGAACCAGCCAATGGCGGACCTTCGCGGGCCTTCGCGGACATCGGTTCGCATCTGGTGGATCTGCTGGAATTCATTGCGGGGGAGCGGATCGTTCGGCTGAACGCGACCACCTCCATTGCCCACAAGCAGCGGGGCGCCGTGGACGTCGATACCGAGGATGCTGCCGCCTTGATTGTGCAGATGGCTTCGGGAGCCATCGGCACGCTGATGGTGTCACAGGTCAACGCCGGCCGGAAGAACGCCTTGACCATCGAGCTGTCCGGAGACCGGTCGGCGCTGGAATTCAAGCAGGAAAAACCGGAAGAACTGTGGATCGGCAAACCCGACATGTCCTCGATCCTGTCCCGCCAGGCCGCTGACCTCAGTCCCGATGCCGCACGCTTGTCGGTGGTCCCTGCAGGACACCCGATGGGCTACCTTGATGCTTTCGCCGCTTTCGTGGCCGACACCTACGCGGCGATCCGTGGCGAAGCGCCCGAAGGGCTTCCAACTTTTGCCGATGGCGCCCGCGCCTGCCGTTTGACCGATGCCGTTCTGGAATCGGCTGATTCCGGGGACTGGATCGACACCGATGACTAGAGGAGAAACCACCATGAACGCGACGCATCCAGTGACGCTTTTCACCGGCCAGTGGGCTGATATGCCCTTCGAAGAAGTCGCCCGGCTGGCTTCAGAATGGGGTTATGACGGATTGGAAATCGCAGCCAGCGGTGACCACCTGGACCTCAACCGTGCCGACGAGGATCCGGCCTACCTCCAGTCGCGGCTGGAAATCCTGGACAAATACGGGCTGAAAGCCTGGGCGATCTCCAACCACCTGGGCGGCCAGGCTGTCTGCGATGATCCCATCGACTTCCGCCACCAGGCCATCCTGCGCGACTATGTCTGGGGCGATGGGGATGGGGAAGGCGTCCGCCAGCGGGCCGCCGAGGACATGAAGCGCTCGGCCCGCGTCGCCCGCAAGCTCGGTGCCGATGTAGTGGTTGGCTTTACCGGCTCGAAGATCTGGCAGTACGTCGCCATGTTCCCGCCGGTTCCGGGCGAGGTCATCGATGCAGGCTACGAGGACTTCGCGGATCGATGGAATCCGATCATGGACGAATTCGATGAGCAGGGGGTGAAGTTCGCCCTGGAGGTGCACCCATCCGAGATCGCCTACGATCACTGGACCACCGTGCGCACCATGGAAGCAATCGGCCACCGCGAAGCGTTCGGGCTGAATTGGGATCCCAGCCATATGTTCTGGCAGGGCATCGACCCGGTCGCATTCATCACCGACTTCGCCGACCGCATCTACCACGTGGATTGCAAGGACACCCGGATGCATCATCCCAACGGGCGCAATGGCATCCTGGGTTCCCATCTCCCGTGGGGCGATCCCCGCCGGCGCTGGGACTTCGTCTCCACCGGCCACGGAGACATCAACTGGGAAGATGCCTTCCGCGCACTGGACTTCCACGGGTACAAGGGCCCCATCTCCATCGAATGGGAAGACGCGGGAATGGACCGCTTGCACGGTGCGAAGGAAGCTGTGGGCTACATCCGCAGCCTCCTGTTCAAACGCCCCGAAGCGTCCTTCGACGCGGCATTCTCGAACCAGTAGCACCTGGCTAGGATGGACGCTTGCCCTGCACCCGCGAGGTAATCACCGAAGCAGTGGCGCGGATCTGCAGCAGGAGAGTCTCCCACTGCTCTTCGGGGACACGATCGGCCAGGAAGGTGACAGCAACGGCGGCCACCGGCCAATCGCTGGAATCCCGGATTTCTACCGCGAGCGAGTGGAAATCCGGGGTGACATCTCCGCGCTCTACGGCATAGCCGCGCTGCGTGCTCTGGTCCAGCTCGCGGCGCAACTGCGAGTAGCTGGAGATCGATGACTCGGCCACGCGCTCCGTGAAGCTGGCGGTACCGGGGTAGAGCGCGCGCACCTGGGATTTGGGCAGCGCGGCGAGAATTGCCCTGCCGGATGCGGTCAGGTGCGAAGGCAGGCGAACACCCACGTCGGTGACCAAGGATGGCCGGCCCTTGGCGCGTTCTTCGACAATGTAGAGAACATCGGAACCATGCAGCACGGCCAGGTGGGCGCTTTCGCCGACCTTGTCGACCAGCTGGGCAATCAGCGGGGCACCCAGCCGTGCCAGCGGTTCCTGGCGGGTATAGGCGCTGGAAAGCTCAAAAGCGGAGACCCCCAGACCATAGGATTTGTCCTCTGGATAGTGGGTGATGAATCCGTGCTCCAGCATCACGTTCAGCAGCTGGTAGACACTGGATCGAGGAAGCTCCAGCAACGTGGCGATCATTGCCGCCGGAGTCGGGGTCTTCCGGCTGGCCAGCAACCTGAGGATCCGCAAGGTGTTATCGGCCGCTGGAACCTTGCTGCCCATGGGGCCTCCTCAATGAATCGTGCATAGTGCTCTGCAAGGAACTCTAGCAACCTGGTCTGCCGTTTCCTTCGATAGTCCAGGCTGCTGGGCTGGCTGCCGGCGGATAATGCAAGGCACCCACAACGAATGAAATAAATAGTCGCTGGGATCAGCGCCATTCCAGGCGGAGATCCCAGCGACTATCGGCCAGAAATGAAAGGTCTAGCGCGTCGTGGAACTGAGGAAATGATTCAGCTCGTCAAGGGTTGGAGGATTCGCCCCGGCGCGCGACACGGTGATTCCCGCGCACACCGAAGCGATCTGCATGACCTTCTCCAGCTCGACGCTGTCCAGCTGCGTGCCATCGCGAAGGGACTTGGCCAGCGAGCTGTCCAAGATGGCGTGGAGCAGCCCGGCCATGAACGCATCACCGGCGCCGACCGTATCTACGGTACGCACCGAAATCGAGGGAACCATGACCTCGCTTTGCCTGGTCCGGGCCTCGGCTCCGCGTGCGCCGAAGGTAATGATCGCTAGCGATGCCCCGCGCTCCAAGAAGTGCTCCAGGATGCGATTGGTGTCCCATCCCGGATAGAGCCACAGGGCGTCTTCGTCACTGAGCTTGACGATATCCGCCAGCCCGGCCAGCTTCTCGATCTGCTTGACCGATTCTGCCCGGTCCTCGACCAGCTCCGGACGCAGGTTCGGATCGAAGCTCAGGATCTGGCCCGGTGGGGAAGCCTCGAAAGCCTCATGGATTCGAGCGGCACTCGGACCCTGGAACGCTGCAACGGATCCTGAATGGAACAAGGTGGCTTGGGTCGAAGCCATGCTCTGCAATTTGCAGTTCAGCTGGAACTCGTAGTTGGCATCTCCGGACTCATCCAGCACGACGGTGGCGCTGGAAGTCTGCGCATCGGTGTGCGATCCGGCTGCGAGCTGAACGCCTGAGGCCGCCACATGTTCGGCGATCAGCCGACCATGCTCGTCATCGCCGATGTCCGTCTGGAGCAGGACTTCGTGGCCCAATCGGCCGAGTCCAACAGCAACATTCATCGGGGAACCGCCGGGATGCGCCACACCATCGACGATATCGACTAGGGCTTCACCGGCAACCTGAATATTAACCATGACATCGATCCTACGTAACCCGGAGGGAAAAAGCCCATCGGGGTGATCATACGTTCAGCCTGTACCCACGTTTGATGACCGTGGCGATGATTTCTGGTTGCGGCAACGCCTTGCGCAGCCGGCTCAAGGTCATATCCAAGGCATGCTTGGAACTGGCTTCCGGAAGTGCGGCCCCTAGTTCGTCGCGGGAGAGGACGCTGCCGCCCGCCTCGATCAGCGCGCGCACCAATTCGGCCTGCCCGGGAGTCAATTCGCAGTTTTCGTCCTGGACTGAGAGGGTGCGACCGCGCAGCTGCACCTGGCCGTGGACTGTTTGCGCCTGCAACGTGCCCAGCGAGGCCAGATGCTCCACGAGCTGGCCGATCATCGCACCCATGCGATGGCGCTCGGGAACCAGCGGGCAGATGCCCGCCTCGATCAGCGGGGCAGCAGTCACCGGTCCAACGGTGGCCACCGCGACGCGCTCGGCCAGTGAGCGCAGCAGAGCGGGCAAGCGACTGCGCGCCTTGGCAGCGGCGAACAGCGCGTGCACGCTCGGCGCGCTGGTGAAGGTCACCGCGTCGAAGTGGGCGGCGCACAGGCCCTCCACCAAAGCAGAAATCCCGCTATCGCTGCTGGTGTCCTGCCAGCGGTAGGGCTCCACCTTCAGCACCCGGCGAGCGCCCAGCTCGCGCAGGCTCTGGGGCATTCCATGGTCGGAATCGGCATGAAGCTGCAAGGCGACGGTGGCGCCCTGGAGCTTGCCCTCCAGCAGTTCCAGCATGGAGGCGCTGCGCCCGTCCTTGGCCACGGCGGCCGGTTCCAGGCCCAGCGCCTTGACGGCGCCATGGGCTTTGGCCCCGCGGACGTAGAGCTGCGCCTGCCCGAGCGCTGCCAGCAGCTCGTCGCCAATGCCGGCAGCCTCGGAGGTATCAACCCAGCGGCGCAGTCCGTAGGCGGTTGTAATGACGGCTACCTGCGGACGGACCTCAATCAGCTTTTGCGTTTGGGCGATCAGTTGCTGCTCGTCGTCCAGCGGGGCGAGCTGGAGCAGCGGAGTATGGGTCACCTCGGCGCCGCGGCGTTCGAAGGCTTCGATGAGTTCTGCGGAACGGCGGTCGCTGGTGACGGCCAGCCGGAAGCCGGCCAAGGGTTTGGGGCTGCTCATCAGGCCACTTCCAATTGCGCTGCCAGCGCGGTCGGCTCTTCTTGCGCTGCCGCGTTCACCAGCGTGGCCGGCAGTCCAGCGACTTCACCGATGACAATGACTGCAGGATTGGAATGGCCGCGGGCTGTTTCGGCGAGATGGGCTAGCCGTGTGCAGCTGGTGCGCTGGATGTCGGTGGTGCCGGATTCGACGATGGCGCATGGCATTTGCGGGTCCATGCCGACCCGGTGCAGCCCGGCGACGGTCTGCTCGATGGTGCCCATGCCCATCAGGATCACGATGCTTCCGCCCAGCTTGGCCAGGTGGTCAAGCTGCGCATCGCTGAGTGGATCGTGGGCCGAGACCACGGTGAACATGGTGTTCACCCCGCGGGCGGTGACCGGGATGCCGGCTGCTGCCGGCACGGTGATGCACGAGCTCAGTCCCGGGATGACGCTGATCGGGATGCCCGCAGCGGTAGCGGCCGCGATTTCTTCGAAGCCGCGGCCGAAGACGAAGGGATCTCCGCCCTTGAGCCGGACTACGGCAGCGCCACCGCGGGCCGCTTCGATCATCAGGGCTTCGATATCCCGTTGGGTGAGCTTGTGGTGTCCGGGAAGCTTGCCGACGTCCACGATTTGAGCTTGCGGTGCGAGAGCGGGCAGGTGCGCTGCGGGACCGAGCCTGTCGGCGAAGACGACTTCTGCTTCGGCCAGGGCCCGCACGCCGCGCAGGGTCAGCAGGTCCAATGCGCCGGGGCCGCCACCGAGCAGGGTGATGGATCCGGCCCGGGTCGCTGGTCCAAGGTGCATGACGGGAATGCGCGCTGCCTGCACCACCGAGGCGAAGCGCTGCGGTTCGGCATCGCAGATCACCAGCAGGCCGGCTTGTTCCAGCAACTGTATTGCCTGGAAGGGCCCGTCGGCGGTGAGCACCGTGGCGCCCTCCGCCTGGAAGCGCAGCGCAGTATTTTTGCTCCCGGATTTACTTCCAGCGATCAGCACAGTGCATCCGCGCAGTTCGAGGTCGATGCCAATCATGGTTTCCTTGATTCTGCTCGAGTTTCTAGGGGTGACATGGGATTCTCCTTGAACTAGTGGATGCACCCAGCCTAGGCCCCCAGGTTTTCCCGGAGGTATCGCAAATGTTTCAAGCGCAATAATTCGAGTAAAGGTTAACCTTTTCGAAATGTTCGCGAGGGTAAGACGAAACACAAAGTCTCTAATGTAAATATTGTTGCGAGGCACTGGCCTGGCTGATCCTGCAAAGTTCAGTGAGCGAATACGCGGGAGACTTGCCGAGCTCTGCCTGCAACGGGCACGCTGGGAACATGGAATCCCTGTTCGACGACAGCGCACTGCCCCGTACCGGGGGAGCCTTGCGCCCAGGAGCCTGGCACTTGCCGGGGTGGCTGGACGCGCCCGCGCAGCAGTGGATCGTCCGGCGCTTCTTCGAATGGGGCAGCGGGCCTGTTCCGCCGCACCGCACAGCCGTCAACGGCCATCCGATGAGCGTGCAGAGCTTGTGCCTGGGGTGGCATTGGAGCCCGAACCGCTACTCCAAGACCGCTGACGACCTGGACGGGCAATCAGTGGCGCCCATGGAAGACTGGCTGGTCCGCTTGGGCAAGCAGGCGGTCGCAGAAGCTACTGGTGACCTGCAGCGCGCGCAGGACTACCAGCCCGATGCGGCTATCGTGAACTACTACGACGTGCAGGCCGCCATGGGCATGCACCAGGATGCGCAAGAGCGCATCAACGCCCCCGTGGTTTCGCTGTCCATCGGCGATTCGGCAACATTCCGCCTGGGCAATACCGAGAACCGCAACCGGCCATGGCAAGAGATCCGGCTGGCTTCGGGGGACCTGTTCGTCTTCGACGGCCCCTCACGCTTCGCCTATCACGGGGTGAGCAAGATCCATGCCGGGACCGCGCCTGCAGGCCTGGGCCTTGGCGGCGGACGCATTAACATCACGCTGCGCCAGACCGGGCTGGAAGCGAACTAGTTCCCCAGGTCGATCGTGGCAGAGAGCGCGTAATGATCGGAATCGGCGATTTCCAGCCGCTCCAGGCCTGCTGATTCGACGCCGCGCAGCATCACATGATCGATGCCGAGCATCGGGAACAGGGACCGCGGCCAGGTCAGGGCCAAGCCCCAGTCGCTGTAGTGGGCTTCCTCCAGCTGGTTAGCGACCGGCGCGAAGTGGCGGTCGGAGCTGGTGGCGTTGAAGTCTCCGGCGGCAACGATCCTCGGAGAATCGTCATCGGCGAGGTAGCCGGCCAAGGAAGCAAGCATCATGTCCCGCTCGTGATGGCCGGTAGGCCTGGCCGACGCCGCATGCACAGCGTACAGGCGGACATCCCCTTTTTCGCTGGCCACGTCCACCCGCAACGCGCGGTCCCAACCCAGGCCCAGATCCAGGGGCTCTGGATTCTTCAGCGGATAGGCGCTCCACACGCCTACGGTGCTGACCATGTAGCTGTAAGGGTGGGATTGGGCGAGCTCGGCGGTGATTTCCGGCTCCTGGCCTTCACCGATTTCCTGCAGGGTGATGACCTGCGCGCCGTTGGCTGCCAATTCGCGGGCAGCCTGCACGCCCGCAGACTCGTGGACGTTTTGCGTGGCAACCAGCAAGGAAGCTTCTGGTGCGCGCCGGTCCGAAGGCAGGAACGCCGGCCCGAAGAGCACAGCCCAAACAACGACCGGTACGAGCAGGCCGATGAAGCTGATGCGTCCGCGCACCACCAAGGCCATCAGCAAGAGCACTGGAATTCCGAGGCCCATCCACGGGGCCAGGTTATCGACGATCAATCCGAGACCCAGGACATCGGGGATCTGCTGGTGGAACACCATTAGCCCGGCCAGCGCGAGACAGAGCATGACAAAGAAGAACCTCGCGATTATTCGCGAGGCCGACAGGCGATGGTGCGATGAATGAGGCATAGGACTTAATACAGTGGCACAAAATACTGTGGGATTCGTAATTTTCCGCTCGGGGATTGCCACTGTCGCCCGATGCAGTCACTACGATGGATAAGAGCGCCGAGGGAGCCGCTTCCCAAGACCCTGCCATGAATTGAGAAATTGAATGACTGCCTATGTATCTGGCGGAAAACTACTGCTGGCAATTATTGCCTTGGCCATGGGCGGCGTCGGCATCGGTGTCACGGAGTTTGCCATGATGGGCTTGCTCCAGGAAGGCGCCGCTGATCTGGAAGTGGGCTATGCGCAGATGGGCCTGATGATCAGCGCCTACGCAATCGGCGTGGTGGTGGGCGCCCCGGTGCTCACTGCGCTGGCTGCCAAGATCCCGCGCAAGCGTGCGGTGCAGCTGCTGATTCTCTTCTTCACGCTCGCCAACCTCTCCTCATTCTTCGCTCCGGACTACAACACCATGCTGGTGACCCGCTTCCTTGCAGGCCTGCCGCATGGGGCCTACTTCGGGCTGGCCGGGGTGCTTGCCGGCAGCCTGGTTCCGGCCACAATGCGCGGACGCGCCATTGCCTGGGTGATGCTCGGGCTTTCGGTGGCCAACGTTGCCGGTGTCCCGTTGGTGACCCGGCTCGGCCAGGAATACGGCTGGCGTTCGATGTTCCTGGTCGTCACTGCGATCGGCGTGTTGACCGCTGTGCTGATTAGCTTGTTCGTCCCATGGCGCAAGACCGATGCCGGGGCGAGCATCCGCCGCGAGCTGACCGCCTTGAAGAGTGCCCAGGTGTGGCTGGCGATGCTCACCGGCATTGTCGGCTTCGGCGGATTCTTCGCGGTGTACTCGTACATTTCGCCCACGCTGACCGAAGAAGCAGGACTGCCAATTGAGCTGGTGCCGCTGGCTTTGGCGCTCTATGGCGTAGGCATGGTCGTTGGTTCGCTGGCCGGTGGCAGGCTTGCCGACTGGTCGATCTTCGGCGCGATCAAGCTTTCTTCCGTTTTCATGATCGCCACCATGCTGATTTTCGCTGCCGTGACGAGCTGGGTGGTTCCGACGATGATCATGGTCTTCGTGATGGGCGCGGTGGGTTCCTTGCTGATCCCTGCGTTGCAGACGCTGCTGATGGATTCGGCCCCGCATGCGCAGTCGCTGGCTGCCTCGCTGAACCACTCGGCGCTGAATGTTGCCAACGCGCTGGGCGCCGCCCTGGGTGCCGCGGTGATTGCCGCCGGTTACGGCTTCCGCGCCCCATCTGTGGTCGGCGCTGGCCTGGCCGCCTTGGGCCTGCTGATCGCGTGGATCACCCAGATCCGCGCGAAGAAGGTGGGCCTGCTCGTAGGCCGCGAAGCTTTGGAAGCCCGCGAGCAGGCGCGCATCCACTAGCGCTTCGGATAGCTGGTCACCGCGGTGATGTTGAACATCCAGACCACGCCGAACTTGTCGCGCAGCTCGCCAAAGGAGTCGCCCCACGGGGCCCGCTCCAATGGCATGTTGATCTGGCCGCCTTCGCCCAATCCTTCCCACCACCGGGTCAGGGTCTCCGCGTCGGCTCCGGCCGTCCCGTCGCTGCTTAGCGCGATCACGCCATTGCCCCGGACGTCCATTTCAGGCGGGGTGTCCGAGGCCATGAAGTGCAGGCCGCGTTCAACGAATAGCGAGGAGTGCATAATCTGGTCGGCAACGGCCGGATTATTGTCATTCATGCCTTCTTGGAAGGTCATCATGGAAAGCTCGCCACCGAGTACCTGGTGGTAGAACTCCATAGCTTCTTTGGCGTCTCCGGCGAAACGCAGGTATGGGGTCAGTCCGATGGTCATGGGATTGCGCCTTTCGAAGGAATGGGTGGGGCCGGCAGGTCCCGACCCATATTCTTCCACTTGGGGAGCACCGTGTGAATAGAGGATTGTGACCAGCGTCTCGAACAGCCGATTTGGAGTTTTCGGCAGTGCTCCGGTAAAGTTTTATCTCGGTTCAGGGGTTCTACAAGCCACTGGAATCACCTCGTTTGGGGGTATGGCGCAGTTGGTAGCGCGTCTGCATGGCATGCAGAAGGTCAGGGGTTCGAATCCCCTTACCTCCACCAAATGGAAAAAAACCGGGAAACATCAGAAATGATGTTTCCCGGTTTTTTTGCATTCTCCCAAGTTCCCAACAGGCCATGCTGTAGGGTTGGCTCAACTTCCCAGACGATTCCGTCTTCGAGCCAAGGGAGAATCAATGAGAGAACTAACCTACTTCGTTGCAGTGAGCTTGGACGGGTACATTGCCGGTCCTCACGGCGAATTCGATGCATTCGCGGTGGCTGGCGACCATGCGGCGCCCATCTGGGACCGCTACCGCGGCACCGCGCCGACCCAGCTGGCAGAGTCGGCTGGACTGCCTATCGAGGGGTGCCCTTTCGATACGGTGCTGATGGGATGGAATACCTACGCTGTCGGCTTGCCAGCACTGCCCAGCCCGTACTCGCATCTGAGACAGATTGTTTTCACGCGCGATCACTCTTCACCTCCAGGAAGCCAAGAGGTGCAGTTCAGCAGTGCGGATCCGCGAGAGGTCATCGGGGAACTCAAATCCCAACCGGGTGACGGCATCTGGCTGTGCGGCGGAGGGCAATTGGCCGCCAGGCTCCGGCCGGACATCGACAGGTTGGCCCTGAAGGTGCAGCCGGTGATGTTCGGGTCGGGTATCAGGCTCTTCGGGGACACAGGGTATGCCCCGGATCGCTGGAGGCTGGAGAACATGCAGGCTTTTGCCTCCGGAGTCTGTCTTGCCGAGTACTCGCGCGTCTAGTGGACGTTGGAGGCGGCTACATACCTTCGTCTCCGATATGACCCGCAGCTGTCGCATCGAGCACACGCTCAACGAACGCCGCATATTCGCCCATGTAGTGGGCCAAGAACTTCTCAGTGTCCGGGTTGCTGATGCTCCCGTCCTCGCCGAAGTCTTCGGGACGGTACTGCAGGTAGACCTCGGGGGAGTTCAGCTGCGGGGCATCCAGGAAGCTGAGGACGCTGCGCATGCTGGACTGCATGACCGCAGTGCCGATGGCTCCGACCGAAGCGCCGAGCAGGCCCGTGGGCTTACGGGCGAAAGAGTTGGAGCCCCAGGGCCTCGAACCCCAGTCGATGGCATTTTTCAGCGCACCGGGAATTGAACGGTTGTACTCCGGGCTGATGAATAGCAGGCCGTCCGAAGCCTCGATGGCGGACTTGAGCGCGGTCCCGGCTTCGGGATAATTGTCATCGTAGTCAGCGCTATACAAGGGCAGATCGCTGATCGGGATTTCCGTGAAACTGAGGTTTTCAGGTGCCAGGGCTATCAGGGCCTTGGACAGGACGCGGTTGATGGAGTTCGTGGCGAGCGAACCGACGAAATAGCCGATGTTGTAATCCATGGAACCACTTCAGCACCGGGGCGAGGGGTGGCAAAAGGCACTCGGGCAAACTCCCAGCTAAGCCAGTCCGCCTGGTTGACCGCGCTGGGTAATCTGCTGCGAGCCGAAGGCTGAGAAGTCGGCTTTGCGTGGCGGGGCCTAAAGCGTGAGCACGCGCAGGCCAGTGCCGCCGGTATTGCGCAGGCCGTGGTCCGCTCCGGCGTCGGCCAGTATGCTGCCACCGGGACCGAGCTCGTTATCGTGCTCGCCGACCCGCGTCAGCGCCCGACCCTCTCGCACTTGGTAGAACTCCTGGGAAGCACTCTCGCCCTCGTGGCGATGGAAGCCCTCGAATCCGCCTGGCTCGATCACCCAGGTCTGGATGGCTACTGGCATCCCGGTATGCCCGGCGAAGTGGTGGCTGACTTTCATAGCTGACCCTTCGTGCATACCGTAGTCGAAGGCATGGGCATCGCGCGCTTCAAACGGGTCCATGGCTAACTTTCCGCCTGGTATCCCAGCCTGGTGCTGATTCGCCTTGCTGCGGTGCGGGTGCTGGAGCAGAGCTGCTCCAGCTCATCGGCGCCGATGCGGTAGAACGGAGCGGCAGTCATGGCGCAGGCTACGAGTTCACCGCGGTGGTCGAGGATGCCTGCGGCCACTCCGACCTCCTCGGCGGAAGTCTCGCCGTAGTTGACCGCGTAGCCGCGCTCGCGCACAAGATTCAGACGTGCTTGGTATTCGGTGGGGGCTGTGCCTGCAAGATCGATCTCTCCACTGGAGATCAGCTCCGCGCGGCGTACTGGATCCTCATTGGCGAGGAATACCTGCACGGTAGCGCTCAGTCCCGAACGGTAACGCGACCCCATGACCGAAGTGTGCTTGACCAGGTGGGTAGAAGGCAGTTGTTCGACCGAAATCGACTCGTTGCCGTCCCAGATATTCAGTACAGCGGTCTCGCCGGTCGCTTCACGAAGATCTTCCAGAAGAGGGTAAGCCACCTGCCGCACATCCAGGTTCGCAAGCAATGGACCGGCAATGGCAATCAGGCCGACACCCAAGCGGTACTTGCGGGTTTCCTCGTCTCTATCCACAACGCGTTCCTGCTCAAGGGTGGCCAGAATGCGCGAGACGCTGGATTTGTGGAGACCAACCTGATCTGCGATTTCGGTGACGCCGACTAACGGGCGCTCAACGGTGAAGCAACGGAGCACATCGAGCACGTTGACAATCACCGAGGCGCCTCGGGTTTCGCTGCGAATTTCAGTCATTTCCCCTCCTGAGTTGCTACTATCCTACGGCTCAAACCAATGGTTTACGGCTGGTTTCGACCGAGCAGGCCACCGCCACCAGCGAAATCACTGCTGCGCCCATCAAGTACCAGCCGGGGGCAAGGACGTTGCCGCTAGTGGCAATCAGTAATGTGGCCACGAATGGCGCGGTTCCGCCAAACAATGCATTTGAGAGGTTGAACGACACTGCGAAGCCGGAATAGCGGACCTTGGTGGGGAACATTTCCGCGAGATAGCTCGGAAGGGTGCCGTCGTTGAGCGTGAGCATCGCGCCGAGCAGGATCTGGACCAAGACAATGACCAGGAAGTTTCCTGATTCCAAAGCCATGAAGGCAGGAACGGTGAACAGGATGAACAGAATCGATGCGCTGATCAAGATGCGCTTGCGTCCGAAACGATCCGAAAGCATGCCCGTGATAAAGATGAAACCGACGTAGGTCAACAGCGCAACGGTCGTTGCCAGGTAGGAACGGGTGGCGTCCAGTCCGAGCTCTTCGGATAGATAGGTCGGCATGTAGGAAAGGATGACATAGAACCCCACGGCGTTCAGCAGCACCGCACCCGCAGCCTGGACCAGCTGGCGCCAGTAGTTCTTCAGCAACGACCCGACTGGGGATCCCTCAGGAGTGGAGGACTCGGACGCTTCAAGGAAAGCTGGCGAATCCTCCAGCTTGGTGCGGATATAGCGGCCAATGAGCCCCATGGGCGCGGCCAGCAAGAACGGTATGCGCCATCCCCAGGACTCCAGATCCCCGGTTGACAGCAACCCGGTCAGCCCGGCGGCCATCAGTGAGCCGAAGAGCAGGCCGGTGGCAGTGCTCGCCGGAACCACTGCCGCGTACAGGCCGCGCCGGTTGGCCGGCGCGTACTCGACCAGGAAGGCGGAGGCGCCGGCATACTCGCCGGCGGCAGAGAAGCCCTGGACCAGACGCAGGGCCAGGAGCAGCAGGGGCGCGCCAAAACCGATGGATGCGTAGCCGGGGAGCAGCGCTATGCAGAATGTGGCACCGGTCATCAGCAGGATCGACCACGACAGGGCTTCACGCCGGCCGATCTTGTCGCCCAGATGCCCCCAAATGAACCCGCCTACAGGACGGACCAGGAACGAGATGGCGAATACCCCGAAAGTCATCAGCAGACCAGCTTGGGGGTCGTCGCTGGGGAAGAATACGGCGGCGATTGTGACGGCGAAGTAGCCGTAGGCCGCGTAGTCGAACCATTCCACGAAGTTGCCGATGAAGCTGGCAGCGATCACCTTGCGGCGGGTCTTCGCGTCAATGGTGCGGGACTGGGACACGCAGGGGGCCGCTGCGGCCGTGGTTCCGGTGGGAGCTTGCAGTGGGGAATTGCTGGAATGGTTCATGGGGTGAAACCGCCTCTGGAGGGCAACGGCTTTGGCCAGTCCTGGCTTTGATGCCGCTGGAATGATGAAGTGTTTCGACAGACCGGTGGGTGGTCTTCGGTTCTAGGCACAGCCCCCTGCTTGCTGCGCCCCAGATGGCTAAAGCAGCCGTGGGGCAGGGTATTGGGCCCTGCCCCACGGTGATCGGTTGCGCTTACGCGTCGATGATGTTGTTCTCCGGGCCGAAGCCGAACTTGGTGATGTTCTCGACTCCGCCATCCTCGCCGATCACGAGGATGTCGTGCTCGCGGTAGCCGCCGGCACCTGGCTCGCCATCGGCGACGGTGATCATTGGCTCCATCGAAACGACCATGCCCGGCTCCAAGACGGTGTCGATGTCTTCGCGCAGTTCCAGGCCTGCTTCGCGGCCGTAGTAGTGCGAGAGGACGCCGAAGGAGTGGCCGTAGCCGAAGGTGCGGTTCGGCAGCAAGTTGTGCGAGATGAAGATTTCGTTCAGCTCTGCGGCGATGTCCTTGCAGACTGCGCCCGGCTTGATCAGTTCCAGGCCCCGCTTGTGGACCTCGACGTTGACGTTCCACAGTTCCAAGCTGCGTGCATCTGGCTCACCGAGGAACAAGGTGCGCTCCAGCGCGGTGTAGTAGCCCGAGGTCATCGGGAAGCAGTTCAGCGAGAGGATGTCCCCGCGCTGAAGCTTGCGGGTGGTGGCCCAGTTGTGGGCGCCGTCGGTGTTGATCCCGGACTGGAACCAGACCCAGGTGTCGCGCACTTCGCGGTGCGGGAAGGTCTTGGCAATCTCGTGCACCATGGCTTCGGTTCCGATCAACGCTACTTCGTATTCGCTGATGCCTTCGCGGATCGCTGCCTTGATGGCTTCGCCGCCCAGGTCGCCGATGCGTGCACCGTGCTTGATGACCTCGATTTCCTCGGCGGACTTGATCATGCGCTGGCGCATGGCATCCTGGGAGACGTCTACCAGTGCGGCACCGTCGAAGGCGGCGGCGATTTTCTCGCGGGTCAGGCCCGGCAGGAAGTCGTCTTCCACGCCGATGCGCGAGGCCTTCACTCCATCGCGCTTGAGTGCTTCCTGCAGGCCGTAGAAGAAGTTGTCGCGCTTCCAGTCGGTGTACACGATGTTCTCGCCGTAGCTGGTCCGCCATGGCATGCCGGCGTCGATGTTCGCGGTGACGGTGGTGGAGTTGGTCTGGGTGACCACCAGCGCATAGTTGCGACCGAAGGTGGTGTACAGGAAGTCCGAGTAGTACTTGATGCCGTGGTAGCTGGTCAGGATGACTGCGTCCAGGGACTTGGCTGCCATGATCTGGCGCAGGCCGGCCAGGCGGCGTTCGAACTCCGCATCCGAGAAGGTCAGCTGCTGCTTGGATCCGTTGTGCAGGGTCTTCAGGCGGGCCAGTTCGGAAACGTTCGTGGCGATGTTGGCGGTAGTCATGGTTGTGGCTCCTTGTAAGAAATCAAGTGTCAAGGCAGGCCGGCCCAATCAGATGGATTGCGAGGATTCATGGGAATCGCCGGAGAAGAAAGTTACGTGTTGCGCTCACTGCAACGCCGTTGCAATTAGACTATGTGTGCTCTGCGTCACTGTCAAGGGAGAATCCAAAAACTTTTCACTTTTACCGAAAAACTCCAATTGACTTAGTGGTATGCAATACAGGTGCGGAGATGATGAAGGCCGCGCAATTGAATATGACCAGTTGCGCGGCCTTCATGCTCGATGCTTCCCAGAGCCTAGTTGTGGCTTCCCTGGTCCGGCTCCGTCTTGCGGATGGCGCCTTCTCCACTGGGATCCGGAACGAAGACGAGGTTCGGGTCCGGATTATTGATGTCCTTCTCCAGCTGCTTGATGGCCTTATCGCGCTTGAGCAGCCGGCGGATGAGGTTGATGATCATCAAGATGATCACGAACGAGAACGGGAAGGCCCCGATGATGGTACCGGTTTGCACGGTATCCACCACCGCGGTTCCGCCCATGGTCAGCAGCACAGTGGTCACGGTGGCCACCGAGAGCACCAGGACCACGCGGAAGACCGGGCCGGACTTGCCTGGCGCCGAGACGAACTCGCTCAGTGCATAGATGCCCGAATCCAGCGAGGTGACGTAGTAGGTGGCCACCAGGATGGTGGAGACCACCAACAGGATCGTGCCAACCACCGGCAGCGAATCAAGCATCACGAACAAGCCCGAAGAGGTGTCTTCGGCCACCGCGGCGCTGACGCCGCGATCGGTCTGGTCATCGTAGTAGATGGCGGCGGAGCCGATGACGGCAACCCAGACCATCACGATCAGCGAAGGGATGATGGTCACGCCCAGCACGAATTCGCGAATGGTGCGGCCTCGGGAGATGCGTGCGATGAAGCCGGCCACGAATGGCGAGAAGGCGATAACCCAGCACCAGATGAAGACCGTCCACCAGCCATTCCAAGAATCCTGCCAGCTGTCCAAAGTCGTGGCCGCCAGGCCGGAATCGGTCCACAGGCTCATATTCGCGAAGTTCGTGAAGAAGCTGCCGAAAGTCTGGGACATGTTCGAGATGATGTACAGCGACGGTCCGAAGATCAGCACCGCGGCAACCAGCGCGATACTCAAGATCGAGTTCAGCCCGCTGATGCGGGCCATGCCCTTGTTGATGCCGACAATCGCGGAGATCGAGGTGATGCCGGCGAAGGTCAAGATAACCATCAGCCACATCATCGGGCTGGCAGTCAGGCCAGTAAAGGAAGTCAGACCCGAAGAGAACTGCATGGCGGCGAAGCCGAAGGAAGTGGCCAGGCCGAGCACGGTAGCGATGATGGCCAGCAGTTCAACAATCACGCCGGCGCCGCGGCGGGACCAGCGGGGCAGGATGTCCACGGTGGCTTCGCGGAAGGTCAAGGTCTTGCCCAGATTGTGGTGCGAGTAGGCCAGGCAGACGGCTACGGCGCAGTACATGGCCCAGGCGGTCAGGCCCCAGTGGAAGTAGGTCCAGACGATGGCGCCTTCTTCTCCGCCGCCGCCCGGCATTGCCGGAATGACCGGGTTTTCATCGCGCAGCATGATCGGTTCGGCCACGGACCAGAAGATCAACCCGATGCCCTGGCCGCAAGCGAAGAGCATGGAGTACCAGGCGAACTTGCTGTGCTGAGGTTTGGCATTCGGACCGCCCAAGCGGATCTTGCCCACCCGGCTCATCGAGAGCCAGATGCACACCACGACGGTGAAGACCGAGTACAAGATGAAGAGCCAGGTGAATTTCCCGGTGACGAAGGTGCGCATTTCGGAAATGGCAGCCGAGGCGGCTTCAGGATTCGAGAGCACCCAAATCATCACGGCGACAATCAGTACTGGCGGGATCGCCCGGATCAGCAGGCGATCAATCGGAGGGATATGCCGTCCCATGAAGCGTGGAACTTCAACTTGCTGTGGGGAGGAGTCTGAAGGCTTGGATGCTTTCAAGGACTTTTTCCTGTCTTGGGATGTTGAATTATCCACCGACATGTTAATTCACCTCTATATTTACATCGCCAAGAAGCAGCTCGCCTTTGAGCGCTTGGGCAACTTGGTCTGTGACGGTTTCGAAAAGTAGTTGGCCGCGTTCGGCGGTTGCTCCCTTGGCGGATGACAAGCAGCCGCTGTCCGGGGTGCGCGCGGGGTCTTCGGGGAAGATGTCGTAGGCGGTGAGCTTGGCTGGCGGGTGGTCGATGACCCGGTCCATGTCCACCAGCTGCGGGTGCAGCAGGAGCATGAGCGAGGTTTCCAGGATGCCGCCGTGCTCGATATCCCAGCCGAGGAATCCGTCGGGGAAGACCTTGGCCAGGGTGTTCTCGTCGACGAAGTCCCAGTACGAAAGCAGGATGGCGCGGGCGGTGGAACCGGCGGTGCGTGTTTTGGCCACGGCGTTATCTACACCCTCGTAGAGGAACTGGTAATTCTCGAAGTGCCCGTTGAGCAGCACCACGTTGTCGAATCCCTGGGAGATGAATGAAGTGACGACATCTTCGACCATCAGGCTCAGCGATGTGCCTCCCAGGCTCGTCGTGCCTACGCGGTGGTTGCCGCCGCCCGAGCGCGGCTGCGACTTGTAGCCGTAGCAAAGAGCTGGAGCAACCAGCGCGCCGGTGAGCTGGGCGACAGCTTCTGCGATGGAGCGGGAAAGCATGGCGTCGACGCCCAATGGCATGTGCGGACCATGCTGTTCGGTTGCGCCCGCAGGAATGATGATGGTGGATCCGGTACGCGCTACGTGCTCGGCGTAGGTCTGGGCATCGAGTTCGTCGATGAATACTGAGTGCATGGATTTCTCCTGGACCCGTGGGGCCCTTCAGGCCGCAGGCGGGGATGATTCTGTATCGGAATACAGTTGCAAGATCTGCAACACTGTTGCAGTGAATCATTTCAGTGGCTCACATCACAGTCAATACCCGTGGTGAAAAACTTTCGAATGGCCGAACTGCGGGCACTCGTAACGGTGCTTCAGACTGAGGAATCCAGCCGGAGAAATCAGTGGTTTAGCGTGACGGTGACCCGAAAAAACTTCTGTTCAAGCGCGTAGCGCCCTCGTGGCTGGCTGGATTCCGCGGCGGCGTCCCTGTTTTATGCAGGCGGAGGTGGGCACCGCCAGTGTGTAGCGAGACAAAGTGAAACAGTTGGCAATGCGCGGGCTGCTCCATATTGTTGGTGGCCAGCTCGGCGGGCAGTGGGGCGCCTAGAGGACGGCGCGAACCGACTTCTGGAAATGCACGATATGTTCTAGGGCCAGCTGGCGCGCTACTGGCGCATCCCCGTCCAGAATGGCCTGCAAGAGCGAGACATGCTCGGCGATATGCTCGTCCACGCTGGGCAGTCGATCCAGTGCCATGCACCAGATGCGCGTGGCCAAGTTATCCAAGCGGATTAGTGTCTCTTCTAAGTGGTGGTTGCCGGCGGCCTGGTAGATCAGCCGGTGCACTTCGAGGTCATTTTCCATCAGGGTGCGGCGCAGATTCTCTCCGGAGAGCTGGCTGACTGCTTCCAAGGTGGTTTCGATGCCGGCGCGGGCGGTTCCTCCGCGCAGGGTTGCGGCCTTAGCCGCTGCCAGTGGTTCAAGGACCTGGCGGATTTCGGTGATATCAGCTAATTCGGTGATATCCACGCGGGTGGCGAAGGTGCCGCGGCGCGGGTAGGACTGCACCAGATGGTCTACTTCAAGGCGCTTGAGTGCTTCGCGCAGGGGAGTGCGTCCCACTCCTAAGTCATCGACTAGTCCGGCTTCGTTGATCGGGTCGCCGGGGGCGATGTCCATCATGATCAGCCGGTCTCGCAGCACCTGGTAGGCGCGTTCGGCCATGGACTCGGTGCCTGCTGCGAGCTGCGTCGTGGTTGTCATCCCGCCTCCAATTTCCTTGCTCCATTCTGCACGATTGTTACGCGCTGAAGTAATTTCGGGTAACCCATTGACCGGGCTGTGATTTCCATCATACAGTGAGTTGCAGATTGATATATCAGTTGTCGACAATTCATACATTTAGGGATGGGTAATGGCACACGCTACGACTCTTGCTGCAGATTCACTGACTGCAGACCTCGCACACCTCGACCCGGAGGTGGCGCAGCGTATCGACGCTGAGCTGGCTCGCCAGCAGCGCGGTCTGGAAATGATCGCGTCGGAGAACCACACCGCGCAGGCAGTGATGCAGGCGCAGGGTTCGGTACTGACCAACAAGTACGCCGAAGGCTACCCGGGCCGCCGTTACTACGGCGGGTGCGAAGAGGTTGACGTGATTGAGACGTTGGCTATCGAGCGCATCAAGGAATTGTTCGGTGCGAAGTTCGCTAATGTGCAGCCTCACTCCGGTGCTCAGGCTAATGCGTCGGTGTACCACGCGTTGGTCCGCCCGGGCGATACCGTGCTGGGTTTGAACCTGGCTCATGGTGGTCACTTGACCCATGGCATGAAGCTGAACTTCTCGGGCCGCTTGTTCAACATCGTTCCTTACGGTGTGGACGAGGCCACTTATGAAGTGGACATGGACGAGGTGGAGCGTCTTGCTGTGGAGAACCAGCCGAAGATGATTGTTGCTGGCTGGTCGGCGTACCCACGCCAGTTGGACTTCAAGCGTTTCCGCGAGATTGCTGACAAGGTCGGCGCGTACTTGTTCGTGGATATGGCTCACTTCGCTGGCCTGGTGGCTGCGGGGT
Organism: Glutamicibacter sp. NPDC088483; assembly: GCF_044753145.1. Classification (NCBI taxonomy): domain Bacteria; kingdom Bacillati; phylum Actinomycetota; class Actinomycetes; order Micrococcales; family Micrococcaceae; genus Glutamicibacter; species Glutamicibacter sp. NPDC088483. The sequence goes on from NZ_JBIVMP010000003.1 coordinate 422,273, forward strand.
TGCATCCGTCGCCGGTGCCTCATGCGCATGTGGTGACGTCGACTACGCATAAGACTCTTGCTGGTCCTCGTGGCGGCATTATCCTCTCGAATGATGCTGAGATTGCGAAGAAGCTGAACTCGGCGGTGTTCCCTGGCCAGCAGGGTGGTCCGTTGGAGCACGTGATTGCTGGCAAGGCTGTGGCTTTCAAGATTGCTGCATCCCAGGAGTTCAAGGAGCGCCAGGAGCGGACCTTGGCTGGGGCGAAGATTCTTGCTGAGCGTTTGACCCGGGCTGATGTGTCGGCTCAGGGCATTAGCGTTCTGACTGGTGGCACTGATGTGCATTTGGTGTTGGTTGATCTGCGTGAGTCGGAGCTTGATGGGCAGCAGGCTGAGGATTTGTTGGCTCAGGTGGAGATTACGGTGAACCGTAATTCGGTGCCGTTTGATCCTCGTCCGCCGATGGTGACTTCGGGTTTGCGTATTGGTACTCCTGCGTTGGCTACTCGTGGTTTCTCTGAGGCTGCGTTTGCTGAGGTTGCGGAGATCATTGCGCAGACGTTGATCGCCGGCGCCCAAGGCAACACCGAAAAACTTCCCGAACTCAAACAGCGCGTACTGGACCTGGCCCAGGCCCATCCGCTCTACCCGAACCTGAAGAAGATTGGAGAATAGCCATGGCTGATCTGCTGCCTGAGCACCCAGAATTCCTCTGGGCAAACCCGGAACCGAAGAAATCCTATGACGCCATCATCGTTGGCGGCGGCGGCCACGGCCTGGCCACCGCATACTTCCTGGCCAAGAACCACGGCATCACTAACGTCGCCGTCTTGGAAAAGGGCTGGCTGGCCGGTGGAAATATGGCCCGCAACACCACCATCATCCGCTCGAACTACCTCTGGGATGAGTCGGCCGGCATCTACGAAAAGTCGCTGAAGCTGTGGGAACAGCTGCCCGAGGACCTGGAATACGACTTCCTGTTCTCCCAGCGCGGCGTGCTGAACCTGGCCCACACCCTGGGAGATGTGCGCGAATCCGTGCGCCGCGTCGAAGCTAACAAGCTCAACGGCGTGGACGCCGAATGGCTGGACCCATCCCAGGTCAAGGAAGCCTGCCCGATCATCAATACCTCCGACGACATCCGCTACCCGGTCATGGGCGCCACCTGGCAGCCACGCGCCGGCATCGCCAAGCACGACCACGTAGCCTGGGCCTTCGCCCGCAAGGCCAACGAAATGGGCGTGGACATCATCCAGAACTGCGAAGTCACCGGCTTCATCAAGGATGGCGAGAAGGTCACCGGCGTGAAGACCACCCGCGGCACCATCCATGCCGGGAAGGTTGCGCTGGCCGGCGCAGGCCACTCCTCGGTGCTGGCAGAAATGGCCGGCTTCGAACTGCCGATCCAGTCCCACCCGCTGCAGGCTCTGGTTTCGGAACTCTTCGAACCGGTGCACCCGACGGTGGTCATGTCCAACCACATCCACGTTTACGTCTCCCAGGCCCACAAGGGTGAGCTGGTCATGGGCGCGGGCATCGACAGCTACAACGGCTACGGCCAGCGCGGTGCCTTCCACGTCATCCAGGAGCAGATGGCCGCGGCCGTGGAACTGTTCCCGATCTTCGCCCGGGCGCACGTGCTGCGCACCTGGGGCGGCATCGTGGACACCACCATGGACGCCTCGCCGATCATCTCCAAGACCCCGATCCAGAACCTGTACGTGAACTGCGGCTGGGGCACCGGCGGATTCAAGGGCACCCCGGGCGCCGGCTTCACCCTGGCGCACACCATCGCCAACGACGAGCCGCATGAGCTGAACAAGCCGTTCAGCCTCGAACGCTTCGAAACCGGCCACCTGATCGACGAACACGGCGCTGCCGCCGTCGCACACTAGGAGCAACCACCATGATGCTGATTGATTGCCCGAACTGCGGGCCACGCAATGAGAACGAATTCAAGTACGGGGGGGAAGCCCACGTGGCCTACCCCGCAGATCCCCACGCGCTGAGCGACAAGCAATGGTCCCGCTACCTGTTCTACCGCCAGAACAAGAAGGGCATCTTCGCCGAACGCTGGGTCCACGCCGCAGGCTGCCGCAAGTGGTTCAACGCTCTGCGCGACACCGTCACCTATGAATTCAAGGCCATCTACCCAGCCGGCGCACCACGTCCGGAAATCCACAGCGCCGAAGGAGGCACCCGATGAGCAAGCCACAACGCCTGAGCGCCGAGCAGAGCTCCCGCGCTCGCATCAACCGCGAGGAAGCACTTTCCCTCACCGTTGACGGGGCCAAGCTTTCCGCCTTCCGCGGCGACACCGTAGCCAGCGCACTGCTGGCCAATGGGGTGCGCAGGGCCGGCAACTCCCTGTACCTGGACCGCCCGCGCGGCATCTTCGCCGCCGGAGTGGAAGAGCCCAACGCGCTGGTTACCGTCAGTGCCCGCCACGAGCAGGACATCGATGAGTCGATGCTGCCAGCGACCACCGTCCCGGTCACCGAAGACTTGAACGCCACCTTGCTTTCCGGCCTGGGCGTACTGGATCCGACCAAGGATCCGGCCTACTACGACCACGTCCACGTGCACACCGATGTGCTCGTGGTCGGCGCCGGCCCGGCAGGCCTGGCCGCGGCCCGCGAAGCCTCGCGTTCCGGAGCCCGGGTGATGCTGCTCGATGAGCGCGCAGAAGCCGGAGGCACCTTGCTGGATACCGCCGGCGAGCAGATCGATGGCATGGACAGCAGCGCGTGGATCGAGCAGGTCACCAGCGAGCTGGCTGAAGCCGAGGAGACCACCCACCTGCAGCGCACCACCGTGTTCGGCTCCTACGATGCGAACTACCTGATCGCCGCGCAGCGCCGCACCGTGCACCTGGATGGCCCATCCGGCCCCGGCGTCTCCCGCGAACGCATCTGGCACATCCGTGCCAAGCAGGTAGTCCTGGCCACCGGCGCCCACGAACGTCCGATCGTCTTCGAGAACAACGACCGCCCGGGCATCATGCTCGCCGGCGCGGTGCGCAGCTATCTGAACCGCTACGGCGTACGTGCCGGAGCGAGGATCGCGGTAGCCACCACCAACGACTCGGCCTACGAGCTGGTGCGTGAACTGGCCGCCACCGGCGGAGTTGTTGCGGTCATCGATGCCCGCTCAAGCATTTCGGCCGCCGCCGCACAGGCTGTGGCTGACGGGCTCCAGGTCATCTCGGGCTCCGTAGTGGTGGACACCGAAGCCGATGAAAACGGCGAACTGTCGGCCATCGTGGTCGCAGAGCTCGATGAAGCACGCGAGCTGGGGGAAACCCAGCGCTTCGAAGCAGACGTGCTGGCCGTGGCCGGCGGCTTCAACCCGGTAGTGCACCTGCACTCCCAGCGCCAGGGCAAGCTGGATTGGGACACCACCATCCACGCCTTCGTCCCAACCGATGCCGTGGCCAACCAGCACCTGGCCGGTGCGATGACCGGACGCCTCGATACCGCCAGCGCCCTGTCCACCGGCGCAGCTACCGGCGCCGCGGCAGCTACTGCCGCCGGCTTCGCCACCGTGGCCCGCACCCCGCAGGCCTTGGAAACCGCACTGGGCGAAACCCGGCCGGTCTGGCTGGTGCCATCGGTCAGCGGCGATGACGCAGTGAACTACAAGTTCCACTTCGTTGACCTGCAGCGCGACCAAACCGTAGCCGACGTATTGCGCGCCACCGGCGCCGGCATGAAGTCGGTGGAGCACATCAAGCGGTACACCTCGATCTCCACGGCCAATGACCAGGGCAAGACCTCGGGCGTGGCAGCGATCGGCGTGATCGCCGCGGTACTGGGCATCGAGAACCCGGCGGCAATCGGCACCACCACCTTCCGCGCACCATATACGCCGGTGGCCTTCGCAGCCCTGGCCGGACGCAACCGCGGGGACCAGCTGGACCCGGCACGCATCACCGCAATGCACTCCTGGCACCTGTCCCACGGCGCCGAATTCGAAGACGTCGGACAGTGGAAGCGCCCGTGGTACTACCCGCAGGCCGGGGAAACCATGGACCAGGCCGTCTACCGCGAATCCAAGGCCGTACGCGACTCGGTGGGCATGCTCGACGCCACCACGCTGGGCAAGATCGAGATCCGCGGCAAGGACGCGGCAGAGTTCCTGAACCGCATCTACACCAACGGCTACACCAAGCTCAAGGTGGGCATGGGACGCTACGGAGTGATGTGCAAGGCCGACGGCATGATCTTCGATGACGGCGTGACCCTGCGCCTGGCCGAAGACCGCTTCTTGCTGCACACCACCACCGGCGGCGCCGCCGACGTGCTGGACTGGCTGGAGGAATGGCTGCAGACCGAATGGCCTGACCTCGACGTCACCTGCACCTCGGTAACCGAGCAGCTGGCCACCGTAGCCGTGGTGGGACCGCGTTCGCGCGATGTCATCGCCAAGCTGGCCTCCACTGTGGACGTGTCCAACGAGGGCTTCAAATTCATGGCCTTCAGGGACGTGGTGCTGGACTCCGGAATCGAAGCGCGCATCAGCCGCATTTCCTTCTCCGGCGAACTCGCCTTCGAAATCGCGGTCCCTGCCTGGCACGGGCTGCGCGTCTGGGAAGATGCGTACGCCGCCGGCGAGGAATTCAACATCACCCCGTACGGCACCGAAACCATGCACGTGCTGCGTGCCGAAAAGGGCTTCATCATCGTCGGCCAAGACACCGACGGTACGGTGACCCCGCAGGATGCCGGCATGGAATGGGTTGTTTCCAAGCTCAAGGACTTCATCGGCAACCGCTCCTACTCCCGGGCCGATAACGCCCGCGAGGACCGCAAGCAGCTGGTCTCGGTACTGCCGGTGGACAAGTCCCTGCGATTGCCAGAAGGCGCCGCGCTGGTGGCCTCGGATGCTCTGGCAACCGAAGGCATTACCCCGATGGAAGGCTGGGTCACCAGCTCCTACGATTCGCCGAATCTGGGCCGCACCTTCGGCCTGGCGCTGATCAAGAACGGGCGCAACCGCATCGGTGAAGTGCTCAAGACCCCGGTCGGCGACCAGCTGGTCGACGTCGTAGTCTCCGAAACCGTCCTCTATGACCCGGAAGGAAGCCGTCGAGATGGCTAACAACACCTTGATTGAAACCCCGTTGCGCCATTCACCAGCAGAACACCTGGATACGGTCATGGACGCAGCCAGCGTAGCCGGACGTGTGGAACTGCGCGAAATCGCGTTCACCACCCAGATCTCGCTGCGTTGCGCACCGGGCACGCAGGCCCATGCGGCATTGGCCGCGGCCACCGGCGCAGGCTTGCCAGCGAAGGTGGGCGAAGTTGCCGGCGAGGCACAAGGCACCGCGGTGCTATGGCTGGCTCCGGATGAATTCCTGGCCACCAGCGCGGAGAACACCGAACTGGGTGGCGTGCTCAGCGCGGCGCTGGGCGATGCACCGGGACAGGTCGTTGACCTCTCGGCTAACCGCAGCGTGCTGGAACTGACCGGACCGGATGCGCCGCTGGTGCTGCGCAAGAGCTGCCCGGCGGATCTGCACCCGCGTGCCTTTGCAGTGAACCAGGCGATTGTCACCTCGGTGGCGAACATCCCGGTATTGCTGTGGCGTACCGGCGAGCAGGCCTGGCGGATCATGCCTCGCGCATCGTTCACCGAGCACACCGTGCATTGGCTGGTTGATGCCATGTCCGAGTTCGCCTCGGAAGCAATGATCTAGCCCAGCTTCGCTAGAGCACCTTGAGCACAGTTCCGGCCCCGCCCTGATCTTTGGGGCGGGGCCGGAACTGGCCAAGAATGCAAAGGCAGGCTAAGCAATATTCTGTCCAGTTCATGGTGGTAGGCCGTATGCTCCGGCACCGTGCTACATAGGCCGTCCACTCACAGAAAAGAAGGACTCATGAGCGAGCAAATCCGTCACGTCTTGACCCTGCAATGCCCCGAAGGAATGGGGATCGTGAATGCGGTCACCGGATTCCTGGTTAAGCATGAACGCACCATCGTGGAACTCAAGCAGTTCGACGACATGAGCGCCGGACGCTTGTTCCTGCGCGTGGAATTCTCTGGGGAGGCCGAAGAGAATCTGCTGGCTGAGCTGCGCGAGGAATTCACCGCCATCGCCGCCAAATTCGAGATGGACTGGCAGCTGCGCGAACGCGGACAGAAGACCAGGGTACTGATCATGGTCTCCAAATACGACCACTGCCTCAATGACCTGCTTTTTCGCTCGCGCACCGGCGAACTGCCCATCGAGATCGTTGCGGTGGCTTCGAATCACGAAGACAGCCGCGACCTGGTCCAATGGCATGGCATCGAATACCACCACATCCCGATCAGCAAGGAAACCAAACCGCAGGCCGAAGCGAAGCTGCTGGAACTGATTTCCCAGACCGGCGCCGAATTGGTAGTCCTGGCCCGCTACATGCAAGTTCTCTCAGACCATCTGGCCACGGAGCTGACCGGCAAGACCATCAACATCCACCACTCGTTCCTGCCTTCCTTCAAGGGCGCCAAGCCGTACCACCAGGCTTGGGAGCGCGGCGTGAAGACCGTGGGCGCGACCGCCCACTACGTGAACTCCGAGCTGGATGAAGGGCCGATCATCGCCCAGCAGGTCGTGGAAGTGGACCACACCTTCGGGCCATCGGAGCTGATCGCCGCCGGACGCGACTCCGAATGCAGGGCGCTGTCCAACGCGGTGCGCTGGCACTGCGAAGGCCGAGTCTTCCTCTACGGAAACCGCACGGTCATCCTGCGCTAGGCATCATCATCCAAGGCCCGGTATTGCTGCTGGGCATCAACCGATTCCACCGCCGATAAGCCGCGCAGCTTCTCGGCAACCTCCTCGCTGCCCTCGCCAATCACCTGGCCGAGGGCGGCGAGCACCTGCTTAACCTGCAATCCGCGGGACTGCAGTTCGCTGACCACCGGTTCCAGCGGGTGCTGGGTGGAAATGGTGATGACATAGACGTGCACCTCGGCGCCGGACATGCCGCTACGCTTCCTGTGAGGCCGGGGCCTGGACCAGCCCGGCTCCGGCATCCATGGCCGGCAGGGAGACATCTCGGGAAGTTGCCACCAGCTTGTCCCACAGCTGCTGGGAGCGCAGGCCGGTGGATTCGGCCAGCAGCGCTGCCACGCCGGCCACATGCGGGGTGGCCATGGACGTTCCGCTGATGGTGTTGTACCGCTTGGCGCCGGGCCACGAAGAGTAGATGCCAACGCCTGGTCCGGCAATATCCACCTCGCCGCCCTCGGTGTCCAACGCCTGGGCCGAGAAGTCCGCCACGGCCAGCTTCGAGTCCAAAGCCGCTACAGCCATGATGTACGGGCTGTTGGCCGGTGCGCCGACGAATCCCGGGTTCCCGGCAGAGCGCTGTGCATTATTTCCGGCGGCCGCCACGATCAAGGAGCCCAGCTCCAAGGCGCGGCGTCCGGCAGTGACATAGGGCGGGTGCACAGTTCTCACGTCAGCACCCAGCGACATGGAGATGACCTCGCACTTGTTTTCCAGTGCCCAGTTGATGCCGGCCAGGATCGTGGAGTCCGAACCTGAGCCATCGGCGCCCAGCACCTTTCCAGCGAAGATATTGGCTTCCGAGGCGACCCCGTAGCCCGGACCCTGCTGCGGTTCGCGCGGACCGCAGGCGCTGCCGATGCAGTGGGTTCCATGTCCATGGCCGTCAGTGGCGTCCTCGCCTGCGACAAAGGACTTGGCGGTCACCGTGCGGCCTGCGAAGTCCGGATGCGCACTGTCAAAACCGGTATCCAAGACGGCCACGTTGATGCCCTTGCCGGTGTAGCCCGAAAGCGAAGCGCCTACGGCCTGCAGGCCCCAGGTGAATTGGCCGGTGTCCGCATAGGAGTCCGTGGCGGCCGGGGCATCGGGCAGGATCCGGTAAACCAGCTCGGGTACCACCGAGGCTGGCAGCTTGTGCCCGGCGCAGCGCTGGCGGAAGTCCTCAAGCTGGTCAGCCGAGCTGGTGACCACAGCGATGCCCAGCATCGGGAAGTACTCGGTACTGGAATAGCCCTGTTCAGCCAGCAACTGCGGAAGTTCTGATTCGCGCTGGGCTGCTGCGATGCCCGGGGCTCCGGATTCCTGCCGGTCGAAGACCAAGACGTAGCGGTTGGGAATTTCGGCGACGGTTGCGTGACGGGTCTGGTTGCTGTACATGACGGGGCTCCTTGCTGGTTCCGAGAGACTTTCATGCCAAGGCCTACGAGGTACCTCGCACTGTACCCGGTGGCATGGACAAACTGCCATGCCTGGCAACAAGCACCTATGCAGCGCACAGCAACCGCGGCGCACTGCCCGGCGATGCCCGACTGGCAGAAAGAAGCCACTATTCTTCGCTGGCCACTTGAATCTTCGCGGCGAAAGAACAAGGGTGGAAGTCCTAGGGCATTTCTCTGAGTGAAGGAGCCTGGACCATGACGAAGAACATTGACGAAGTTGAACCTCCCGAAGCAGATAATGGGCAGCACGCAAATGCTGTGCTGGAAGCATCCCCGCATACCGCGCCGATCCCGGTGCACATGCACATTGCCGAGGATGACACCGACGAGCAGATCACCGCGAAGCTGCGCCGGCAGGGCGTGCGCCTAGGCAAGGGCGGGATCGCCCCTGCGGTCTTCTGGCCGGCGCTGCTGGTGATCCTGGCTGTGGCGGTCTTCGCGATCCTCGCGCCCAACGCGGCGGACACGACTTTCAACGCCGTGCAGAACTGGATCGTAGCCAACCTGGGCTGGTACTACATGCTGATCATCGGCGGCTTTGTGGCGCTGGTGATCGCCATCGGCTTCTCCAAGCTCGGGCGGATCACCTTGGGCAATGACGGAGAGAAACCCGAATTCGGCCTGTTCAGCTGGTTCGCGATGCTCTTCGCCGCCGGCATGGGCATTGGCCTGGTCTTCTACGGGGTCGGCGAACCTCTGATGTACGCCACCGTGGATCCGAAGCCGGGTTGGGAAGGCAGCGAATCGGAGCTGGCCGGACTGGCCATGGCGCAGACCTTCATCCACTGGGGCCTGCACCCGTGGGCCATCTACGCGGTGATCGGCTTGGCTTTGGCCTACGCGATCCACCGCCGCGGCCGCCCGGTGTCCATCCGCTGGGCGCTGGAACCGATCCTGGGAGATCGGGTCAAGGGCTGGCTGGGAGATGTGATTGATGTACTGGCCATCTTCGGCACGGTGTTCGGCGTGGCCACCTCGCTGGGCTTGGGCGTGCAGCAGATCAGCTCGGGCATGAAAGCGATCGGACTGGTCGGTTCGGTGGATAACACGCTGCTGGTCATCCTGATCGTGGTCATCACGTTCCTGGCCACCATGAGCGTGGTCAGCGGCCTGGGCGCCGGGATCAAGTGGCTGTCGAACATCAACCTGTCCATGGCAGGCCTGCTGATGATCAGCGTGCTGCTGCTGGGCCCGACGCTGTTCCTGTTCCAGAATTTCGTGCAGTCCCTGGGCGTGTACCTGGCCAACTTCATGAACATGACCTTCGACGTGGGCGCCTTCCAGCAGGGTGAGGAATCGGCCACCTGGTTCTCCAGTTGGACGGTCTTCTACTGGGGCTGGTGGATCGCCTGGGCACCGTTCGTGGGCATCTTCATTGCCCGCATTTCGCGCGGGCGTACCGTGCGCCAATTCGTCACCGGCGTGCTGCTGGTGCCGACCATAGTCGGTTTCCTTTGGTTCTCGGTCATGGGCGGGTCGGGGCTGTACCGCCAGTTCTTCGGCGCTGGGGACATGGTCCAGGACGGGGCGGTCTCCGCGGAGGGCTCGCTGTTCCAGGTGCTTGAAGCCTTGCCGCTGGGTTCGATCCTGTCGGTGGTGGCGATCTTGCTGGTCGCGATCTTCTTCATCACCTCTTCGGACTCCGGCTCGCTGGTGGTCGACATGCTCGCCTCCGGCGGGCACCCGAACCCGCCGACCTGGTCCAGGGTGCTGTGGGCGGTGCTCGAAGGCGTGCTGGCCGCTGCCTTGCTGGTGGCTGGCGGGCTGCAGACGCTGCAGGCCGGTTCGCTGGCCACGGCCTTGCCATTCAGCATCATCATGATCATGATGTCGGTGGCCACGATCAAGGGGTTGCGCCATGAAAGCCGGGCCTTGGAAGTCATCGAGCAGAAGCGCCGGCTGGCGCGGGTCACCGAGCACGTCTCCGATGAGCTGTGGGGCGCCTTGGACGAGCAGCCCGAACTGCGCCGCTACGTCGATGACCGTATCGACTACCGGGTCTCGCGCACGCGCGGGATCTTCGGCAAGCGCGTGGAATCAGAAGCAAAATCCCGGCACGTGAAGCCAAGTGACGACTAGGTCCGGGACCTGACCCCCGATGCCTTGCCAAGCAGGGCATCGGGGTGTGAGGATCAAGGTGACAAGCACTATCCACTGGCCGCGGGCCGTCACCGCGGCGGGAAGCAGAGGGGTTGTTCCATGGGCCAGGAGTCGATAGTCATCGTTGGTGCCGGGCTTGCCGCCGCCAGTACGGTGGCAGCACTACGCGAGCGGGGACATGCCGGCCCGATCACCCTGATTGGCGAGGAATCGCACCTGCCCTATGAGCGTCCGCCCCTGTCCAAGGGCTTCTTGCAGGGCAATGACAAGCCAGAAGACTTCACCGTGCATGACGCGCAGTGGTACGCAGCGCAGGAGGTCACCCTCCGGCTGGGAACCGCCGCAATCAGCGTGGAGACCGGCAAGCAGCAGGTGATGCTGGCCGATGGCACCGCCGTGGATTACGGGCAACTGGTGCTGGCCACCGGTTCGCGGGCCAGCGTGGGCGGGGACTCGCCAATGCCCGGTTATGACCTGCCCGGGGTGCATGTGCTGCGCACGCTGGAAGATGCCCAGTCGCTGCGCGAAAAACTGGTCGAGGGTGCCCAAGTGGCCGTGGTCGGCTCGGGCTGGATCGGCATGGAAGTGGCCGCCACAGCCCGCCAACGCGGAGCCCGGGTCACCGTCTATTCACCGTCCGCGGTGCCGTTGGCCAAGGTTTTCGGAGAACGCTTCGGGAACCACCTGCTGGAGCTGCACCAGTCCAATGGAGTGGATGTGCGCACCGCACGCGTGCAGGGCATCGAGCAGGTCGACGGGCACCTGCAAGTGCTTTCGGATGCCGGCTCATCGCGTGCCGATGTGGTGCTGCTGGCTATTGGTGCCAAACCCAATCTGCAACTGGCCGAGACTGCCGGGCTGGCAGTGGATCACGGGGTGGTGGTCGATGCGTCGCTGCGCAGCAGCAACTCCAAGATTCTGGCCATCGGGGATATCGCCCAGGCGTTCAATACCAAGCTGCGCGCCCAATTGCGCGTGGAGCACTGGGACAACGCGATCCGCCAGGGCAAGCTGGCGGCCGCGACGCTCACCGGTGCCGACGCATCCTATGACTGGTTGCCGTATTTCTTCACGGACCAATTCGATCTGGGAATGGAATATGTGGGGCATAATTCCCCAGATGACGTCTCGGTAGTCCGCGGCAGCATGGAAAGCGGAGAATTCTTGTTGTTCTGGCAAGATGGCGAGAAGATCACCGCGGCGGCAAACGTGAATATCTGGGACGTCAATGATCGCCTGCGTGAGATGGTGGGCAAGACGGTGCCAGCCGCCTCGCTGGCGGATCCGGATATCGACCTCGGTGATTTATAGGATTTTACTAAGCAGCAAGTGACCCTCCAAGAAAGTAGGAATAGCTGATGAGCATCATGGTCATGGGCGTGGAGCCGGGGATGTCCCCGGCAGTATTGGCCGCGGCGGCTTCGCTGGCGCGCGGCCTGGATGCGAAATTGGTGTGCATCCATGCCGACTCCGGACGTTTCGTCACCGACAAGCTTGCCGAAGGAAACCTGCTGGCTTCGGCTGCTCCGCTCTCCGAGGAACTCGCCTGGGAAATCAACTCGGTGGTTACCGGTGTCGAGCTTGAAAGCTACACGGTGGCCGGCGACCCGGCCAAGGTGCTCGCTGCCGTTGCCGAACAGCTCGATGCGCAGATGATCGTCGTGGGCACCCGGCGTCCGGGGATCCGCAATAAGATGGCTCAGCTGGTCGAGGGATCAATCGCCGTGGCGCTGGCCCATAAGCAGCACCGCCCGGTCCTGGTGATTCCACAGCAACCTTCCGAAGAAAACGAACTGCCCTGGGACTAGGCGGCTGACTTCATCTCGAAGTACAAGTCCAGATGCAGTTTGCAGCCCGGATTGAACAGTGCCTGACAGTTCGGGCAGGAACTGGTTTCCAGATATTCTGCGGGGCTCAGCTGCGTGCTGCAGACTCCGCAGAGCACCGCCGGTTCATCGAACCTGTCTGCCGGCCACGGCTCTGCCTGGTGATCGGCGAGCTCGGCATGGCAAAGGTGGCAGGGGTAGAAGGTCGCGCAGCAATCGTGCTTCAGCGCGATCACATCGAAGAGCGAGTGGTAGTGGGCGCACCGAGTTTGCCCATCCATGCGCACGCCTCGCAATGCTGCAGGGTGCGCCGGGTTTCCCCATTTCTTCATATGGATCCTTTCAGATAACCGTGATCGGGTGTGCAAATATGCACGCCGAATGTGCACAATCCGTGTCCCACTATGCCTCGTTTTGCCTATCTTTCGCGATGTGATCTAGGCCATACTCGCTGATGAAGCTGGTTCCAAAGGGGGTACTGGCGTGGGCGGAAGGAACGCACAGTGGCAAGCGAAACGTCATCGAAGGCCGAGCGCAAGGGATTGCGCCGGGTCGTAGCAGCCTCCATGGCTGGCACCGTCGTCGAATGGTATGAATTCTTCCTCTACGCGACCGCGGCAACCCTGGTCTTCAACAAGATCTTCTTCCCGGATACCGGCAACGATCTGGATAACATCATCAAGGCCTTCCTGACCTACGCGGTCGGTTTCATTGCGCGCCCCATCGGCGGCATCGTCTTCGGCCACTTCGGCGACAAGTACGGGCGCAAGCACCTGCTGCAGGTGGCGATCGTGCTGGTCGGCGCAACCACCTTCCTGATGGGCTGCCTGCCCACCTTCGACTCCATCGGCTATGCCGCACCGATCCTGCTGATCGTGCTGCGCTTCGCCCAGGGCTTCGCCGTGGGCGGGGAATGGGGAGGCGCGGTGCTGCTGGTGGCCGAGCACGCGCCGAACAAGGAACGCGGATTCTGGTCCTCCTGGCCGCAGGCCGCAGTGCCGGTGGGCAACCTGCTGGCCACCGTGGTGCTGCTGGTGCTCTCGGCAACGCTGAGCGAAGCGGCCTTCCTGGCGTGGGGCTGGCGCATCGGCTTCTGGCTCTCGGTGGTGATCGTGGTCGTCGGCTACTACATCCGCACCCGCGTTTCCGATGCCCCGATCTTCAAGGAGGCCAAGGCTGAGCTGGAGCAGAACGCGGCTGCCGGCTACGGCGTGGGCGAAGTCTTCAAGCGCTACCCGCGCGGGGTGTTCACCGCCATGGGCCTGCGCTTCGGGGAGAACATCATGTACTACATGGTGGTGACCTTCTCCATCACCTACATGGCCACCCAGCTGGACATGGACACCTCCACGATCCTTGGCCTGATGCTCATTGCCCACGTGATCCACGCGATCCTGGTGCCGATCGTCGGCCGTTTCACCGACACCCTCGGCCGCCGCCCGGTCTACGCCACCGGCGTGGTGCTCATGGCCGTCTGGGGCGTGGCGGCCTTCCCGCTGTTCAATACCGCCAACGATGCGGTCATCCTGGCCACCATCGTGCTGGGCTTGGGTGTGCACGCGCTGATGTACGCCGGGCAGCCGGCCATCATGGCCGAGATGTTCCCGACCCGCATGCGCTACTCGGGCGTCTCGCTGGGCTACCAGGTCACCTCCATCGTGGCCGGGTCCATGGCCCCGATCATCGCCACCTTCCTGCTCAAAGTCTACGGATCCTGGGTTCCGGTGGCCGGCTACATCGTGTTCGCCGCCCTGGTCACCCTGGTGGCGGTGTTCTTCATGAAGGAAACCAAGGGGCTGGACCTCGGCGAGATCGACGAGGCGGACCGGCTGGCAGTGAACGGCGAAAATGCCGCCCGCGATGAACTGAAGATGCAGAAGTAAGCCGCAAGATCCAGCACGACGCCGAAGGCCAGCTCCACGCACGGGGCTGGCCTTGGGCATGTTCAGTGGCCTGCGGGCGGGCCATCGGCTTGCGCCGCCGTTGCCGATCTGCGAGTCTGGCAGCCAAGAAGGATGGGGTTTGAGTGGACATCACTGTCCCCAGCATGATGCGATTGCGGGGTGCGCGGGCAGATGGGAATCGAGTACCTGTTGGCGTTCCTGTTCGGTCTTGGCTTCGTTGCCGCTTGCGCTTCATACGGGCGGCGCCGGAGCAGCAAGAAGAATAATGAAAAGTAGCCAAGTTTGCCGTCGGGGTTCGGCATGAAGCGGTGCAGGCTGCATATCTTCGGTGCCAGCGGCAGTGGCACCACGACCCTCGCGCGCGCCGTGGCCGATGCCTGGTCCGTGCCGCATGCCGATAGCGACGACTACTTCTGGGTTCCCACCGATCCTCCATACCGCGAGCAGCGTGCGCCGGCTGCCCGAACCATGCTCATGAACCAGGTCTTCGTTCCGCGCAAAGCCTGGGTACTGTCCGGATCAGTGCAGGGATGGGGAGAAGAAGTCCTGTCGCAGTGCGATGCCTTCGTTTTCCTGGCGCTGGATCCCCAAGTGCGCCTGCGCCGTCTTGCAGAACGCGAGAAGCAGCGCCTGAGCGGGCAATCCCTGGAACTCGGAGCCCTGGAACAAATCATGGCGTGGGCAGCTGGCTACGATGACCCGGACTTCAGCGGACGCAGCCGCGCCCGCCATGAGGCCTGGCTGGAGAACGAAGTCCGTCCGGTGCTCCGACTGGACAGCGCCCGATCAGTGGCGCAGCTGCTGCAAGCCATCGTGGACTGGGAACCGGACGGGCCACGGTGAACGGCGCCTAGCCGGGGGACAAGTTGTACGCCGGGAATGGCGGGATGAACCAGTCGCCGGCGGTGGCTGCATCATTGAGCGCGCGCACCGTTTCCTGGACCGCGCGGCTGCGCAAGGCTTCTTGGCGTCCCACCAGCCAGTACTCGGACTGGTAGGTGAACTGGTCATGGAGCACCGGAACCATATTCGGGTAGTGCTCCGAGAGGAAAGTGGGGAGCAAGCCGATGCCTGCATGGTTCATGGTGGCCGCATATTGCACCGCGATGCTGGTGGAGGAAATCGCGCGGTGCATTGGCGGCAAGGCGCCGGTGGCCTCGTCGAGCTTGTCCACCGTCAGCGCGGTGTCGATGTAGTAGTTCAGGCTATGCCCGGCCAGATCGGCAACCTGTGCCGGGGTGCCGTGGGCTTCCAGGTACTCGGCCGTGGCGTAGAGCCGCAGCTCGTAATCCAGGAGTTTTGTGGAGGCCGCCTTGCGGACGCTGGGTTCGCCAATGACAATCTCCAAATCCATGCCGGTCCGCGTCTGCCGTGCACGGGTGGTTTCCGAAACGATCTCGAAGACCAGTTGCGGATGCTTTAGCTGGAGCTTTGCCAGGGCCGGAGCCGCCAGGTGGGCGCTGAAGGCGTCGGGAGCGGCGACGCGCACATGGCCGGCCAATGCACCGGTCTCCTTCTGGGAGCCGATGGCTTCCACGGCCTGCTCGATGGCTTCCGCGCTGGACATGGCCCGGCGCCCCAGGTCCGTCAGTTCCCAGCCGTTGGGAGAGCGCGTGAGCAGGTGGCCGCCCATGGCTTTTTGCAGTGCGTCGATGCGACGGGAAATCGTCGAGTGGTTCACCCCGAGAACATTCGCGGCGGCGGTGTAGCGGCCCAGGCGCGCAACGGTCAGCAGGGCAATGAGGGATTCGAGATGGCGGTAATCGATCTGACGGTCCATGGTCCACAGTCTGCCATGCCTCGTGTGCGCTAGAGCACACTAGGCCTGCGCAATTGGCGTGCCCAAGTGCATTGAGTCTGGCACGCCGCGCACCCTACGCTGGCCTGACAAGGACAATACTCAAGGACGAGGGGTGTGCAGATGAGCACGTACGCATGGATTGGCCTGGGCAACATGGGCGGACCGATGACCGCGAATCTGGTGGCCGCAGGGCACACCGTGCGCGGCTACGACCTGGACGAGCAGGCCTGCGCCGCCGCGGCCGACGGCGGAGTACAGATAGCCGGATCGATCGCCGAAGCCATGGACCAGGCCGACGCCGTGTTCACCATGCTGCCCAAGGGAGAGCACGTGCGCGCGGTCTATGAGGGTGACGCCGGCATTTGGGCCAACGCCAGCAAGGACATGCTGCTGCTGGATTCCTCCACGGTGGACATCGAGACTTCCCGCTACATCCACGCGGGCTCCGCGCAGCGCGGCCTGCACTTCGTCGATGCCCCAGTCTCCGGCGGCATCTCCGGAGCCGCGGCCGGAACCCTGGCCTTCATGCTCGGCGGGGCACCAGAACTGATGGAGCAGGCCACCGGATTCATCGCCCCGATGAGCGGGAAGACCATCGTTGCCGGGGGCCCCTCCATGGGCATTGCCGCCAAGATCTGCAACAACATGATGCTGTTCATCGACCTGATGGCCAGCGCCGAAGGCTCCCAGCTAGCCGAGGCCCTGGGCCTGGACCCGGAAGTCTTCTGGCAGATCGCCTCGGTCTCCTCGGGACGCTCCTGGGCGCAGCAGACCTGGTACCCGGTGCCGGGCATCATCGATACCGCCGCGGCGAACAACAACTTCGAGGCCACCTTCCGCACCGACTTGGCCCGCAAGGACATCGGGTTGGCCCTGGACGCGGGCGCAAGCACCGGGGTGCAGCTGCCGGCAGCCAGCTTGGCCCGCGAGCACTTCGACGAACTGATCGAGCAGGGACTGGGGGACAAGGACTGCTCGCTGATCGTGAAGAACCTGCTGCCAGAAGGTGGCGTGCGCGGGTGGAACCCGGAGTCGGCCGAAGCCAACCAGCCAACCGTGGGCTGAGCATGCGCCAGATCCATGCCGCGGTGCTTGAGCGCCGGGAGAACCAGCGGCCCTATGCCAAGCACCGGCCGCTGGCGATGCGCCAGCTGCAGCTCGAAGAACCCGGGCCCGGCGAAGTGCTGGTGCGCATCACCGCGGCCGGACTGTGCCATTCGGACTTGTCGGTGATCGACGGGAACCGGCCGCGTCCGCTGCCGATGGTGCTGGGCCACGAGTCAGCAGGCATCGTCGAGCAGGCGGGTGATGGGGTGGATCTGGACATCGGCCAACAGGTGATCTCGGTCTTCCTGCCGCGCTGCGAGAAATGCGAAGCCTGCGCCAAGGGCGGCAAGCTGCCGTGCAGCGCCGGCACCGCGTCCAACGGTGCAGGGACCCTGCTGACCGGCGCTCGCCGGTTGGCCCTCGACGGCCAGCCGGTCCATCACCACCTCGGCGTCTCGGCCTTTGCCGACTACGCGGTGATGGATGCGCGCAGCCTCATCCCGGTGGGCGCGGACGTTCCTGCTGAAGTGGCCGCGGTGCTGGGCTGCGCGGTGCTCACCGGCGGCGGTGCACTGCGCAATGCCGCCGGGGCAACCGGCGCCCAGGATGTTGCCATCGTCGGCCTGGGCGGGGTAGGCATGGCCGCCTTGCTGGTGGCCGCGGGGCAAAGGAGCACCGGCAGTATCCTGGCCGTTGACGCCAATGAGGACAAGCTGGCCACCGCGCTGGCCTTGGGCGCCGATGAAGCCTGCACGCCGCAGGCCCTGGGGCAGCGCACCGCCGAAATCGTGATCGAGGCCGCGGGGCATCCGCGTGCCTTCGAAACCGCCTTGCAGGCCACCGGCGTGGGCGGAACCCTGGTGACCGTGGGGCTTCCGGCTCCGGGCGCGATGAGCAGCATCGAGCCCCTGGGCCTGACCGCAGGTGCGCGCACGATCATCGGCAGCTACATGGGTTCTGCCCTGCCCAAGAAGGACATTCCCTACTACGAGCAGCTCTGGCGCTCCGGCAAGCTCCCTGTGGAGAAACTCGTGGAAACCAGGCCGCTGGCCGAGGTCAACGACGCCCTGGATGCACTAGCCGAGGGACGGTCGGTGCGCCAAGTTCTGCTGCCCTGAAATCAGGGCAGAAGGCCAGTAGGATTGGTGGGTGACTGATTCCACTGCGGGGCCCCGTGCCCTGGCAACGCTGACTGACATCCGGGTATTCGATTACCTTTGCCAAGCCCCGGCGACCCGTACCCAGATCGCTGCGGATCTGGGGATCTCCAAGCCCACCGCATCACAGGCGATCTCGCGCCTGCAGGAGAACGGCCTGGCCTCGTCCATCGAGCGGGACAACGAGCCCAAGCGCGGCCGCGTTCCCGAGCACTATGCGCTGGACAGCGGCTTCGGCCACCTGCTGGCACTGTGCCTGCAGGCAGAATTCCTGCAGGTCCGCGCCACCGACTTGGCCGGAAAGACGCTGGTGGACCGCTTCTACCCGCTGACGGCGCAAACCACCGCCGCGCAGGTAGAGCAAATGGGAGCCCGCGAGATCTCCCGCGTGGCCGCTGAGCTCGGCTCCCCATTGCTGGCCGGGGCCGTGAGCCAGTCAGCCCCGGTGCAGCGCGATGGCGGGCTGCGAGTCCTGGCCACCCCGATTTTCCCTTCCTCCGGGGCCAACCTTGCCGGCCAGTTCGCCGGCGGGGTTCCGGTGCTGCTGGATAACGACGTGAATTGGATGGCCCTGGCCGAAGCCGGGGAGCTGGCCGGTTCCTTGATGATGATCTACATCGGTTCCGGCCTGGGCGCAGGCCTGGTCATCGACGGTGCGCTGCACCGCGGCAAGCACGGCACCGCCGGCGAGCTGGAGACCCAGCTGGTAGGCACCGCGAACCTGCGCGATGCGCTCGGCGAGGCCGGGATGTTCCAGACCCGCGTGCTCTGGGAAAAACTGGCCGATGAACGGAACTGGCCAGCCTTCCTGTCCCCGTTCGGCCGTGTCCTGGCCAACCTGATCGGCTTCGTCGATCCGCAGCGAGTGGTGGCCATCGGCCCGGGGCTCACGCCTCAATTGTGCGCGGCGCTGGAAAGCGAACTGAACAGCTTGCTGCCCAAACCGGTTCATGTTCAGCTTTCCACCTTGGGAACGGAGGCCGCGGCACGCGGCGCTTTGGCCGGCGCCCGGGAGCTGGCCTTGGCCAACTTATGGGAAAACTACCGGGTACGTTGACCAAAGTGACCCAAGCTATATATTGTAAAGAGTCCTTAAAATTTTATTTGCTTCACCGGGGAGACCACTGATGGCACCATCTGACGCATCGGCATCCACGTCCCAGTTCGCTGCCATCGGCCTTGATCTGGGCGGCTCGTCGATCAAGTACGGATTGGTTGGAACCGACGGCAAGCTTGTTGAGAGCACCTTCAGCAAGGCAGCTACGCCTGAGGGCGCGCATCCGGATGCTGTCGCCCAGGTGATGGCGGGCATCGTTGCCGACCTGCAGGAGCTCACCGGCGACGAGCTGGCAGGAATCCCCGCTGGCGTCACCGTGCCTGGCATCGTCATCGACGGGGTCGTGCACTCGGCGGCCAATATCGACAAGGCCTGGATCGGCTTGGACGTCACCGCTACCTTCAGCGCGATCCTGGGCCGTGACGTCTTTGTGCTCAACGATGCGGATGCCGCCGGCGTGGCCGAGGTCTACGCGGGTGCCGGAGCCGAGCAGGGCAAGCCGGTCAAGGGCAGCACCTTGCTGCTGACCCTGGGCACGGGCATCGGCTCGGCCTTCTTCCGCGACGGCGTGCTGTTCCCGAATGTCGAATTCGGCCACCTCGAAATCGACGGATTCAATGCCGAGAGCAAGGCCGCCGCGCGAGTCATGCACGAGGAAAACCTCAGCTGGGAGCAGTACATCGCCCGCCTGCAACGCTACCTGTCCCACGTGGAATTCCTGTGCAGCCCGGATTTGATCATCATCGGCGGAGCGATCTCCGAAGACCACGAAAAGTTCCTGCCGCAGCTGGAACTGCGAGCCAGGATCGTGCCTGCCCAATTCAACAACGCCGCCGGGGTACTGGGCGCTGCGCATCGCGCGCTGAAACCCGGCAACTAGGAACCTATGCATACGATTGACCCGAAGGCCCAGATCAAGCTCGTCGCCGTTGACATGGACGGCACTTTCCTGGACGGCGAAGGCAAGATCCCCGAGGCATCGTGGGCTGTGATCGACAAGCTCCAGGCCCGCGGCATCAAGTTCGTGCCGGCTTCCGGGCGCCAGTTCGCGACCCTGCGCGAGCAGTTCGCCCCCTTGGGGGAGATCGCGATCATTGCCGAGAACGGGACCGTCGTGATGCACGGCGAGAATGAGATCTACTCCAACATCATCGATCCGCCATCGGTAGCCGCCGTGATCCAGGCCGTGCGCGGGCAAGCCGCGCTGGACGCCGGATTGGTGCTGTGCGGACGCCGCACCGCCTATGTGGAGCGCGCCGATGAACGGTTTGCCAACGCCGTGGCCCCGTACTACCGCGCCGTGCAGGTGGTTGACGACCTGGCCCAGGTCGAGGACGAGATCATCAAGATGGCCGTCAACGTCGGCACCGGCGCCGTGCAGGCAATGGCGGCAGCGCTGCAGGTGCCGCTGCAGGTGGTGATCTCCGGCAGCCACTGGGTGGATGCCATGAACCACGGCGTGCACAAGGGACTGGCCCTGGCAGCGTTGCAGGACAAGCTGGGAATCAGCGCGGATGAAACGGCAGTTTTCGGCGACTACCCCAATGACCTGGAAATGATCAAGGCCGCCACCTACTCCTTCGCCATGGCCAATGCGCATCCGGTGGTGGCAGAAGCCGCGAACTTCACCGCGCCTTCCAACCTCGAGCACGGTGTGCTGCAGGTGCTCGGCGCCTACCTCGATGGGCGTACCCGGCTCTGAAGCCACGGGCAAGATACCTCTTGGGGCCGATGTCGGCGGCGGCCGATTCCCGCTAGGCTCGGGGCATCGAGTGAACCCGCTGGGTGCTATTGGGCAAAAGGGGAACGAGCCATGGAATCGCCAACAGCCATCATGGGCGCAGTCCTGGTGCTTATTGCCTTGATCGGTTGCGGGGTTTTCGATCGCAAGCCCAGGGCTAGCGTTCGGGGGGAACTGCACGAGCCGGGGTCCGGGTGGAGGTTTTTCCTTCACTTGGACCCCGGCTTTTCGCGTTGGCTAGTTGCCCAGGTAGTGGCGGATTCCCGCCAGGGCGGCACGTACCCCCGAATCCAATGCTCCACGGTATTCGGGCAGGAAGAACGGGGAGTGGTTGCCAGCCGGTGCTGGATCCTGCGGGTCGGCACCGCCGAACATCCAGAACACGTTCGGCACGCCGATGGCATCGCCCAGGGCGCCGAAGTCCTCGGACCCCATGAGCGGCGGCACCAGGCGGACCTGCTCCTGCCCGAATTCCCCGCGCAGTGCGCCCACGACGTTGCCGGTCTGCTCCGGGTCGTTGTACAGCCGCGGGAAGGTGTAGAGCTGCTCGATCTTCGGCTGCGGAGCTCCCGAGGCCTGCGCCTCGGCATCGATGATGCGGGTGACCGCATCCAGCACCTTCTCGCGGACCGGTTCGGTGAGCGTGCGGATGTTCAGCGTGAGCACCGCAGTGTCCGGGATGATGTTTTCCTTCAGGCCTGCATGGAATGAGCCGCAGGTGACCACGGCGGAATCCAGCGGATGCACTTCGCGCGAGGTGATGGTCTGCAGCCGGGTGATGATATTGGCTCCCAGGACAATCGGGTCGATGGAATCCTGCGGCTGGGAACCATGGGCCTGCTTGCCGTAGAGGGTAACCTCCAGCGAGTTGGCCATCGCCATCGCCGATTCCGGGGTGATGTGGATGATTCCGGTGGGGAAGGGGAAGACATGCTGGCCGAGGACTGCTAATGGCCGCGGAGCCCGCTCCCACAGGCCATCGGCAAGCATGGCGGCGGCGCCGGCGCTGGTTTCCTCGCCGGGCTGGAAGATGAACACCACGGTGCCGGCCCACTGGCCGGTGCTGCGGGCCAGCACGCGGGCCGCGCCCAGGGCGCTGGCCACGTGGGTGTCATGGCCGCAGCCGTGCATCACCGGCACATCGGTGCCATCAGCCAGCAAGCCCCTGGCGGTGGAGGCGTAGTCCACCTTGGTGTCCTCGGCGATGGGCAATCCGTCGCTGTCGGCGCGGAAGGCCACCACTGGCCCCTCGCCGTTGCGCAGGATGCCCACCACACCGGTGCCGCCGCAGCGGAAGTGCTCGATGCCCAGGTCTTCGAGCCTGGACTCGATGAACGCTGCGGTGTTGTGCTCCTGCATGGACAGCTCCGGGGTGCGGTGCAGGTGCAGGTAGTCCTCGTGCAGGGTTTGGGTTTCGGTTTCGGTGAGCCCGAAGGTGTTCAGCATGGAATGATCCTCTAGCTTTCTGCGGTGTAGATTTTCTTGCGGTCGCGCAGGACCCAGGAGAAGACGATGGAGCTGATGACCACGATGGCGGTGGCGAACATGCCCACCGCTGGTGCCGCCGGAACGACCACGAAGTTCATGGCCAGGGCCAACGCCAAGGCGATGATGGTGGGGCGCAGCGACTTCATTGCCACGATGCTCTGGACCAGCACGGCACCCATCAGCGAAGGCAGGATGTACAGGCGGGCCACCTCGATGACTTCGAGGGGGATCAAGGAAACCAGCCAGGTGCCCAGCAGGCCGACGAACAGCAGCAAGCTGGTCAGGTGGACGGTTGCTGCACCGCAGATGGCCATGACCGCGGCCAGGTCGCCGCGCTTGGATCCGGGCTTGGCGCCAATGGTGGACTGGGCCACGATCGCCGCCGGAAGCAGCTTATTGGAGATGTTGCCGATCATGAACGCCTGGTACATGGCTGCCGAACCGAGGATGGGGAAGTAGGTCAGCGGTTCGACGATCCACAGCACGCCGAAGGTTGCACCCACGGCGAGGAAGGCGACCCAAATCATGGACGGGGTGATCTGCAGGCCGCTGAAGAAGGCGATGTAGATCGGGCCGATCAGCGAGAGCACCAGTCCGATGAGCATGGTGATCGAGCCGTAGCGCGACGTCTGCTTCTCGAATCGCGCCATTGATGCGTCGGCGCCGGTCAATTGGGGTGTCGTAGTCATGATTGGTCCTTAGGCGGTGTGCAGGAAGTAGGCGGCGACGATGGAAACGACGATGGAAATGCCCAAGGCCCATTCCTTGAGCCATTTGATGTTCAGCACCTTGGCCAGGTACAAGCACAAGCCCATGCAGGCTGCGGAGATTCCCACCAGAATTGCGTGGATGCTGGATTTCGGCAGTTCGGCAATGGTCAGTGCGGAGAACGCGCCGAGCAGGGCCGCGGTGGGGATCAGCGCCATGATTGCCGGGTTGCGCTTGGACATGGACGCGCCGCCCTTTTTCAGCAGCGGGGTCATGATCAGCGTGCAGATCATCCACATGGCGCCGGACAGGCTCATGGCCAAGAAGGCGACTCCGAAGACCTGCTGGGTGTAGCTGCCGCCACCGAGGGACGCGCCCATGGTGCTGGCCGCGATACTCGCAGAACCGGTTTCAGCCGCGGCGGAGCCGATCAGGCCGATGCGTACCAGGACCGCGGGTGTGCCGAAAAGGGCCAGCAGTGCGATAGCTACCAGGACCACCGCCAGGGACGGGCCGATGGACGCGACCATGCCGGCACGGAAGGATTCCTTGACTTCGTTGAGCGGCATGTCCACATGCGGAGCTGCCTTCTTCGCCGCCCGCGAATACAAGATGCACTGCACGAAGATGACAGCGAAGACACCCAGCGCGCAAAGCCAGAGGACCGGCGAGTTGGCCAGAGCCCAGATGTCGGTTGATCCGGGATCACCTGCTGCCATGACGAGTTGCGGATTCATGAGTGCTCCTTGGGTTGGAAACAGTGGATGTGAGCTGGATCTCTATCGAGTACCAACGATCCGGGATTAGAATGTTTCTGGCAAGATATGAATTGATTAGCCATAAATCTGGCCAAATCCTCCAAAACACCCCAATTGCACGAGTGGAACTTGGGAATTTAGACGAAATAATCTGAACTTTTTCCATATGAATTGCAGTGGTACCGGCGCCATGCGGCGGTTGTGGCCTGAAAGCAGGAATCATGTCCGATTTAAGCATCCTCAGCGACCTGGAACGGCAAATCATCGTCGCCTTGCAGGTCGACGGCCGCGCGACTTGGCGCAAGATCGCCCGGGTGATTGGCGAACCGGAACGTACCGTTGCCCGCTACGGTTCAGCCCTGCTCGAGCAGGGGAAGGTGAAGATCGCGGCTATTGCCCATCGCGCCGGCGCCGTGATTGCCTCGGTGAGCTGCGCGCCCGGAACGATCCCGGTAGCCAGCCAAGCGCTGTCCGCGCGAACCGACACCAGCTTCACCTATATGGTCACCGGTGAAAGCGACGTCGTCAGCGAACTGCACTACGACGGCGGGTTGCAGGACATCCTGACGTTGCAGCTTCCGGCCACCCCGGGCCTGAGCAATATCCAGATCTACCCGATCCTGAAATACTTCAAGACCATTCGCGCATGGCGCGGCGGGGCACTGAGCAATGCGCAGGAAACGGCTTTGGCCCCCAGCACCGGAGGGGAACTGACCACGTGGAACCCCGTCGGAGAGCTGGGGGACAGCGATCACCTCATCATCGACGTGCTGCGCAAGGACGGCAGGGCAAGCATCGAAACTATCTCGCGCCAAGTGCGCCTGAGCGAAACCTCGGTCTCCCGCCGGCTGGATTGGTTGCTGCGCGGCGAGCACATCTCCATTCGTGCGCTGGTTGATCCCGCGCTGATGGGATTCAAGGTCGAAGCGCTGCTCTGGGTCCAGGTCTCCCCGGCCCATGTGGATGCGTTGGGGACCCTGCTCACCAGCCTGCCGCAGGTGAGGTATGTTGCCGCGGTGGCTGGCGATGCCCAATTGCTCGTGGACGTCACGGTGCCAACCCAGCGGGATCTCTACGAATTCATTGCCAAGACGAAATGGGGCGAAATGGTCCAGCTGCGCACCTCGATGGTGCTCGGTGCCCGCAAACGCGGCGGTCAGCTGGCCGGCGCCTGAACAGGCCGGCGGATAAGGTGTTCAGCAACAATTCACCGGTTTTTCGCTCCCGCAGCCGAAGGGGGCCAGCGGCGGTAAACGCAAGGTGAACACTTCCCCGAAAGGCGATAATAATGCGTAATATCGTCTCAACGGTTCGGAACCGCTTCGGAAGTGGCATAGTCTCACGATACCGGGCGGCATGGCTTCGCTCGCGCTGTTAACAACCAGTTAACGCTGCAGGGGTGAAAGGAATACCGGCAACCGTGAGCAAGAGGTTGACCTACGGGACGAACCAGGGAACGGCTACGCCTGAAAGCGCGTGGCGCAAACGCAAGGACGCGTGGGAGCACTTGGGCTATGTGCTCAGCGAGATCTCTTCTGAATACCAGGAGGAAGACCGCCGCACGGAGCACGAACTGGAGGCCGGCCGGTTGCTGGGGCTGCTGGCAGCCATAGAACCGTACTGGGCGAATCCCGGCATCGAATATTTCAACGAGGTTTCCCGGCTCATGTCCGGCGGGCAGTACGAAGATGCCATGAAGCTGGTCTACCAAGCGAACCAGACCTTCAGGACGCTGACCCAGTACATTGACCTTGAAGGCCATGACGAGGCGGAACAGGATCCATCCCAGCTGGGTAACGGTGCACCTGGCAACGCCAGGGTGCAGGCACCGATGGTGGAAATCCTGCTGGTGGATAATGGCCCGGCGGAGGAGATTGAGCTTTTCAAGGAAGAAATCGCCGAACAGCGCCAGCGCACCGATCCGTTCCACTACAACTTCGTGGTGGTGCCCAGCGTGGAAGATGCCTTGGCCGCGATCCTGATCAATCCCGGCATCCAGTCCGTCGTGCTCACCGCCCGCTTTGATGTGCGCACGCGCCGCCGGCTTTCCTCGACGCTCAAGAATTTCATTGCCCGGCGGATGGAAGGCTATTTCCAATCCACTAGGCAGATCCAGGGCCTGCTGGATCTGGAAAACATCCTCGATGAACTGCGCCCCGAAGTCCCGGTGTACCTGATCGCCGGGGTCGCCCTGGAATCGATTGCCCACGAGATCACTGGGCGTTTCCGCCGGATCTTCTCGCGCAATGACCGGATGGATCTGCACCTGTCGATTGTCTCGGAAGTGCTCGAACGCTACCAGACCCCGTTCTTCAACGCGCTGCAGAAGTACGCCAAGCGGCCTGGCGGGGTCTTCCACGCCATGCCGATCTCCCGCGCAGGTTCGGTGCAGAACTCCCCATGGGCCAGGGACCTGGTGGACTTCTATGGCAAGAACCTGCTGCTGGCCGAAACCTCGGCCACCTCCGGCGGGCTCGATTCCCTCCTGGACCCGCAAAGTTCCATCAAGAAGGCCCACGAGCTGGCGGCCCGGGCTTTTGGCAGCCACCGCACCTACTTCGTCACCAATGGCACGTCGACCGCCAACAAGATCGTGCACCAGTCGATTCTCGCTCCGGGGGACATCGTGCTGGTGGACCGCAACTGCCACAAGTCCCACCACTACTCGCTGGTACTCGCCGGGGCGAACGTCAGCTACCTGGAGGCCTACCCGCTCAACGAGCATTCGATGTACGGGGCGGTGCCGCTGGAGGAGATCAAGGGACGGCTGCTGCAACTGCGCCGCGAGGGCCTGCTGCACAAGGTCAAGATGCTGACCTTGACCAACTGCACCTTCGACGGGATCATCTACGACCCGCGCCGGGTGATGGAAGAATGCCTGGCCATCAAGCCGGATTTGGTGTTCCTCTGGGACGAGGCCTGGTTCGCCTTCGCAGGATTCCACCCGGTGTACCGCCAGCGCACCGCCATGACCGTGGCGGCCGTGCTCGAAAAGCAGCTGCAGACCGCGGATTACCACCAGCGCTACGCCGCGCAGCGTGCGGCCCTTCCATCACCGGGCACCGTGGAGCACCCGGAGAATGACCAGGCCTGGCTGGACACCCGGTTGATTCCGGATCCGGAGCAGGTCCGTTTGCGGGTGTACTCCACCCAGTCCACGCATAAGACCCTGACCTCGTTGCGCCAGGGCTCGATGATCCACATCTACGACCAGGACTTCGCGGTGCGCAACCTCAACGCCTTCCGCGAGGCCTACATGACCCACACCTCCACCTCGCCGAACTACCAGATCCTCGCTTCGCTGGATATCGGCCGCCGCCAGGCCGAGCTGGAAGGCTACGCGCTGGTGCAGCGCCAGGTCGATTTGGCGCAGTCGATTTCGCGGGCCATGGCGCGCAACGAGCTGCTGGGCAAGTATTTCAAGATCCTGCACTCGACGGACCTGATCCCGCAGAAGTACCGCCGGTCCACCACGCAGAACCCGGTGCGCGACGGCCTGGCAGCCTGGGACGAAGCCTGGGCAGAAGACGAGTTCGTGGTGGACCCCTCACGCCTGACCTTGGACATCAGCCGCACGGGCGTGGACGGGGACACATTCAAGCACGAGTACCTGATGGATGGGCATTCGATCCAGGTCAACAAGACCAGCCGCACCTCGGTGCTGCTGATGACCAATATCGGCACCACCCGTTCGGCCGTGGCGCACCTGATCGAGGTGCTGGTGAAGATCGCGGAGGAACTGGACCGCAAACGCCGCCTGGATGGGAGAGTGCTGGCGCTGGGCAAGAAGCCTGCGGCCGAACAGATTCCGTTGCCGGACTTCAGTGCCTTCGCTCCTGAATTCGCAGGAGGCGGTGGAAGCGGGGACATGCGCTCGGCCTACTACCTGACCTACCAGGACCCGGCGACGCATTTCCTGTCCTCCGCGCAGATCCGCACCCAGCTGGTGAACGGAGAACGCGTGGTGTCGGCGGTATTCGTCACCCCGTACCCGCCGGGATTCCCGGTGCTGGTCCCCGGCCAGGTCATTACCCTGTGCATTCTGGATTACATGGACCGATTGGACACCCGCGAAATCCACGGTTACCACCAGGATCTGGGCTACCAGGTGTTCACCTGCGAAGCCCTGGAACAGATCGCGGCGCAGCAGCCCTGAACGGGTTGAGCGGCTTGCCTTGAACGCAGCTTGCGAACCCACCCGGCATCCCCGGGTGGGTTCCGGCTTCCGCGGCGAAGAACGCTGCACGCAGGAACAGTTGCCGTCACGACCCGAAAGGCCCTGATTCGCGCACCGAATGCGCAAATCAGGGCCTGAATCGTAAGCAGCCCTAAGGCTGTATTTTCCGTCCGGCCAGATGCGCCGAGATCGCCTCGAACGCACGAATGGTCGGGAACAGCTTGGAAGCATCCTGCGGCAGCGGCCAGCTGGAAAGCTTGACCGCGACCAGCTTGGTCGCCGGATCCATATAGATCATCTGGCCATGGATGCCCAGGGCCACCGCGGCCCCGGTGGCAGGGTTCGGGAACCAGATCTGGTTCCGGTAGTGCCCGCCGGGCATCATGTTGTCGCCCGGGGACTGGGCGAACGCCTGGACCAGCGCGGGATCGGTGGCGAAGGTGTCGGCGATCCATGCCTCGGAGAGAACCTGCTTGCCGGTCAGCGCACGCCCGCCATTGACATAGAGATGGCCGAAACGCGCCAAATCGCGCAGGCAGGCGTTGAATCCGCCGTCGAACATTCCGGTGCCGAATTGGTCAACGCCCATCACCAGATCCTGCTGGGCACCGAGCTTGGACCAGACATAGTCCGAAAGCAGTTCCTGCAGCGGGGCGCCGCCGGCGGCTTCCAGCACCCAGCCCAGGGCGTCGGTCTCGCAGGAACGGTATTCGAAGACCCCGCCGTGCGGTCCCTTGGCCTGCAGGGTCAGCAAGAACTCGTACATCCCGATAGGCCCGACGCCGCCACGCGACGGGGCCCAGCCGATGGCCTCCTCCAGCTGGCGCACCTCGGCATTGGGATCCAGATACTCTTCGGAGAATTTGATCCCGGAGCGCATATCCAGCAGGTCGCGCACCCGGGCGCCGGCATAGCCGCTGCGTTCCAACGCCGGCACGTAGGTGGCTACCGCCTGCTCGGCATCAAGCATTCCGGCGTCCACCAGCGCCCCGGCCAGGGAACCCACCAGGGTCTTGCTGACCGACATCAGCAGATGATCGGTCAGCGACGTCATGGTGTTGTAGTACTTCTCCCAGAGGATCCGTCCATTGTGCATGACCAGCACGGCGTCGGTATTGGTCGCGTGCATTACCCCGCGCACGGTCAGCGCCGGGTCGGTAATGCTCGCCTTGGCCACTTCCAGTTTGCCCAGCTTCTCCTCGGCCAGGTGCAGCCTGACGATCGGGCCATCGCCGCGCGAAACCTTCACGGTGGGATGGATCCTGGCGATGTTCTGGAATGAGCGCTTGATATTCTGCGGGTACTGCCAGGTGGCGATGTTCAGCGCCTTGCTGGGAGGACCTGCCAAGTTGGCCGCCATGTGCCCGGCGGCATCAGTCGCTTCAGTTGCCATGCTCTGATGGCGGAACGTCAATTCCCTTGTATTGGGATCGGATGCAGGAGATGAAGTGCTTGGCATCGATGCTGAGCTTGGTTTTCTTCTTGCCTTCGTACTGCAGCTTGGCCTTGGTGACCAGGACCCCAAGATCGGCTCCCTTCCATCGGTAATCCTCTACGCCGTAGATGCGCAGGAAGAATGCTTCCTTGTGGGTCTGCAGCTGGTGCCAGTCCAATGCGGAACGGGAAAATTGCAGCTTGCCGCGCGAGTCGAGGTAATAGTTTCCGGTGCGTGGGGCATGGGTGATGTACTGCAGGATGTCATCGGTTTCCTTGATGATCATGTGGCTCCAGACATCAGCCCCGCTCATCTCTTCCCAGCGAGCATTGATCTCGTCAACGTCCAGCTCGAATTCCACATCAAGGAATTCAAGCAGGTGGAAGAGGAACAGCGGCACGTCGGCATAGGCTCCGGCGGTGACGTTGGTGATGGCGCTGGCCCCGGAGATGCGCGGGTTCAGTTCGCCCAGGTACACCTCGTCGGTGTCGGTGTCCACCAGCACGTCCACCTCGAAGAAGCCGCGGTAGCCGGTGTCCTTCAGACCGTTGCCCACCTTGCGGACCAGATCGATGGCGCGCGAACGCTGCGAGTCGGTGACCACATCCGGGTGCATCTCATTGCCGCACCAGCCGCCCTTGTACGGAGTCAGTTCCTTGTAGCCGGCCAGTTCGGTCAGGATCGGCCCCACCACCGTGCCGCATTCGGTCAGCACTGCCTCAACGGCTACCGGCTGGTTGTTGATGCGCTTCATGATCTTGAGCTGTTCGCCGATGATGTTCTTGGCATGCGCCTTGAACTGCGCCTTCGAGTCGATGAAGAAGGTCGTCTTGCCCGAATCCCCGTAGGGGGTCTGGACCACCAGGTCCTTGCCCAGGCCGGCTTCCCCGGCCAGTTCCATGAGCTCGTCGTAGTTATCGGCGGTGCCCAGCACGTTGGGCACCGATGGTGCGCCGGCGGCATTGCCCAGCTTGGTGGTAACGATCTTCGAGTCCAGTTCGGTGCGCAAGGCGGCCGAGGGCAGGATCAGGTCGTAGCCCAGTTCCTCGCAGATTGATTCGGTTTCCTCGTCGAAGAAGACCATCGCGATCTTCGGCCGGGGACCGCCCGGGGTGCACTGGGAATCGATGTATTCGCGGACCTCGGAGTTCTCCAGCAGCCAGTTGTTGATCTCTTCGGCGCTCTGGAAATCGACATAGGGCTTCTCGGCGGGGGTGAAGACCCGCGGGTGGTGGCCGTCCCAGCCGTCGTAGTAGGTGATGTAGCTGAATTTGCGGACCCATCGGTCAAGGCCCAGCAGATTGACCGGGGTGGCGCCGAGGAAGAAGATCGGAGTGGTATTGGTGCGGAAGAAATGGCGAACTTCGCTCATGTTCTTCAGCTTGCGGTCCATGCGCAGGACCTTGGCCGGGAGATTCTCGGGTTCGGACTCGTTGTAGGCCGCGTCGACGGCGACGTTGGCGCTGAGCTGATCGGTAACAACGCGCGCCTTGTGGCGCAGCTTGTCCAGATCGCTGGGTTTGGGTATGCGGTGGCGAGAAGCCGGGGCGTGGGCTTCAAGAATGTTGGCCATGATGTGGAGATGTCCTTTGAAACTGTCCGAAGAAGGGCGGTTGCACGGCACAATGCGTGACAGTTTCATGCTCAGCGCTCATCGTAAGCACCGGCACACGTTCTGCTTAACGCGTGGTGAACATTGAGCCCGCCCCCGCCGATGCGGCCTGTGACTTGGCATGCAACGGCAGGTTCGGGCTCAAAGCTAGGTAAAGGTTACTCCTTATTGCGGTAACTGGCGGCTGCTAGCCAGACACCGTCGATGCGAAATCCAGCTGCTGGAATTCGAATCCGGCCTGCTGCAAGACTTCGCTGGTGACCTTGCGGCCGGTCAACGCGACCCGGGCATTGGATCCCATGACCGCGGCGCCGATCTTGGGCAGCACCGACCCGGTGGGCAGGCCAGGCAGCCCAGCGATGGATCGCAAGGCGGCCATGACCTCGGCATTGCGCAGCGGTTTCGGGCTGGCGGCATGCACCAGGCCGGCAGGGATGGAAGGCTCTTCGAAGCCGAGCAGGCAGCGGATCAAGCGCAGCCAGTCTTCCAGCCCGATCCAGCTGAACCACTGCTTGCCGTCTCCCAGCGGACCGCCCATGCCGGTATTCACCAGCAGGTTCAGCGGGCCAAGCAGGGGAGCGTCGGGGTGCATCACCAGCGAGGTGCGCAAGAGATAGCGCTGCTCGGCGTTGACCGCGGCCTCGGCGAAGGCCTGCTCCCATGCCGAAGCGACCCCGGTCATTTCCGGCAGGGCGCGCTGGTCGCTGGGAACGGGGCTGGACTCGGTCAGCTCTTCCTCGCCGGCGTCACCGAAGATGGCGGTGGTGCTGGCCTGGATCCAGGTGGCCAGCTGGGGCGCCGAGGCTGCGGCTTCGGCCAGGGTCTTGGTGGAGGCCACGCGCGAGTCGGTGAGCGCTGCGATGTTCTCCGGGGTGTTGCGCTTATCGACGCGCTCGCCAGCCAGATTGACCAGGTGCACCGGATTCTTGCTGGACAGCGCGCGGGCCCAGGGCCCCTGGTGCACGCCATCCCAGCTGTACTGCTCGGCAGGGAAATCATTTTCCGGGTTGCGGGTCAGCACCGATACGGAAATGCCGCGGCAGACCAGATCGGCGACGAGGTTGCGGCCAAGGAATCCGCGACCGCCGGAGATCACCACATGGGCATCGCGCTTGCGGTGCGCACCCGGGGCGATGATCCGGTACAGGCGGGCCGCCGCGATGGCGAAGTCCTTGCACAGGGCGTTGGCCACGGTGAATTTGAAAGCGGTGGTGCCCGGGCCGTTGAGCTCAGCGGTGAAGTGCAGTACGGATCCGTGCTCATGGGGCTCTACCTGCCAGCGCAAGACCATTTCACCGGCCGGCTGCGGTTGGGTGAACTCCACCATGAGGGTGTCCTGGTTGCGCCGGGTGATGGAGCCCGAAGGCGCGGTGCTGCGGTGCAACGGGCCGAAGAACTTGCCCGGCGGCAACAGATCCACCTTGGTGCCCACGCCGCGCTGGTCGTCATGCACGATGAAGCCGTCGAAGCTCTTCATCCACTGGCCGGTCTGCGACAGGTTGCCCACGATCGAGTAGACGGCCTGCGGGCCAGCGGCCAGGAACTGCGACTCGGTGCGCTGCCAGTGCGTGAATTTACTCGTGGTGCTCATCTTGGAATAGTTCCTTCCAGCTCGGTTTCTCGGGCATAGCTCTAGGCTACTGTGCCCGGTGCACTTCGGCAGGATAGACATCGAAGCCTGCCTGAACTGTTACACCAGGGTCCTGGAACGGGAAAAGCTCCCTTGGTCCATGCGGACCAAGGGAGCTTCGGATCGGGGCGTTGGCTAGGCAGTAACCTTGGCGCCGACTTCCTGTTCCATTTCGGTGAACTCGCCATCGATGGTCGGGTTCGGGCGGTAGGTTGCCCGGGAAACCAGCCATGCGACAACCAGTGCGGCGAGGAAGCCCGGGACGATCTCGTACATGGCCGAGGCCAGCACGTCCACGTTGCCCCAGATAAACACCACGACGGCGCCGGTGACCATGCCGGCGAAACCGCCCACGGCGGTCAGCTTGCGCCAGTACAGGGCCAGCAGGACAACCGGGCCGAAGGCGGCACCGAAGCCCGCCCACGCGAAGGAGACCAGCTCAAGGATGGAGGAGTTCGGGTTCAGCGCCAGCAGGGCGGCGACGACGGCCACCAGCAGTACGCCGGAGCGGCCCAGCATGACCAGGGCCTTGGGCGAAGCCTTGCGGCCGGTGATGTTGTACAGGTCCTCCACCAGTGCCGAGGAGCAGACGATCAGCTGCGAGGACATGGTGGACATGATGGCCGCCAGCACAGCGGCGAGCACCAGTCCGGCGATCAGCGGGTGGAAGAAGATCTGGCTCAGCAGCAGGAAGACAGTTTCGCTGCTGGCCTTGTCCAGCGGCTGATCGGCGAAGTACGCGACGCCGATGAACGCGGTGGCGATGGCGCCCAGGGTGGTCAGGAACATCCAGCCAATGCCGATGCGCCGTGCGGTCTTCGCTTCGCCCGGGGTGCGCAGCGCCATGAAGCGCACGATGATGTGCGGCTGGCCGAAGTAGCCCAGGCCCCACGCTGCGGTGGAGAAGATGGCCACGGCGGCCAGGATCGCGCTGTTGTCGCTGAAGGAGGAGAACAGGTTGAACGCTTCGGGATTGACTTCGGTGACCTTCGAGGTGATGTCCCCGATGCTGCCGATCTGGATGACTGCCACAATTGGCACGGCAATCAGTGCGGCGAACATCAGCACGCCCTGGACCATATCGGTCAAGGATGCTCCGAGGAAGCCGCCGAACAGGGTGTAGAGCAAGGTGATTCCTGCCACGAAGAACATGCCCGCAAGGTACTGCCAGCCGAAGGAAGCCTCGAAGAACTTGCCTGCAGCCACCATTCCCGAGGATACGTAGAAGGTGAAGAACACCAGGATGATCACCGATGCGCCGATGCGCAGCAGGTGGCTGTTGTCCTTCAGGCGCTTTTCGAAGAAGCTCGGGATGGTGATGGCGTTCTGCGAGATCGCGGTGTAGGAACGCAGCCGCGGGGCGACGAACTTCCAGTTCAGCCACGCGCCGATGAGCAGACCGATGCCGATCCATGCTTCGTGCAAGCCACCGAGGTAGATGGCGCCGGGCAGGCCCATGAGCAGCCAGCCGGACATGTCGGATGCGCCTGCGGAAAGGGCTGCGACCCACGGCTTCAGGCCGCGGTCGGCCAGCATGTAATCGTCAATGTTGTTGGTGCGGCGATATGCAATATAGCCGATGCCAAGCATGGCGGCCATGTAAATTGCGATCGCAATCATCTGGAAAGTCTGGTCGGACATTTTTCCTCATTACCGTTTGTGCCTGGGGCTTTTCTCAGCCGCCATAGGCGCGGATTTCTGTGGTGCGAGTCACCACTATGGCACTAATTCTCCGGTTTGTCGCCGGGTGCCATTTGGTCTGTGATCATTCTGTTATCTAGTCGACCGTATCGAAGTCTGCAGGGGTAGCCAAAATCGCGGAGTTGCTTGCATCACTCATTCCGGGCTGCGCGTGCAGCGATTTCCGCACCGCGCGGATGGCCGGGGATTGGGTGGAGGAATGCCGCATGGCGGTGAAGATGGTGCGCTCGGGAGAGCCGGGAAGATCCACCGTGCGCAGGCTGCTGCGCTGGTCGCGCAGGACCAGCTCGGGGAGCATCGCCACAGCGTTGCCTGAGGCGACTAACTGCACGTGAGCCTGCAAATCAGCGGTTTCGTAGCGCAGGTCTGGCTCGAACCCCGCAAGCCGGCAAGCCTGCAAAGCCCAGTGCCGGCTGGCGGCACCCGCCGGTTCCACCACCCAGGGCAGGGAGTTGGCATGCTCCAGGGTGTGTACCCGGTCGAATTCGGCGTTCCCGGCCGCACCTCGTGCCGGCAAGGCCAGGCGGATCGGATCGTGAGTCAGAACACGCCGATCGAGGTTGTCGTAGTGCGGCGCGGAATGCCCCGAGTACTGCTCCGCGACCACCAAATCGAAACTTCGGCTGCTGGTTTCATTCAACGCGTCCGCCGGTTCCTGCTGGCTCATTTCCACCCGCAGGTTGGGGTGCTTGGTGCGCAGTTCGCGCAGTACCGGTGGCATGAGGCGGAGCATGGCCGTCTGGAAAACCGCTAGTCGGACGGTTCCAGAGACGGTGGACATGGCCGCGGACAAATCCGCTTCGGCGCGTTCCATGGAATCGAGCAGTTCTTCGGTATGGGCCACCAGGATCTGGGCCTGAGGGGTGAGCTTGAGGGTGCGCCCGGTGCGCCGCAGCAGCTCCACTCCGGTTTCGGATTCCAGCTGGCTCAGTTGCTGCGATACGGAGGAGGGGGAGTAGCTCAGTGCATCGGCCACCTCGGCAATGGTTCCGCGGATATGCAATTCGCGAAGCAAGCGCAATCTTCTCAGTTCAAGCACGGTTTTCCCGCCATTCAGCTAGTGGGGACTCTCGGAGTCTAGACACTTCGGCAAAACCGAACGAACATCTTCGGTTTTGTTCACTTTTGCTTAAGACAATATAGGTTCATACTCGATCTTGCACACAGCTTTTCTTGGCGGTTCTCTGGCAACAGCAGACCACCGGATTAGCCATAACGACATCAGCGTTCGGTGCCGAACCACAAGTACGAATTGCATCGAAGGGACCACCAGTGTCTTTCACCTCCACCCAGCACGTAGTGCCAGCCGCACTAGATGCCGACGGCAACCCGCTCACCTCGCCGGCCGAACTCGCTGACGACGTCATCAAACTGGTGCGCCGCTGGCTCACCGAAGCTTCCGAATACCCTGTAGATGCTGCCGCTGCCCGTCTGGCCGGTGTGCTCAAGGACCCCAAGGGCCTGGACTTCACCGTAGGCTTCGTCGATGGCGTGATCCGCCCCGAAGACCTGAAGGTCGCAGCAGCCAACCTCAAGGCGCTGGCTCCCATGGTGCCAAGCTTCCTGCCCTGGTACATGCGCAAGGCCGTCGCAGTAGGCGGCGCCATGGCCCCAGTCGTGCCGCAGGTAGTAGTTCCCATCGCCCGCAAGGTCTTGCGCGAGATGGTAGGCCACCTGATCATTGACGCCTCGGATGCCAAGCTCGGCGGCGCGATCTCCAAGATCAAGCGCGAGGGCGTGGACCTGAACGTCAACCTGCTCGGCGAGGCCATCCTCGGCGAAGGCGAAGCAGCCCGCCGACTGGATGGCACCACCAAGCTGCTGGAACGCAACGACGTGGACTACGTGTCGATCAAGGTCTCCTCCACCGTCGCCCCGCACAACCACTGGGCGTTCGATGAAGCCGTGGAGCACATCGTGGAAAAGCTGCAGCCGCTGTACGAGCTGGCTGCCAACAGCCCGAAGAAGAAATTCATCAACCTGGACATGGAAGAGTACAAGGACCTGGAGCTGACCATCGCGGTCTTCACCAAGATCCTTTCCAAGCCGGAATTCAAGGACCTGCCCGCCGGCATCGTGCTGCAGGCCTACCTGCCAGATGCCCTGGGTGCAATGATCCAGCTCCAGGAATTCTCCGCGGCCCGCGTGGCCGAAGGCGGCGCACCCATAAAGGTCCGCGTGGTCAAGGGCGCCAACCTGCCAATGGAAACCATGGAAGCCGACATCCACGGCTGGCCGCTGGCCACCTGGCACACCAAGCAGGACTCTGACACCAGCTACAAGTCCGTGCTGGAATACGCGCTGCGCCCCGAACACGTGAAGAACATCCGCATCGGCATCGCCGGGCACAACCTCTTTGACGTTGCACTGGCTTGGCTGCTGGCCAAGTCGCGCAATGCCACCGACGGCATCGAATTCGAAATGCTGCTGGGCATGGCTACCGGCCAGGCCGAAGCGGTGCGCAAGGACGTCGGCTCGCTGCTGCTCTACACCCCGGTGGTGCACCCGCAGGAATTCGACGTGGCCATCGCCTACCTGATCCGCCGCCTCGAAGAGGGCGCCAGCCAGGAAAACTTCATGTCCGCAGTCTTCGAGCTGGCCAAGAACGAGGCCTTGTTCGAACGCGAGAAGAACCGCTTCCTCGCTTCCCTGGAAGCCATGTCCAATGTGGTCCCTGCCCCGCACCGCGTGCAGAACCGCCAGGTCCAGGATCCGGCGCTGAGCACCCGCGTGGCCGGTTTCGCCGATGGCTCCACCGAATTCTTCAACACCCCGGATACCGACCCGGACCTGAACCAGAACCGTGCCTGGGGACGCGAGATCCTGGCCAAGATGCAGGAATCGCCGCTGGGCAAGGAACTGGTCAAGAACAACACCCTGAACAGCGCCGGCGAACTCGACGAGTCCATCGCCATGGGCGTGGATGCCGCCGCCGGCTGGCAGCAGCTGGGCTCGGCCCAGCGCGCGCAGATCCTGCACCGTGCCGGCCTGCTCTTCGAGGAGCGCCGCGCCACCTTGCTCGAAGTCCTGGGCTCCGAATGCGGCAAGACCATTGACCAGGGCGATGTAGAAATTTCCGAGGCCATCGACTTCGCGCACTACTACGCGGAACTGGGCCGCGAACTGGATGCCGTGGATGGCGCGAAGTTCGTCCCGTCGAAGCTGACCGTGGTCACCCCGCCATGGAACTTCCCGATGGCGATCCCAGCCGGTTCCACCCTCTCGGCGCTGGCCGCCGGTTCCTCAGTGATCATCAAGCCTGCCAGCCAGGCCGCCCGCGTGGGCGCTGTCATGGTGCAGTGCCTGTGGGATGCCGGCGTGCCCAAGGACGTGCTGCAGCTGGTCTTCGTGGGCGATCGCTCCCTGGGCCAGCAGCTGGTCTCCGATGAGCGCGTGGACCGCCTGATCCTCACCGGCGGCTACGAGACCGCGGAACTGTTCCGCTCCTTCCGCAAGGACCTGCCGCTGCTGGCCGAGACCTCCGGCAAGAATGCCATCATCGTCACCCCGAACGCCGACCTGGATCTGGCTGCGCGCGACGTCGTGCAGTCGGCCTTCGGCCACGCCGGCCAGAAGTGCTCGGCAGCCTCGCTGGTGGTGCTGGTGGGCTCGGTGGCTGAATCCCGCCGCTTCAACAACCAGCTGATCGATGCGGTGAAGTCGCTGAAGGTCGGCTACCCGTGGAACCCCGAATCCCAGATGGGTCCATTGATCGGCGAGCCGGGCGAAAAGCTCAAGCGCGGCCTGACCACCCTGGGCGCCGGCGAGCGTTGGGCCATCGAGCCGAAGCAGCTCGATGACTCGGGCAAGCTCTACTCGCCGGGCGTGCGCTACGATGTGGCCCGCGGCAGCGAATACCACAAGACCGAATACTTCGGCCCGATTCTCGGCGTGATGACCGCCAAGACCCTGGAAGAAGCCGTGGAGATCGTCAACGAGGTGGACTACGGCCTGACCTCGGGCCTGCATTCGCTGGATTCGGCAGAGATGGGCTACTGGCTGGAGAACATCCAGGCGGGCAACATCTACGCCAACCGCGGCATCACCGGTGCCATCGTGCAGCGCCAGCCATTTGGCGGCTGGAAGAAGTCGGCCATCGGCGCAGGCACCAAGGCCGGCGGTCCGAACTACCTGATCGGCATGGGCTCCTGGGTGGATGCCCCAGCCACGCAGGGCGCAGCGCTCTCGGCATTCGACGAGCGCCTGCTGAACACCGCAGAACTGGATTCGGAGCAGGCGCAGTGGCTGGGCTCGGCACTGGCCAGCGACAAGCTGTGGTGGAACAACGAGTTCAACCAGGCCAAGGACCGCTCGGGTCTGGTCGCCGAACGCAACATCTTCCGGTACCGCGCCGTTGACGTGACGGTGCGCTTCGAAGAAGCCACCAGCGGCCACGGACTGGCCGAGGCGCTGCGCGTCATTGCCGCCGGTGTCACCGCAGGTTCCCGCGTGATCTTCTCCGCTGACGTGCAGCTGCCCTTGGGCGTGCGCAACCTGTTGGCCGAGAACTCGGTCACCGTGGTGCGCGAAGACGCTGCGGCATTCGCCGCCCGTGCTGCGAAGCTGGCTGCGAAGACCGGTCCGGAGTCCGCTGCCCGCATCCGCCTGATCGGCGGCTCGATGAAGGCTGTCGCCGAGGCAGCCAACGGCAAGCCGGATGTGGCCATCTACGCATCGCCGGTGACCGCTGCCGGACGGGTGGAGATGCTTCCGTTCCTGCATGAGCAGGCCGTATCCATCACCGCGCACCGCTTCGGCACCCCGAATCACCTCAGTGATTCGCTGATCTAGCAGGCAAGCGCATAAAGCAGTGGCCAGCATCCATTTATTTGGATGCTGGCCACTGCTTTATGCCGGAAATCTCTTTACTTCTTTCGTACCTTGAACTTGGCGACCAGAAGATCCGCGGTGGCGGAGAGGATCGCCGGAAGAATGTAGCGCGCCAAGGTCACCAGGGTAAAGGCGAGTACGGATCCGCTGGCCGAACCAGCCACGGACAGGGCCGCAAATCCCAGGCCCACCGCCGAGAGCAGGCCGACGATCCAGCCAGCGAGCTTGCGGGGACGCAAGACGAACCAGCCAACCAGCGAAAGCACCGGCAGGAGCAGGCCCCAGACGGTGAAGTAGCCGGTGTACATTCCTTGCAGATCCAGCGCGGAGACCAGGAACCAATCGCCATATTCCACGGTGTCCAGTACCGGCAGCTTCAGCAAGATGTCCAGGACCAGCGACAGCAGGACCAGCAGCATCGCGAAGACCTTGGTGTCCTTGCGCGCTTCGAGCAACCAGAAGCTGCCGATGGCCACGAGCCTGATCACCCACAAGGCGATCAGGGAGAGCAGGCTGCCGCCGGTGACATAGTCGGCGGTGGACAGCAGCGTGGATCCGGTGATGCCGGCGATCAGCACCAGCCAAACAATGATCAGGCGGGCCGGCAGATGCAACAGTGGTTTTTCTTCGCTCACTTAGCCAAGTCTAATGAAGCTGGCTGTGCATCGACTTGGTTTCACCCTAATGGAGTACCGATTAGTAGGCCAATACAGGGCTAGGATGACTTGCATGGCGCGTTCATTCACTCTGATCCAGTTGCGGTATTTCATTGAAGTTGCGCGGTTCGAAAACATGCGTGCCGCAGCAGCGTCCTTGAATGTCTCGCAATCGACATTGTCTGCCGCGATCAACCATTTGGAACGCGATTTAGGCGTGCAGCTGTTCCTGCGGTTACCAAACCGTGCGTTGAACCTGTCCGAGGACGGGAAGCGACTTGTGGCAGGTGCCCGGAACCTTTTGGAAAATGCGGAGATCTTGCACTCGTCATTGAGCGGAGCGAGCCATGAACTTAGCGGAAGACTGCGCGTCGGAATTTTCGCGCCGTTGGCACCCTTCGTTGCACCGAGGTTGTTCGCAGCATTCAAATCCGCATTCCCCGGTATCGAATTGCAATTTATCGAAGGCGAGCAACAACAAGTTCTAGATGCCTTGCGCAAGGGCGAATGCGAAATAGCGCTCATGTATGACCTCGGCGTCGGAGCA
This sequence comes from Glutamicibacter sp. NPDC088483, assembly GCF_044753145.1. Lineage (NCBI taxonomy): Bacteria > Bacillati > Actinomycetota > Actinomycetes > Micrococcales > Micrococcaceae > Glutamicibacter > Glutamicibacter sp. NPDC088483. The sequence goes on from NZ_JBIVMP010000003.1 coordinate 462,649, forward strand.
GAATTCTCGATGGAGCAGGTAGACCGGTTAGGTGCGCACGTCATCGTGGCCCACGAACATCCGCTGGCGCAAGGCAACGGAACTGTATCGCTAGAGGACCTCGTTGACGAGCCGCTAGTTCTGCTCGATCAAGAACATTCAAGAGAGTACTTTCTCAAGCTCTTCTCCTCGTTGGGACTCCAACCCAATGTGGCCCATTGGGTTTCAGGATACGAGACCGTCCGTTCCTACGTGGCCATGGGGTTGGGATATTCGGTTCTGAACCGGCGTTTGTCGCATGACCTGACCTACACCGGCAAAGCCGTAGTGCCCCTGCAAATCAGTGATCCGGTCATTCCCATTTCAATTGTGGTCGCCTATCCGAAGGAGATGCAGATGACGCGGAAAGCTCGGGCGTTCGCAGACCTTGCGGGCGAGATCCTGAACGACGGGTAACTTCTGATCGCTTTTAGCGATCACGCCAATAAAACTTTTGCGTTGGACGACATGACGTGGATCACAGATGGTTGAGTACTAAGAGGCCGGACTGCTCGTCCGCTCCTTCCACAGCAGCTTCCTGAGAATTCGGCGGAGCTTAGCCCGAAAGAAGGCAGACTCGTGACCCTGAATAGCATTGATGCCGGCGCGGTGCCGTCGACGACGAAATCCGACATGAAACAGAAGCGTCGCGTGCTGGCCGGTGGCAGCATCGGACAGTTCATCGAATTCTACGACTTCACGCTCTACGGGTTATCGGCAGTCACGCTGTCCGCACTCTTCTTCCCATCAGACAGCCCGCTGGCAGGCCTGCTCGCGACGTTCGCGACGTTCGGTGTCGCCTTCTTCGTCCGGCCGCTTGGCGGAATGTTCTTCGGCGTGCTGGGAGACAAACTCGGTCGCCGTAAGGTCTTGTTCATCACCTTGATGACTATCGGACTGGCAACATTCGCTATCGGACTGTTGCCGACCTTCGCGCAAATTGGAGCTCTGGCTCCAGCACTTCTGGTGTTGTGCCGACTCGTCCAGGGATTCTCGGCCGGCGGCGAATCTGTCGGTGCACCTGCCTTCGTCTTCGAACATGCGCCAATTGATAGACGAGGCTTCTGGCTGAACATCACTCTGGCAGCTACAGCATTGCCGTCGGTGATAGGTGGAACCCTGATCCTGGTGCTGTCCACGACGATGGACTCCGAAGATTTTGCATCCTATGGCTGGCGTATACCATTCCTGCTCGCCCTCCCGCTCGCACTCTTCGGCCTTTGGATTCGCTCCAAGACCGAAGAGTCGGAAGCATTCCAGCAGGTGCTCAAGAAAAACGAGCACAAGGAGTACAGCCCTTTGCGCCAGACGTTCGCAGAGAACAAGCTCCGGATGCTTCAGGTCATCTTCGTCATGGCGCTGACAGCCATGGGGTTCTACTTCCTCTCCGGATACTTCGTTTCCTATGTCCAGGTAACCGGAAACCTGAGCCTGGAAATGTCGCTAGTGGCAAATGCCGTAGCCATGGCCAGCTACGCGATCCTGCTTCCTATTGGCGGACGGTTCAGCGACCGCTTCGGACGCAAGCCGATGCTCATCGCAGGTTCCGCAGCGCTGATGATACTCAGCATTCCATGCTTCATGCTGGTAACCAGCGGTTCACTCGCCTTGGCAATCATAGGGCAACTGCTCTTCGTGGTTCCCATGTGTATTTATGGCGGCGGTTGCTACACCTTCTTCGTGGAAATATTCACCACCAGAACTCGGTACACTTCCTCAGCCATCAGCTACAACGTTGCCTACGCAATCTTTGGCGGCACTGCTCCATTCGTCGGGACGTGGCTGGTCTCGGGCACCGGTATTGCGATGATCCCAGGCGTGTACATGGCCACAGCCGCACTTATCGTGCTGTGTCTGCTGGTCTTCACCCCAGTGCCGGAAACCCATCCGCTTTATGCCAAGTCTTCGCCAGCCACCGGCCAGTAAAAGCGCCGTACTCTAACTTCACAGAAAGGAATTCACCATGCACAACGAATTTCTCGTTGACTTCCACCACGTTGCCGAATTCGGCGCAACGGATAAAAACGGTGTCGACCGGCAAGCAGCCACACCCGAGGACAAACTCAGTCGAGATTGGTTCGCGCGATTCACCAGGAACCACGGCTGGGAACTTCGCGTCGACACTATCGGCAACATGTTTGCATTGATCGAACTTACGCCAGGGGCCCCCTACATACTGCTGGGATCGCATATGGATTCGCAACCACTGGGTGGACGCTTCGATGGTGCCTACGGTGTCCTCGCAGGCCTGCATGCTGCCAAAGCCATTGAGTCAAGGTTGAAAGCGGAATTACAGCAGCCAGCCTTCAACATAGGGGTAGCCAATTGGTTCAATGAAGAAGGCGGCCGGTTCGCCCCGTCCATCATGGGCTCTTCTGTGTTCGAGGGCTCCATGGACGAACAACAGATGCTGCAAACCCGGGATTTGGCGGGGATCAGCGTCGCAGAAGCCCTGGAATCTATTGGATACCTCGGCCACGATCAACGTCCTGACGTGGCAGGCTACGCGGAGATCCACATCGAACAGGGACGCATCCTGGAACGAGAGTCGATCAACATCGGAGCTGTCGATTTTTCCTGGCACACGCAGAAGCTGGACGTCGAAGTGCTTGGGGAACAATCCCATACCGGTGCAACGGCCATGGCCGATCGTCATGACGCACTTGTCGCTGCGAGCAAGGTGATACTGAAAGTCCACGACGTCGTAGGACACTTTGCTGAGGGCAGCATCGTGTCGTCGGTCGGGCAAATGACGTTGGAACCGAATTCTCCGATTGTCGTAGCTCGTCGGGTGCACTTGGTTGCTGACCTTCGCGCCGAGATGAAAACGGACGTATTGCGAGCGCGACAAATTCTAATTGGGCAAATTGCGGAGATTGCCCGTGAACACGACATTCGGATCAACGTCAATGATTTCGACGTGCGCGAGATTCAGTACTATCCGGAGTCTGGCCTTGAATTAATCGAGAAAATAACCGCCAATCTGGGCAAGAGCGTTCGTCGTATACGCACGATGGCTGGGCATGACTCGGTAGCGATGAACCGAATGGTGCCGACGGTCATGCTCTTCATTCCCTCAATCGACGGCGTCAGCCATTGCGAACGAGAATTCTCTACTGACGAGGACATGATCCACGGGTTGGAAGTCCTCACTGAGATTGGCTGGGAAATGATCTTTGGCGCCCTAGATGAGAATGCAGCGTTGGCTGGCAACGAGAGCAAAGCAATCCATGGGATTTCCGCATGATGGATGATCTAGCCTTCCTCAGCGCAACAGAGCAGTTATCAGCTTTCCACAGTGGAGAAATCTCTCCTGCAGAGGTCCTTGAAGCACAGTTTGAATTGATCAATGCCGACAGGGACCGTGGGGTCGAAAGAATCAACGCGCTGACCGAGACGATGGAAACCGAAGCATATGCTGAAGCTGCCAGAAACACGGAGGCGTACGCCAAAGCCCGTCGCGCAAATGAAGTGCAACAGTTGCCGGCATTGTTAGGCATCAGTGTCGTCGCGAAGGAAAAACACGGGCTAGCCGGGCACAGCCTTTCGATGGGACTGCTCTCGCAGAAACAGTCTGTTGCCGAGGTCGACCATCCGATCATCGAACGGCTCCGAACTGCCGGAGCCATTATCCACGGCCGAGCGACGAGTCCTGAGTTCAGCTGCGCCACTGTAACGCACTCTCCTATCTGGGGAGTTACCCGCAACCCTTGGAACCCCCAAATGTCACCGGGCGGATCCTCCGGGGGATCGGGTGCAGCGTTGGCAGCCGGATTTACCACGTTGGCTACCGCCTCGGACATTGCAGGATCAACTCGAATTCCGGCTGCCTTCACCGGAACCGTTGGGTACAAGGCCCCATACGGAAGGATCCCCGGGGCTGGGGAATTGGCCGCTGATCGTTACCGCGGCGATGGGCCGATGGGACGAACCGTCGCGGATGTTCTGCTTATGTCATCAATCATCAGCGGTACGCACCCGGCTGATTCGAACTCTTGGGGATCGACAAATCCCAGCCAAGAATTTGAAGAAGCGTCTCTCGCCGACTTGAAGATCGGGGTCTCCCTGGAGCTGGGCAATTACCCCGTAAGCCAAATGGTTGCCGCAGCGTTCGCCTCGACGATCCAGCGGCTGCGGGATCTGGGAGCGAATATTGTGGAAGTCGACCTGCCCTGGACAACAGACCAGGTCAGGGAAACAAGCTTCGCCCATTTCGGACAAATTCTTGCCCCGGCGATGACCCAGATCATCGGGAACTCTAAAAATCCGAGAGCTGCTTATACCGATCAATTCATTGCCGACGCGCTGGCTCAGGCGGAATCAGTGTCATTGGTCGATTCCCTTCGCTTGGACGCACTGTTCAATCAGCAATTGAACACGGCTATGTCAGGCGTGGATGTCTTGCTTTGCCCGACGAACGCAGTCGATTGGCTGCAGGCCGACGGAGACTACCTGGACGGGATCAGCGTGGCAGGACGGAAGCTTAAGCACTATTGGGAGGGCCATATGACCAGTCCTTTCAACATCGCCAATCATCGACCGGTGATGAATCTTCCGTGCGGTGTGGGTGAGGCCAACGTTCCGATTGGACTGCAGATTGTCGGTCAGCCATGGGATGAAAGGACCGTATTCCAGGCTGCGCTCGCTATGGAACGAGTCATCCAGTTTACCAGTGGTAATCCATACCCAGCACTGGCAGGAACACCGACCGGCTAACATCAGGGAATATGCGGGGACCAGTCCAGAATGGACTGGACCCCGCCTATTCTTGCAGGCTCAGACCTCGAGTTTCAGTGCCTTGCGCAAGGTCAGCGCGCCACCGGTGTGCATCACTGCCCTGCCGTAGATCTTCTCGGCAAACAGCAGCACGAGCCAGCAGGCAGCCAGGAGAATTGCCAGCGAAAGAATCGGCTCCCAGAAAGCTACCTCGCCGGAGAGCAGGCGGCTAGGCATCGCCGCCGAGGAGACGATAGGAATGTACGAAGCGACCACCAGGAAGCTGCCCTTGGCATACAACCCGATGAACAGCACCGCCATCAGGAGGCCCACCACGGGCCCGCTGGATTGCTGCAGATCCTCGGTACGGGTAGCCAAGGAGCCCAACGCTGCCCAGATCCCGGCCAGAAGCAGGAAACCGCCGAAGAAGAACACCACGAACCACCCGGCCACCTGGGTGACAACTCCGAGGAACGGGATCTGGATCGGGGAAATGTAGGCAGCCAGCAAGCCAATGCTGAGGAAGGCCAGGAGCTGGATCATTGCGAGAACGACATTCCCGATGATTTTTCCTGCCAGCAGCTGGCGCAGCCGGATGGTGCTGGCCAGGATCTCGACCACGCGGTTCTGCTTCTCCTCGATGACCGAATTGGCGATGGGCATGCCGAAGAGGAATGCGGCCATGTAGAAGAGGAATGAGAAGACCAGCGCCATGGCACTGGCCATCGCGGCCCGTTCGGAATCGCCATGGAGCTGATCGAGAATGAGGTCCTCGTTATCGGGCAGGCCAGCTGATTCCAGTCCGGCCTCGGCCAGCAGCTGATCGGTCTTCACGGTTTTCATTGCTTCGCGGACCAGAGAACTGAGCTCTTGGTCGACCGCGTTGAAACCGGTCAGCGTGAATTCCTGCGCATCGGCCGAACCGGACAAGGTCGCGTTCAGCCGCTCAGCGGATAGCTGCTGCTCCGCCTGTTCAGGAGCGAGCCTGGAAATGCTCAATTCCACGTCTTCGGGGCGATCCTGGATCACCTGCTCCAGCACCCGGAAACTGGCATCGTCGGTGGCCGCCACGGCGAAATTCGACGTGCGATTGGCGAGGAAACCGGTAAGGGCGACCGATCCGATGATGAATAGCAAGGTCACGATGGTGCTGATGATGAAAGCTTTGTCGCGCAGCTTGGTTTCGACTTCGCGCAAGGCGACAATGAGCCATGGAGCCGTGGTGGTGTTCACTTGATGATCTCCCGGTAGATGTCGGCCAGCGAAGGGCGATGGATTGCGAACTCTGCGACGGGCCCGCGGCTCATGGCGGTGGCGAGCACGCGTTGAGCATCGGATTCGGAGTCGAAATTCACCAATGCGTCATGGCCTGAAATATCGATAACGGTGACCCCCGGTTCATTGCGCAGCCAGCCCGTGTCGGAGCCCAGGGACAACCGGTGCCGGGATGCCTGCGTCGCACGGAGCCAGGCTGCCGATGAATTGGCCAGGATCCTGCCGTCCTGGATGATCACCAGATGGTCCACCAGCACATCGAGCAGATCCAGCTGATGCGAAGAGAAGAGCACCGGTACGCCACGCGCTGCATAGTCGCGCAGGATGGAGCTCATTGCGTCCACCGCGATCGGGTCAAGTCCGCTGAAAGGTTCGTCGAGGATGAGCACGTCGGGTTCGTGCAGCAGTGCTGCGGTGACTTGAACGCGTTGCTGGTTGCCTAGGGACAGGGATTCGAGTTTCGACTTGGCGCGGTCAGCCAATCCGAAACGGGCCAGCAGTTCCATGGCCCGTTTGCGTGCTCCGGAGCGGGACAGGCCATGGAGCTGTCCGAGGTAGACCAGCTGGTCTATGACCGGCTGCTTGGGATACAGGCCGCGTTCCTCGGGCATGTAGCCGAAGTTGGGGCGGGTGGCTCCATTGAGCGGTTGGCCGTTGAGCGAAACAGAACCGGAATCGGCGCTGAGCAATCCCATGATGATGCGCATGGTGGTGGTCTTGCCGGCACCGTTGGCACCGACGAATCCGGTGAGCGCGCCGCCAGGTACGGTGAAGCTGATGTCATCGAGCACCAAATTCTGTGCAAATGACCGTGACACATGGTTTAGCTCAAGCATGTTTTCCTCTGCCAAGTATTGTTTCTACTCATCAGCTTAGGAAACGAAGCAGCATTTGCGCTCCGTCTGGAGAATGAAACTATTGGATGAGTCCGGCGCGGTGGGCGAATAGCACGCCCTGCACCCGGTCGCGCAGGTGCAGCTTCGCCAACAGGTTCGACAGGTGGGTTTTCACCGTGGCTTCCGACAGGGAGAGCACTGCGGCGATTTCCTGGTTGTTCTTGCCCTGGGCCAGTTCGCAGAGTACCTGGCGTTCGCGTTCGGTGAGTTTTTCCAGCTGCTGGGCCTCGGTAGTTGCCGTTGCCGAATCCGCGGCAGGGACGGCGCCGGTGCCACGCTGGATGAGCTTGAGCGTGACTTCGGGGGAGAGCAGCCCGTGGCCGGCGGCCACCTGGTGCACGGCGGCAACCAGCATTTCAGGCTCTGCATTCTTCAGCAGGAACCCGCTGGCCCCGGCATCCATGGCCTCGAAGAGGTAGTCGTCGCGGTTGAAGGTGGTCAGCACAATGACCTTGGTCTGGGTGGTGGTGGCGATGAGCTTCGTGGCTTCGATGCCGTCCATCCGCGGCATTTGGATATCCATCAGCGCCACCGTGGGGTTCAGCTCGCGAACCATTTCCAGGCCCGCTTGGCCGTTGCCTGCCGTGCCGATGACCTGGATCTGCGGATCGGTTTGCAAGATCAGTTTCAGCGACGAGAGGATCAGCGACTGGTCATCGCAGATCACCACGGTAATTTTGCTCATGTTGCCAGTCTAGTTGCCGCGTCGGAAACCACGCGCAACCGGGCCCGGGTACGCCAGCCGTGCGGAATGCGCGGGCCGATTTCCACTAGCCCGTGATGCAGCTTGGCGCGTTCGCGAATGCCACGCAGGCCGTAGCCGCCACCGGCGGAATCCGGCCGGGGACGGCCGCTGTCGGTGACCTCGACTTCTATCCATGCGCCATCGGCATCGGTTCCCGAACGCAGCGACAAGGTAGCTGTGCGGGCCGTGGAATGCGCACGGACATTGGCCAAGGCTTCGCCGCTGATGCGGTAGAGCGCGAGCGACAGGCCTGCCGGCAGAGCGGAAATGAAGCCGGGCTGGTGTTCATCGCGGGAGATCTGGATGCTCAGTCCCTGGCGTTCATTGGCTGCGATCAGCTCATCGAGCTGCGCCATGGAGGGTTCGGGGTTCCGTGCCCCCTCAGCGCTGTTCGGCGAATCCTCCGGTCCGCGATGTTCGCGCAATACGCCCAGCAGTGCCCGCGTTTCGCTGACTGCACTGCGTGCCGAGGACTCGATGCCGCGCATCAGTTCGATGGACTGCTGGGGATCGCGCTCATGCACCATGCGGGCGGCCGAAGCCTGGATTCCCACCGAGGCAATGTGGTGGGCAATGACATCGTGCAGCTCGCGGGCGATGCGCAGCCGTTCCTCGTTGACCGCACGGTCTGCCAGCTGCTGGGACTGGTCGGCAATGCGCTGGGCCTGGGTTTCCACTATTTGGCTGGCGTAGGCATTGGTCCAGCTGACCATGCCCAGGAAGATCGCGCCGCCGAAGTACAGCAGGTTCATCAGCAGGTTGTAGAAGATGAAGGCCGTTGACGTCGGCAGCACGCCTGCTGGATCCTCGACCATGGAAGTTCCGGTGGCCGTGAGCAAGTCGGAAGTGAAGAAGGTGACGATCACCCAGGTGGCCATGAACAGCAGCACCACGCTCATCGCTATCCACAGTCCCCGGCGGTTCTTCGACCACGTGACCGCGGTGTAGATGCCGATGAAATAGGCCAGCTGCGCGCAGAGCTCCATGCCGACTTGGTAGGTATTTTCGCTTCCGGCGCCCACGAAGGCAGCCGAACCGATGAGCATCATGGTGATGGGCCAGCGCCGGCGGAACATCAGCGGCACGATCAGGGACACAAGCACGAGATAGGCGAGAAGGGGATCGGGCGCGTTTTCTTGCTCGGTCAGGGAGAGCAGGAGTTCGTGCATGGCCAGCGCCAGCAGGAGGAAGCCCGAAGCGACGATAATGTCGCGGCGCAAGCTCTTCTTATCCGGAGACGGACGTTCCCAATCCATCGGAGGCAGCGTTGGGAGCCTCCGGTGTACTAGCTCAGGGAGTCGGTACATGGTGTTCCTTGATCATCTCGTTGGCCAGGCATTGGAAACGACTTTACCGGTCTGCGGTTTTCCGGGCATGAGCCTGGAGGCTTACCCCTGGCGTTGACCCGGGAGGAAATGCGCTAGGCAGAAAGGTTACTAGGCAGTAATGTGATGGTATGCACATGATTTTCCGAATCCTCATGGTTTACCTCAACAGCAAGAAGGCTTCCAAGCTGTCCATGTTCGACACCAGCTCAGTGGGCATGCGTGCCACGCTGACCGATATCGACTTTGCCGGCCACATCAACAACGGCATGTACTTCTCGATCTTCGATCTCGGACGCTTCGACTTGATGTTCCGTTCCGGTGTCTGGGACATCATGTCCAGGAATAAATGGGTTCCGGTCGTGCAGACCGAGACCATCACCTTCCGCAAGTCGGTGCGCCTGGGAACCAAGTTCTCCCAGGAAACCCGGCTGATCGGCATGGACGACAAGTGCATCTTCTTCGAGCAGCGCATCGTCGTGAAGGGCGAAATCTACGCTCGCGCCTATGTCGCCACCCGGATGACCTCGAAAAAGGGTGCGGTTTCCAACGAGGAAATCCTGGCAGCAGTCGGCTTGGAACTGCCAGCAGACATGGTGCTGCCCGAGTGGCTGCACCAGTGGCGCCAGGACGGAGCGCTGCCCAGCACCCGCAAGCCGGCCCCGCACAATTGGATCCGCTGAATCAATTCACTCGCGCAATTCCTGCTGGACCGTGCCGGGGGACTCAATGTGCGGGATTCGGCGAAGCCTTGGCCGCATCAATGAACATGGCGATCAGCTCGGGATCCTTGACTCCGCGCGATGATTCGACGCCCGAGGAGACATCGGCGCCGAAAGCGCTGGACGCAGCCAAGGCATCAGCGACATTCTGCGGGGACAGTCCGCCGGCCACCAGCCAGCGCCGACCAGCGGCCAGATCCTTCACTGCCGCATAATCCCAGCTTTCGCCGCTGCCGGGGACCGAGGCGTCAATGAGCAGCAGATCTTCGCCCCAATCGGCAAACTGCTCCTCCGGGTCATCGCGCCGCACCGCGCGGATGACCTTGAACCCGGCCTCATGGGCGGTGCTGACATCCGTTGCCGTGCGCTGCCCGTGCAGCTGCACCCAGCTCACGCCGGCGTCCGCAGCACGCTGAAGCACCGTCTGGATCTCTTCGCCGCGGAATACCGCCACGGTGGCAATGCCTGCAGGAACTGCCTTCACCAATGCGGCGGCGCGCTGCGCAGAAATTTCCCGGGCACTGGGCGTGAGCACGAACCCGATGGCGTCAGCGCCATGGGCCGCAGCGGTTTGCACGTCCTGGGCCGTGGACAAGCCGCACACTTTTACGAAGGGCTTTGCTGCACTCACTTGGCGTTCTCCTTGGCCATATGGATTGGGGTGTAACCGCCAGGCGCGTTGGCGCGGATGGCCAACAAGTCGCGGGCGTGATTCCACAGCCGCTTGTCCTCCCCGGTGACGGGCACCCAGGGCTTGACCGGAACAGCGGTGCCGGTTTCATCGCGGGTCACCATCACGGTCAGGCAGTAGGTCGTCAGCTGCATTTCCAGGGTCTTCGGATCGCCAGAGCGCACATGCACCGCAACGTGCATCCCCTTGTTCCCGGTGTAGACCAGTCGGGCCTCGACCTCCACCAGGTGGCCGATCAGCAGCGGGCGGTAGAAACGCACGCCGCCGGAGAACACCGCAACGGTTTCCTGCTGGCAGTAGCGGGCCGCGCACAGCTCAGCGGCATCGTCAATCCACTTCATCACGATGCCGCCGTGGACCTTGCCGCCCCAGTTCACATCGGTGGGCGCCGCCAGGAAGCGCAGCGTCACGCGTTCGGCGGTTCCCTCATCGGTGTATACCTGTTCATTCATGGACGCGACGATCTGCTCGCGGATCTCAATGCGCGCCAGCGCATTCTCGCGCATGGCGATTTCCCTGGCCGTCCCCGGGGTGAATGCCGGAACCGGGGTTGGCTTGCCATTCTCGCCGACGGCTACGAAGATCACCAGGCAGCTGCTGGACTTCACCGGACGCAATTCGCGCGGATCGCTGAAGGACACCTCGGTATGGATGTGCATGGAGCTGGTTCCGGTGTACACCACCGAAGCGGTCACTTCCACCAGATCTCCGGAGTGGATCGGGTCTTCGAAGTGGATATTGCCTACATAGGCGGTGACGCAATAGCTGGAGGACCATCCCACCGCCGCAGCGTAGGCGGCCTTGTCGACCCACTCCAGAACGGTGCCCGCAGGAACAATCCCGGTGACATCGACGTCGGTCGGTGCCGCGAGGAATCGCAAGGTGACAGAATGCGGACGTTGTTTCAGCTCCGGGGTGCTCATGCACTCCAGTTTCGCGCACAACGCGCATCACGGGCAATGTATGACGCTTCACGGCCCAGCCTTGCCGGCAAGCCCCACGGCGCGGAACTGCCGGTGGGCTCTGCCCTAGGATAGGAGGGTGCGTAGGGTCTTTGGAATATTTTCGGCTGCAACAGCCATCGTGGTGGCACTGAGCCTCAGTGCCGCGGCTGGAACCGCCGGCTTGGTGATCGTCGTGGGCCAAGGCCTGGATGAACTCATGGCCCATCGGCCGCTGGGCACCCAATGGTATGCCAGCGCCTTCGGCGAACTGCTAATCATGGCGGTTGCCACCTTCTTGATCCCGGTGGTGATCTCGCGCAACAGCCTCGACCTGATCGAGTACCACCGCATGAAGCTGCTCAAGCACTATCTGTCCATCGGCCCGCTGGCGGTGCGCGCCTCCGGCGACGGGGAGCTGCTGCATGCGGCGATGGACTCGGTGGAGCGGTCCGTGAAATACCGTTCCAGCTTCATCGGCCCGGCCATCTCCGCGGTAGCCACCCCGGTATTGATCCTGTGCTTCATCGCCTTTGCCATCGATCCGCTCAGCGCACTGGTGCTGCTGGTTCCCACCGCGCTGGTCCCGGTCATCGTCCTGGGCTTCCAGCGGCGCTTCGGCTCCTCGAACGGCGAGTACCGCCGAGCCCAGGGCATCCTTTCGGCGACCTTCCTGGACGCACTGCGCTCGCTGGGCATGCTCAGGCTCAACGGCGGCAGCCGGTGGATGGGATCGCGCATCGAGCAGGCCACCGAACGCGTACGCCAGCAAGTGATGAAGCTGCTGGCCCGCAACCAGTTGATCTTGCTGGTCATCGATTCCAGCTTCGCCGTGCTGCTGCTCGCCAGTGCCGCCCTGCTGGCCTGGTGGCGCGCCAGCTCCGGGGCCATCACCCCGGGTTCTGCCCTGTCGCTGGTGATCCTGAGCTTCCTGATGCTCGCCCCGGTCAACTACGTCGGCAGCTTCTTCTACATCGGGATGACCGGCAAGGCTGCCGAGAAGAAACTGGCCGAAGTCGCCGACATCCCCATGCACCGTTCCATGGCCAATCCGCTGCACGTGGACCTGCGCCACCGCGATCTGATCCTGGAAGAAGTCAGCGCCAGCTACGACAGCGGGCACCACGCGCTGGACAAAATTTCCTGGCATTTCCCGGCCGGTTCGCGTACTGCCATCATCGGCCCCTCGGGCAGCGGCAAGACGACGCTGCTGCGCGTGCTCCAGGGCCAGCTCGAAGCTTCCTCCGGCACCATCCGCGATGCCCGGCAAGCCATGGGCCCGGCAACCTTGAAGGCCAATACCGCCGTAGTGGAACAGCACGCCACGCTCTTCGGCATGAGCCTGCGCGAGAACCTCCTGCTCGGTGCGCCCCAGGCTGCCGACGGCGAACTGCTCCTGGCGCTGCGCCAGGTCGGCATGGGAGCGTGGTTCGAGGCGCAACCCGGGGGATTGGCCCAACGCCTGGGCGAGGGCGGGGCACGGCTTTCTGGCGGCCAGGCCCAACGCCTGTCGCTGGCCCGCGCCCTGCTGGCGCAGCGTCCCGTGCTGCTGCTCGATGAGCCCACCAGTGCCTTGGACGTCCAGACCGAAGCGGACGTGCTCGGGACCCTGCGCTCCTTGGACCGCAGCACCACGGTCATCACCGTCACCCACCGGCTGGGGTTGCTGGCCGACTACGACTACGTGCTGGTCATGGACCACGGGCAGCTCATCCAGGCCGGACGCCGTGACGAGCTGCTGGCCGCCGACGGCTATCTCAAGGAAGCCATGGACGGATTCCGCCAACGCGCTGATGCGCTGCATGCCAGCGGCCGGAGCCAGCTGGGGGAGGGGAACTAATGCGCACGCAGAAAATCTCCACGATCAAAACCGTCGCCTGGCTGATTGGCAGCACCAAGGACCTGCTCCCGCCGTTGCTGCTGGCCTGCGTGCTGGCCTGCGCCACTCGCCTCGCTTCGCTGGGGATCTACGCCGTGGCCGGGTTCGGCCTGGCCAAGGCCCTGCACCTGGGCGGTGCGCAGCTGCCTATGGACCTTGGCTGGGGACCGCTGATCGCTGTGGTCATCCTGCTGGGGCTGGTCAAGGGCGCGGTGCGCTACCTGGAGCAGTATGTAGGGCACCGTGTGGCCTTCCTGTCCCTGGCGCGGCTGCGCAACCGCATGTACCAGGCATTTGAACGCCAAGCGCCCTTCGCCGCGGACAGCAAGAATTCCGGCGGTATGCTCGCCAAGGCCACCAGCGACATCGACAAGGTCGAAGTGTTCTTCGCCCACACCCTGCCCCCGGCCGTGGCGGCAGTGGCAGTCAGCGGCCTGGCAACCTGGGGAACCTGGGCGGTATTCGGCATGCAACCGGCCCTCGTGCTGCTCGCCGGCTATGTGCTGATCGGGCTGGCCATCCCGGCCCTTGGCGTCGGCGCCCTGCGCCGTACCGCGCGGGCCACCGCCAGTGCTCGCGGCACCCAGAACCAGCTGCTGGCCGACGCGCTTGCCGGCATCGACGTGATTCACGGATTCAATGCCGGCAAACCCGTCATGGCGCGGATGCGCGAAAGCCTGCACGAAAGCCGGCAAGCGGCGCGCTCGGCCGGAACCGTGAGCGCGGTACGGGCCACGCTGACCCAGCTGGTGGTCTGGGGCAGCCTGCTCGCGCTCTTTGTCCTGCTGGGAACCGCCGGGCAGTTCGGCACGCTGATCGTGCTGTGCTGTGCCCTGGTCCCTTCCTATGAAGCGGTGCGCGCGGTAGACGGGTTCATCCTGGGCCTGCAGGATTCGCTGGCCAGCGCTCGCCGGCTGTACGCCACCGCGATAACCAGCCATCCGGTTTCCGAACCCGCCAACCCGGTTCCCCTTCCTGCTTCCGGCACCTTGCGCGTGGCGGATCTGTCGGTTGCCTTCGAGGGCCATCGGGTAGTTCGCGGCGTGGACTTCGAACTGGAACCAGGCTCCCTGCTCGCATTGGTGGGCGAAAGCGGCTCCGGCAAATCGTCGGTCGCAGCAGCCCTGGTGCGCTCGGTGGAAGCTGCCGGCACCGCCAGCTTCGGCGATGTGCCGCTGGAGGCCGCCAGCTTGGCGCAGCTGCGCACCCGGATCATCCTGGTCTCACAAGAGGCGGTGATGATCCGTGGCACGCTGCGCGAGAATCTCTTGCTGGGTGCGGAAGGGATCAGCGACGCCGAGATGGAGCAGGTCCTCGACGAGCTGGGCATGGGCCCCTGGCTGCGCCAGCAGAAGGCCGGATTGCAGACCCGGTTGGGGGATCGCTTTGCCCGGCTTTCCGGTGGCCAGCGCCAACGCGTGGCCCTGGCCCGGGCGCTGCTGCGCAACCCCGCGGTATTGATCCTCGATGAATCCACTAGCGCCCTGGATGCACGCAGCGAACAGCTGGTCCTGGAAGCAGTGGAACGCCGCCGCGGTGAAGGGATGGCGGTGCTGATGATCAGCCACCGGCTATCGATCCTGGCCCGGGCGCAGAACGTGCTGGTGCTCCATGAAGGAGTGGTGCTGGAACGCGGTGCGGCGCCAGCGCTATTGGCCGATGGGCAATCCTTGTTCTCCCGCATGGCCGTGCGCGAAGCGGACCGGATTTTGCCAAGCTGATCCACGCCCCGCCCAATGGATGGAACTGACAAGGCAGCGGGGAGGTACTAGGCTCGCATCATGATGCGAATAGTGGTTCTCCTGTTCCTGGCTGTCCTATTCACTGGCTTCGTGGTGACCGCAATCCTTGCCGGCACCTCCGGGGAATGGGTGTGGTGGATCCTCGTCGTGCTCACCGGTTTGCTGGTGCTTCTGGGCATCAGGGACCTGCTGCAAAAGAAGCATGCGATCCTGCGCAATTTCCCGATTGTCGGGCACGCCCGCTACCTCTTCGAATTCATCCGCCCCGAGATCCAGCAGTATTTCATTGAGCGCAATACCGATGGCCGTCCTTTCAACCGCGACACCCGCTCGCTGATCTACGCGCGGGCCAAGGGCGCCGATAGCCATAAGGCTTTCGGCACGGAGCTGAATGTCAATGAAGTCGGCCACGAATACCTGCTGCATTCGGCAGCTCCGGTAGCCCCGGTGGCATCGCAGCACCGCGTACGGGTGGGGTCCAGCCAGTGCTCGCAGCCCTATGAGATTTCGCTGATGAATATCTCCTCGATGAGCTTCGGCTCGCTTTCTGCCAACGCGGTGCTGGCGATGAACAAGGGCGCCGCGATGGGCGAATTCGTCCATGAAACCGGTGAGGGCGGGCTGACCAAGTACCACCTGGAATACGGGGCGGACTTGTTCTGGGAAATCGGTTCAGGCTACTTCGGCTGCCGTACCGAGCAGGGCCGCTTCAACCCCGAAACCTTCGCTGCCAAGGCGAACCATGAAAAAGTCAAGGGCATCACCATCAAGCTCTCCCAGGGCGCCAAGCCCGGGCTCGGCGGCGTGCTGCCGGCGGCCAAGGTCACCGCGGAAATCTCCGAGGCCCGCGATGTCCCGATGGGCGTGGACTGCATTTCACCGGCCAGCCACGCCGAATTCTCCACCCCGCGCGAATTGATGCACTTCGTAGCGAAGCTTCGCGACCTCTCCGGCGGCAAGCCAGTGGGCATCAAGTTCTGCGTTGGTTCCCGCACCGACGTCATGGCCCTGTGCAAGGGCATGCTGGAAACCGGCATCCTGGTGGACTTCATCACCATTGATGGCGCTGAAGGCGGCACCGGAGCTGCGCCGCTGGAATACGAGGACCATGTTGGCGCCCCGCTGACCGAAGGCTTGATGCTGGTGCACAACACCTTGGTGGGTGCCGGACTGCGCGACGAAATCCGCCTCGCCGCGGCAGGCAAGGTCGCCAACGGCTCCGACATCATCAAGCGGCTGATCCAGGGAGCGGATTTCACCTTCTCGGCGCGTTCCATGATGATGGCCACCGGCTGCATCCAGGCCCAGCAGTGCCACACCAACCACTGCCCCGTAGGCGTAGCCACGCAGAACAAGCGCCTGATGCGTGCCCTGGATGTGGAGGACAAGGGCCACCGCGTCTACAACTACCATCGCTTGACCGTCACCGAATGCGCGCAGATCATGGCATCGATGGGACTGACCAGCCCGGAGCAGCTGAACACCCGGATGCTGCGCCGCCGGGTGAACCTGCAGTCCACTCGCTCCTACGCCTCGCTGTTCCAGTGGTTGCGTCCCGGCGAGCTGCTCGAGGATATTCCAGGTTCCTGGAAGGAAGACTGGAATGAAGCAGACGCGGACCACTTCGGCGAGCACGCACCGCTGGACTACGCGGCACCCAAGAGCGTGGATATCACCCCATCGGTGGTTCGCGAACCAGCCGATGCAGTGAACGCACCGCGCATCGAGCCCAGGGATTCAGCCAAGGTGCGCCCGGTACATGCAGATGTCACCCGGCCAGAAGGCAAGCCGGGAGCTGACAGCTAGCCTTCCGAATCAGCAGCCAGAGACCGCAACGCCTCGTGGTCCACTTCCTCCAGCGAAGCCGGAATCCACGTGGGGTTGCGGTCTTTGTCGATGACCTGGGCACGGATGCCCTCGGCAAGATCGGCACGGTGCATCAGGTAGCGAGCCAGGCGCAGTTCGCGGTCCAAGGCCGAACGCAGGTCCTGCTCCTCACGTGCAGCCCGCACGTTGTAGAACGCGCTGGCCACGCTGGTCGGGGAATTCGCTGCCAGCATCTGCGCGGCACGCTGCGCCGAAGGATGGACCATCTGCTCCAAGCGTGCCAAGACTTCCTGCGGGGTGGCGGCACTGAAAGCATGATCGATCCAGCCGCGGTCCAGTTCCAAGGCGAAGGACTCGGGCGCACCGTGCATGACCTCGATAGCAGCCGCGATCTCTCCGGCATTCAGCCCCGCGAACTCAGCGAGCTCATCGAGGATGTTCTGGGCGAAGTCCTCGGTGACAACGGCATCGGCAAAACCGAGAAGTACGGCATCGGCACCGGTGAAGGACTGCGCACTCATCGCAAAGAACTCGCCGAAGTGGCCCGGCGCGCTGGCCAGCAGGTGGCTGCCTCCCACATCCGGGGTGTAGCCGATCTTCGCTTCGGGCATTCCCATGGTGGCGTTCGCGGTCACCAGGCGCACCGGTGCGTGCGAGGCCAGGCCGATGCCCCCACCCATGGTGATGCCATGGGCCAAGCTGATCAGGGGCTTGGGATAGGTGGAGATCAGGTAATCCAGTTCGAATTCTCTCGCGAGCAGATCGATGAAATCCTGATGGCGTCCGGTGGTGACTGCTGCGTGGAAACCGGCGATATCTCCTCCGGCACAGAAGGCGCGTTCGCCGCGGCCGGTGAGCAGCACCAGCGAAATCGACGGGTCCACGGCCCACGCACGCAGCACCCTGCCCAGCTCGATGAGCATTTCCAGGGTCAACGCATTGAGCTTGCTGGCACGGTTCAGCTCGATGTGGCCGATTGGTCCATGCACGGCCGAGATGACTACGCCATCGCTGGAAGATGCAGGGGTCTGGTTCTCCACCGGGACATTCCTCTTTCTTGGGACGGATGCAGGCACCAGTGGCGCCGCGGCGCAACGAATCAGCGGGAGAGCACCTGGGCGAGCCGGTCCAATACCAGCGCGGCCTTCGGCTTCTTGGAATTCTCGGGTTTCAACGCGAAGATGGAGCGGGCCAGGCGAATCTCGGGGGCATCAACTATGCGGATGCCTTCCGGAGCGTTGGCCATGGCCAGATCGGGAACCAAGGCGGCGCCCAGTCCCGAGGAAACCAGGCTCAGCGACGCATTGAAGTCGTCGCAGTAGGCAGCCACCTGCGGGTGGATGTTGTAGGAAGAGAACAAGCGCGAAATCAAGGTGGCATCCGAGGTGCCCGGGTGGTGGAAGATCCACGGCCATTCGGCCAACTGGTCTACGGTCAGCTGGGCGTCTTCAGCGATGGGCCAGGACGCCGGGATCACTACCCGGAACTGGTCATCGCCCAACCAGGTGCGCTCCAGGGACGCTGGCCACGACAGTCCGCCGGGTCCCACCTGGAAGATCAGTGCGAGGTCGAGGTCGCCGCCGGTGCTAAGGCCTGCGACAGTTTGCTGGGGTTCGCCGATCCACAGGCGCAGGTTGATGCCCAAGGAGGACCAATCCGGTGCCTTGAGGATTTGCGGCAGCGCGTAGGTCGCCAGCGAGGGGAAGATGCCAAGCTTGATTTCCTCAAGGTCGGTAGCTTCGGTGGAGATGGTGGCGACGTCTGCCATGAGGGCGTCGAGGTCGGTGAGCACCCGTTTGGCATGGCGCACCATGCGCAGGGCACCTGGCGTCGGTGTGATGGAGCGTGCGCCGCGCAGGAACAGCGTGGTACCGGTGCTTCGCTCCAACGCTGTCATCTGCTGGGAGACAGCGCTGGCCGTGTAGCCCAAGCGGGTTGCGGCCGTGGCAAAGGAACGATGCGCCACCACTTCGAGCAATGTGCGCAGATGAACTGGATTAATCACTTCTAAAGTCTATGGCCTTTAGCCAAAGATTTGCTTAGCCCACGGCCTAGAGTTCGTCCTCAAGGTCATCAAGCTCTGTGCTTTCCTCGTCGTTGTCATCGTCTGCGGCGAATTCGTTGTCGAGTTGGTCTTCGGTTTCCAGGTCATCGTCGTAGAGGTAATTGCGCTGTGCCAGCGGGTCGAGGTTGCGCATGGTTTCCGGCATGTCGCTTGAGCCCTCATAAGCCTGGGAATCGCGTCCGTCATCCGGTTCGTAGATGTCGTTGCCGAACTCCGGCGCAAATTCTGTGGTGTCGAAATCCTTCGTCATTGCGTACTCCTTCGTCGAATACGAGGGATCCGCCGGAAGCCGGGGATTTACCTCGTGACTTCTCGTATCACCAGAGTAGGACGCTGCTTCGGGAAACGAAAGACTTGTTTTCTGCAGCTGACAGTGAATGACTTCTCAGTGGTCATGTTCGGCATAGTGCTCCAGCAGGGGAGCGGCACGGTAGGCCAAGTGCGTATGGAGCGCGAAGGTTGTTTCCGAACGGGTGACACCCTTGACGCGCAAGATCTGGCGCAGTGCTGATTGCAGCTGGTGGGTGTCGGTGGCGATGAGCCGCACCCAGAGATCGCCACGTCCGGAGGTCTCGTGGATTTCCAGCACGCTGGGGATCTGGCGCAGCGCAGTGACCACGGTATCCAGATCGCGGTGGTTCACTTCCAACGTCACGAAGGCCAGGACGTCGTAGCCGAGCTTGCTCAGATCGATGTCGCGGCCGCCGTCGCGAAGGATTTCGGCACGCTGCAAACGGCGCAATCGCGACTGCGCTGTGTTGCGCGCAACACCGACCTCATCTGCGAGTTCAGAGATTTGGATGCGGGGATCCTTGATCAGTGCGAGCAGCACTTTCAGGTCTACATCGTCTAATCGCACTATATGCTCACTCCGGGTTATCTGCGGGGACAAATTTTTGAACAATCTGCTCAAATGCTAGCAAGAAATCTCTCTCGTTGCTTTTAGCAGGCGGATATTAGTGAGTGAACGCTCTGTTGTAGTAGACAAACGCAAGCAGAACGCTCAACTAACCGGTGGGGCAGCGAGTGGCCCCACCGGTAAAAACTCTTTCTGGGCATTCTTCGTGCCCAGCTGGTCTGGACTACTTTGATCCCGGGAGTGAATTTGTCGGTTATCAGCGAGCTGCGCATGCAGCCTATGAACCATCGCGTACTCTCCTGGAACCCCGGGCTGACCGCTCGACTGGTGATCACCGTGTCCGTCAGCTTCCTGCTGCTGGTCGGAGCCAACCTGGCCACCCCGCTGTATCCGGCACTCCAATCCGAATTGCACCTTGGCGCCATGGGAACCACCGTGGCCTTTGCCAGCTACGTCTGTTCGCTGATGCTCTTCCTATCCACCGTGGGGCATTGGTCGGATCATATCGGACGCCGTGCGGCGCTGGTGATCGCGGTCGTTGTTTCTTTCGCTGGAACCCTGGTCTTCGGATCGGCCGGCAACCTGCTGGAACTGTGCCTTGGCCGTGGTTTGCAGGGCGCCGGTGTCGCGCTGGCTACCGGTGCTAGCGCCGCGGCCCTGCGTGAACTTCTTCCTGCGCGGCCTGAGTGGGCTTCGCGCTTCACCCTCTTGGCCTCATCGGGCGGTGTCGCCTTCGGACCGGTCTTGGGCGGACTGCTGGCTCATCTGCCTGGCGGGCGCACTACCGTGTTCATGGTGCAGGCGTTCTTGCTGCTGCTGGTCCTGGTCCCATTGAGCACCCTGCAGGCCCGTCCGGCCATTGCGCTGGCTGAGCGCGGACAGCGAAGCAAGGCCCTGGCCCCACGCCGCTTGGGCGTCCCCAGCTCGGCCCGGGCACCGTTCTGGCTCGCTGCCCTCGTTGGCTTCTTGAGCTTCGCCATCTTCGGCTTCGTGCTGTCCTTGGCACCTGGCTACTTCGCCCAGGCCTTTGGCCTGGATTCGGTGCTGGTCATTGGCCTGATTGCCGGCCTGCCATTGGGCATATCCGCCCTGTCGCAGCTGGTCGTGCGCGGCGGCAAGGCCTTGCTGCCTATCGGTCTGGGATTGATGGCGGCCTCCACCGTAGTGCTGGCCGTGGCTGCCGAGCATCGCCAGCTGCCATGGGCCATCGCGGCATTGGTTTTCGTGGGCCTGGGCCAGGGCATGGCCTTCCGCACTGCCTTCGCTCAAGCGGTGGACGCAGTCAACGACAAGCAGCATGCCCAAACCGTGTCCACCATATACCTGGTGACCTACCTGGGCAGTGCTGTTCCAGTCATCGCGCTGGGCTGGGCCGTCGGGGTCTTCGGGCAGCAGCAAAGCATCCTGGTCTTCTCCATCGGCTGCGCCGTGGTGGCGGCAGCGCTAGCCGTCTGGGCACTGGCAGGACTGCGCAAAGCACGCTAGAACCGGGCGTACTGTGGAGGCATGACTAGTCCACTTCCAGCGCCTGCTAGCCGCGGCGCACAGTGGGCCGTGGCTGCACGCATCTACATTCCTGCACTGTGGCTCGGCCTGATCATCGGCATTTCATTCATCGAGGCACCACTGAAATTCACCGCACCCGGAATCACCATTCCCCTGGGACTGGGCATTGGACGCCGCGTCTTCTTCGCAATGAACATGGTCGAGGTCATCTTCTTCATTGCCCTGGTGGCCGGGTCGGCCAAGCGCGCTGCCGGCAAGGCCTGGGGCTGGGGCGTAGGGCTGGTCGGCCTATTGCTGCTGATTAAAACCGCAGCGATCCGCCCGGGTCTGTCTGCGCGTACCGATGCGGTGCTTGCAGGAGTCTCCGATGGCGGATCGCTATGGCATTACGCCTATATTGGCGTGGAATTCTGCTTGACCCTCGCTCTGGTTGCGCTGCCGCTGATGGCAGCCAAGCGCTGGATCAGAATTACCGGTCGCTAGCCAGCTGGCAGGCCTCGGCGGTAATCATCACCGATTCGAGTCGAGCGTGCTCCTCGGTGGGGTAATGGATGGTGATCAGTTCATCTGCCTGAGCTGCCGAAGCGAAGTGGCGCAGGTATTCGGCAACCTGTTCTCCGGTGCCAACCGCGGTGTAGCGCATCATGTCCAGGATCTGCTGCGCCTGCGGAGTATCCATGAGCATATCGATCTCCGCTTCGGTGAATTCCTTCTTCGCGGAACGGCCGATGAAGCTTGCCACGCGATGGCGCTTGGCAACGTCCAGCAGTTCATGCGCTCGTTCAGCCGTTTCCGCAGCCAGCACGCCTACGCCGGCAATGACATACGGTTCAGCCAGTTGCTCTGAGGGGGTGAACTCCTCGCGGTAGATGCGGATCGCTTCATGCAGCGCAGCCGGTGCGAAATGCGAGGCGAAGGAATACGGCAGTCCCAGCTGGGCGGCGAGCTTGGCACCGAAGAGCGAGGAACCCAGGATGTACAGCGGAACGTTGGTTCCTGCTCCCGGGGTCGCCTGAACGGTAGGAACCCTGGATTCGCCGGCGAGATAGGCCTGCAGCTCCAGCACATCGTGCGGGAAGGAATCGGCGGCCGACGGGTCGCGGCGCAAGGCACGCAGGGTGGTCATGTCGGTTCCCGGTGCACGGCCCAAGCCCAAATCGATGCGGTCGCCGTAGATTTCGGCCAGCGTGCCGAACTGCTCGGCGATCACCAGGGGGGAGTGGTTCGGCAGCATGATGCCGCCTGAGCCGAGGCGAATCTTCTCGGTGTGGTGGGCTATGTGGCTGATCAGCAACGAGGTCGCGCTGGAAGCAATGGTGGGCATATTGTGGTGTTCCGCGTACCAGACGCGTTCATACCCATGGCGTTCTGCAGTTTGCGCCAAGCGGACGGAGGACTTGAAAGAGTCGGAAATAGTTGTCCCGGGTTCAACCGGAGCAAGATCCAGAATAGATAGCTTCACACTGGGTACAACCGGTGGCGTACGGGAAGTATTCCAGTAATTTCCGCCTCAAACGCAAGGAACGGCTATCCGCAGTGCGGATAGCCGTTCCCTGGCTAAGTCTGGCGTTAGCGCCAAAGACCTTCTTTAGAGAGCGCGAATGTCTGCAGCCTGCAGACCCTTTGGACCCTCAACAACTTCGAACTCCACCTTCTGGCCCTCGTCCAGGGTGCGGAAACCCTGGGTCTGGATTGCAGAGAAGTGTGCAAAGACGTCTGGATCGCCGCTGTCTGGAGCGATGAAGCCGAAGCCCTTTTCAGCGTTGAACCACTTGACGATTCCGGTTGCCATTTTCTTATTTGGTCCTTTCAGACGTTTCTCGCCGGTTTAGTTGGCGAGCTTGGTTGTAATCTGCGCACCCTCCGAATTCCAGGATGGAAGACGGATAATGCGAAGCAGCCAAGTCATTCACTTCACGTCTAGAAGGGGGCTCGCGTCAACCGAGGTGGTACGACATTCACAAACTTCTAACGGGTACTTCGCGAATTACTTTGGAACTACATTGCCTAGCCTACGTGTTTGGTGACGACAAATGAATAACTTTGAACCAATTAATCAGAAATTTGGTTAAGCGGTGAGCCGAGTTCACCGAAATGCCGGTTTGATGACGCGGAATACGACCACGGCAGCGATCAGGGACAACGCCGCGGCGATGCCGGAAGTCAGCAGGACTCCGTGGTCGAAGGCCATGGCTGCGGAGCCCAGCAGCGCTTGCGCATCGGCGGCACTCAAATCGGCGGCGACCTGGTGCGCTCCGCCCAAAGTCTCGCCGGCAGTTTGCAGCTGGGCATCGGTCAGCGAGCCGGGCGCGAGCAGCCGCGAGGTGTAGACCGTATTCAGGATGGTACCCAGCACTGCAATGCCCAGTACCGAGCCCACTTCGTAGGCGGTTTCCGAGATCGCCGATGCCGCGCCGGCCTTGGAAGCCGGGACTGCGGAGAGCACCATGTCATTGGACAAGGTCTCGGTCATGCCGATTCCCGTACCGAGGACAGCAAACGCGGTCATGAGCAGGAAGGAATTGGATCCCTCCCCGGCCAGGATCACCAGCAGGTAGGCGACCGCGGAGAGGATCAGGCCGATGGCCATGATGTTCGGCGTGCCGAAACGGCGCGAGAGCGCCACCGAGAGCAATCCGAAGCCCATGGTCAGCACCAGGCCCGGGGTCATCCACAGTCCCGCCACCAGCGGGGAGAACCCTGCAATGAGCTGCAGATGCTGGGAGACGAAGTAGATGAAGCCCACCAGCGAGAAGATGCCGATCAGGTTGACCATCAACGCGCCAGAGAACAGTGCGTTGCTGAACAAGCGGACATCGAGCATCGGCTGTTCGGCCTTGAGCTGCCGGCGTACGAAAGCCGCACCGCAGACAATGGCCAGGACGATGGCCGCGGCCGAGAAGTACCACGGGGCAGTTACCGCAGTCTTGATGGCGTAGACAAAAGGCAGGAGGGTGAAGACCACCAGCAGGATCGAGAACGGATCCACGCGGCCCGGGTTCGGGTCCTTGGATTCGGGAACAAGGATCATGCCGCCGATCAGCAGGGGCAGGAGCATTGGCACGGCCATCAGGAAGACCGAGCCCCACCAGAAGTGCTCGAGCAGCACGCCGCCGACAATGGGGCCAAGCACAGCGCCGCCGGAGAAGGCCGCCGCCCACACCGCAATGGCGGTCCGGCGTTCGGTATCATCCATGAAGATATTGCGGATCAAGGACAACGTGGCCGGCATGAGCATTGCGCCGAAGACGCCAAGCAGGGCACGGGCTGCCACCAGCTGGGTGGCATCCGTGGCGAAAGCGGCGAGGGCGGAAACCAGCGCGAAGCCGGTCGCACCGATCAGCAGCAGCTTGCGCCGGCCGATGCGGTCGCCCAGTGAACCCATGGGGACCAGCAGCCCGGCCAGGATCAGCGGGTAGATGTCGATAATCCACAGCAGCTGGTTCCCCGAGGGGGACAGGGCTCCGGTGATTGCCGGGACCGCGAAGGAGAGTACGGTGTTGTCGACGGAAATGAGCAGTACAGGGAACAGCAGGACCACCAGTGCCGCCCAACGGCGCGGCTTGCTGAGCACTGTAACGCGTTCGGAGATATTCGAGGTCATGACGTTCGCCCTTGGATAGGTAGTGGAATGCGCGGCGATTTGCCCGCAATTGTTAACTGTACCGTCTAGACGGTATAGTTACAATTGTTGGTAAAGTCAGATCGATCACGAACTACACCTTGGAACGGAGAACTATGGCTCGCCCACCTGCTGCCCGCGGCAAAGTGCTTGACGCCTATATCGCGCTCTTGTGCGAAGAGGGGGAGCGGGCAGCCACGCTGGATGCCACGGCCGCACGCGCCGGGGTCTCCAAGGGCGGGCTGCTCTACCACTTCGCCTCCAAGGATGCGCTGGCGGACGCGGTCATCGAGGCCGCGGAGGAACATGTTGCCCGTGATGTCGAGGGGATGCGCACCTCGGCGGAAGGGGCGTCCGTTTATTACGTGCGCACCAGCGCGGAAGTCGATACCGAATTGGATCGGCACCTGGTGGCCCTGCAACGCCTGGCCCAGGCCGGGGTCAAAGCCGCGACGGAAAAAATCGAGAGCACCAATGAGCGCTGGTACCGGTGCATTCTGGATGAAGTCGGCAGCAAGGACATCGCGCATCTGGTGATGCTCGCCGGCGAGGGGCTCTACGCGAACCTGGCCCTGCCCGGGACTTGGTACGAACGCAATTTTGATGGCGAGCTCAATCGCTTACTAGAGTTGGTCTCGAGAATAAAAAAGTTGGGAAACCTCAACGAATAGCGAGCAGGTAGAAATCAATGAAGAACAAGAGCGTTGCTTCTCCAATCAGAGGACGAGTTGGAGCGCTGCTTGGCATCCTGCTGCTGGCACTGTCCCTGCGCGCCGCAGTGGTGTCAGTTTCCCCGTTGCTCTCCCGCATTGAAGCGGATATCGCGTTCACCGAGTTCACCACCGGCCTGCTGGCGATGCTCGCGCCCATTGCTTTCGCAGTCTTCGGCCTGCTCACTCCGCGGTTGATCAAGGCTTTCGGCCTGGAAAAAACCCTGATGATCTCGCTGGGCCTAGCTGTCATCGGCCAGGTCGCGCGGATCTTCATGCCCGAGGTCTATTCCTTCCTCGCCCTGTCCATCATCACCTTGGCTGGCTACGGCATGGGCAATGTGGTGCTGCCGCCGTTGGTCAAGAAGTACTTCCCGGACCGTATCGGCATGGTCACCAGCGGCTACGTCACGATGTTGGCCATCGGCACCTGGATGGCCCCTCAGTTCTCTGTTCCACTGGCCAATCTCAGCGACTGGAAGATCTCCATTGGTTCCTGGGCCGCCCTGTCGGGCATCGTGCTGGTGCCATGGCTGGTGCAGCTGGTTGCCGACCGCGGGACACAGCGCCCGGATAATCCCGTCCACGCCAGCGGGCATCCGCAGCCTATCGCCAAGATCAACCCCTGGAAGTCCAAAGTGGCTTGGGGTCTGGCAATTTTCCTGGCCGGGAACTCGGCGCAGACCTATGTCTACTTCACCTGGCTTCCGCCCTACCTGCAGAACCGCGGCCTCGACGAAATGGCAGCTGGCAACATGCTGGCGCTCTTCGCGATCCTCGGCCTGCCGGTCAGCCTGCTGGTTCCGCTCTGGGTGCCTCGGCTGAAGCACCCGATCATTGCAGTCCTGGTCTTCACCATGTGCTGGATTGCCGGGCACCTTGGCATCTACCTGTCGCCAACGCAGAACACTGCGTTATGGATCTGCCTGGCTGGCCTCGGGCAGGGCACCTTCGCCATTGCGCTGCTGATGATGAACCTGCGCTCGCGCACAACCTACGGTTCAGGCGTGCTCTCGGGCTTCGCCCAGGGCCTTGGCTATGCCGGTGCCGCGGTGGTTCCCATGCTCTTCGGCGTGGTGCAGAAAGCCACCGATTCATGGGGTGCGGCCTTTTCGATGCTCGGCGGCTGCGTCATCGTGATGCTGGTCGGCGCGATCATCATCAACCCGCCGCGCACCATCGAAGATGATTCGCCAGGCACCGAGGACCTGGGCAAGCTCGAGCGCATCGACTAGAAGTGGCGCTGCGGACCTTCGCTGGACGGTGGCGTGGGGCGGGAGCGATGCCAATGGCCCGCGGCCAACGGGACCGACCAGCCGAAGCGGATGGAAGCCACGCGGATGGCAAAAGCCAAGGCGGCAATGCCGGCGCCCACCGGAACGTTCATCAGCGCCAGATGCCAGGCCACGGCGGTGAGCGCGGCACCCACCATGGCGGCCAACGCGTAGATATCGCGCGGGTTGAACAAATCAGGGGTGACGTTGGAAATGACATCGCGCATCAAGCCGCCGCCTACGCTGGTGATGACACCAAGCAGGACCGCGGTGACCGGATTGAAGTCGTGTTCCAGGGCCTTGAGCGTACCGGTGACGCAGAACAGGCCCAGGCCTGCCGCGTCGAATAGCTGGACCAGGCGGTGCAGCTTCTGCACCGCGGGGGTAAACGCGTAGACGCACAGCGCCGCGAGCACCGGAGGCACAAAGTAGACCGGATGCGCGAAAGTCGCCGGGGACTGATTGAGAATCAAATCCCGCACCACTCCGCCGCCCAGACCGCAGACCCCGCCGAGGAAGGCCGAACCGAGCAGATCGAAGCCACGGCGCGCGGCCATCAATGAACCCGCGACGGCGAAGAAGAAAATGCCAATGAGCTCGATCAGGATGTACATTCCGGGCCTTTTGCAGGTCAATCAGTGGGTCAAGGCTCAATTATTGCTCACCGGCGATCTCAGCCAAGAATCTTGGCGAGCTTGACCAAGGTGTTGTGGTTACGGGTCGTCACAATGCGTTGCTTTGCCTGTGCGGCCATGAGCTTCCCGATGGGATTCGCGGTGCTTTCGCCCTTGCGGACAATCCACGCTACGGCACGGCCCTGGACCAGATAGGCTCCTGGCCCAGCGAGTCCCTGGATAGCGGCGCCCACCGCTTGGGCATCCTCAGCCGATTCGCAGAGCGTGAAGTAGCCATGGTGTTCGCTGGCCGGATCAGGCAAGGGCAGCGGGAAGGGCTGGGACAGCTGCTGGATTTCCGCGACGGTGCAGACAAGCGTGGGAATCGGCCGCTGGTAGTGCCCGGCCAGAACCGCATTGCAGTGCTCCTGGACTTCCAACGGATCAGAACTGGATGCGCTGAGCACCGCATTGCCGCTGGCCAAAAGGGTTTTCACGTCGGTGAAACCAGCAGCGAGAAGCAGCTGGGCCAGGTCCTTCATCAGGACCTTGACCCCACCGACATTCACCCCGCGCAGGAATACGGCGTATCTAGTCATGGATCAATCCAAGCGCATCGGATTGATGCTTGTCGAGGGTCGTTATGAGTCATAAAGATCGCTAGGATCAAGAATATGCCTACGCACTTACCCTTTGGATCATGGCCATCATCGATTTCCGCGCATGACGTCGCTGCCGGAACCAAGCCGCTGGGCGGAGCCTGCTTCTTCTCGGACAAGCTCATTGTCCAGGAAGGCCGTCCTGCCGAAGGCGGGCGCATCACGCTGATGGAATACGGCACCGACGGCACTGCCGGTGCAGAGCTCATCCAGGCACCATTCAACGTGCGCTCCCGGGTCCACGAATACGGTGGCTCCAGCTGGATGCTCATCGAGGGCGGCACCTCGGCCATTGTTTTTGCGAACTTCGCTGACCAGCGGGTTTACCGGCAAACCGTAGGGGAGCACGATGCCGCGGCCCTGACCCCCGCCAGCGGAGTCGACGCAGACCCGCAGCTGCGCTTCGCCGAATTCACCCCTGGTCCAGAAGGCAGCATCCTGGCCATCATGGAAGACCTGCGGGCAGAACCAGTACGCCACATCGTGCAAATTCCCCTGGACGGCAGCGCAGCCGAGGACCCGGGCAAGATCCGCATCCTCAGCGCCCCGGCGCGATTCGTTGCAGCGCCACGGCTGAACCCCGCGGGAACCCGGCTGTCCTGGATCAGCTGGGAACATCCGAATATGCCGTGGGACTCCACCGAGCTGCACGTGGCTGACTTTACCGAAGAAGGCGTACTGGAGGACACCGTCATTGCCGGTGGAGCAGAAGTCTCGGTCATGCAGCCGGAATGGCTCGATGATGACCAGTTGGCTTTCATCTCCGATGCCAGTGGCTGGTGGAACCCCTACCTCTACCAAGACAGCTCGGCACGCACCACCCGGCTGGTTGACCGTGCCGCAGAATTCGCCGGCCCGCTCTGGCAGGTGGGCACGCGATGGTACCTGGCAGAAAGCGCCCGCACCCTGCTGTGCTCCTACGGCACCGGCACCACCAAGCTGGCACGCTTGCACGCGGACACCGGGGGATTGGAAGACCTCGCGCTGCCATTCACCGGCATCCGCCCGTTCGCGCTGCGTGACGGGTGGCTGCTCGCCGGCACGTCCTCGATGACCCAGGGCGAAGAAATTACCTTGATCAACCTCGACACCTTGGAACACCACCCGGTGACCCGTGCGATTGCGCAGCTGCCGGATCCAGCGGTGCTTCCGGAGGTTGAAGAGTTCGAGTGCAAGAACCTCGCCGGCCAGTCCGTCCACGCGTTGCTCTACCGGCCTTCCCAGGAAGGCTACGCAGGGATGGAGGGCGAACTGCCGCCCTTCGTCACCTTCGTGCACGGAGGCCCGACCAGCCAGGCTTCCCCGACGCTCAGTGCCACGGTTGCCTATTACACCTCGCGCGGGATCGGGGTAGTCGACGTGAACTACGGCGGCTCCACAGGCTATGGCCGCGAATACCGCAACCGCCTGCGCGGCTCCTGGGGCGTAGTCGATGTTGCCGATACCGTCGCGGTGGTCAACGCGCTGGTAGCGCAGGGCATTGCCGACCCCGCACGCATCGGCATCGAAGGCGGCAGCGCCGGCGGGTGGACCGTGCTGTGCGCGCTGACCTTCTCCAATGCCTTCACCGCGGGCATCAGCCGCTACGGTGTTTCGGATCTGGTGGGCCTGGTGCAGGACACCCACGACTTCGAATCGCAGTACATGTTCACGTTGGTCGGACCGTACCCGGAAGCTGCCGATCTGTACGAGAAGCGCGCGCCAATCAATCACGTGGCGAAGATTTCCTGCCCCGTATTGCTGTTGCAGGGGGATGAAGACAAGGTGGTGCCGCCGGCGCAGTCCCAGATCGTGGCGGACGCGCTGGCCGAACGCGGCATTGCCCATGCCTACATTCTCTTCGAAGGAGAACAGCACGGGTTCAGGAAGTCGGAGAACATCATCAAGGCGTTGGAAAGCTCATTGGCCTTCTACGCGCAGATCTTCGAATTCCAGTCGGACGTTCCGGCGATCGTGCTGTCCTAGGACAGATCAGGACCTGGATCCGGGGCCTGCCAGGAATCCCGCAAGCGATCCATTTCGCGGCGGTCCTTCTTGGTGGGCCGGCCGGCGCCGCGTTCGCGGATCGGTACCTGGGGAATGACCAGGCGTTCGCGCGGCGGGGTGTGGTCGATGTAGCATTTTGCGGCAACTGGCGCGCCGACGCGCTTGGAGATCAGCCCGCTGACTTCCAGCTCGCGGTCGAAACCGTCTTTGCGCACACGGATGCGATCACCGGAGACAACGGTTTGCGAAGCCTTCACCGGATCGCCGTTCAAGCGAACATGTCCGGCACGGCAAGCAGTGGTCGCGGACGAACGGGTCTTGTAGATGCGTACTGACCACAGCCACGCATCGAGACGTACTTTGCCGCTTCTTGGAATTTCGACCATGGGAAAATTCTAAATCAGCAGATGGCTAGTGCCGCTGAAGCTGCTAAACCGTAGCCTCGTCGCAAATCCCGATCAGGCGCTGCTGCAGCGCTTCGGGTGCTTGGTCTCCTGAATTGGCGAGCTCCTGGAGCACATCGACCAAGTCTTGCGGCAGGCCACCGCCCTGGACCGACTTCACAATGGACGAGAGGACACGAAGTTCGCTAGCGTCAATGGTGCCGTCCTGTACCGGTGCGCAGGCCTGGCGCACGATTTCCTTGGACGCTGCATCGGTCAGCTGGTTAGCCGCGTCGGCCGCGGTGTCTTCAACAAATGCGCATCCGGTGCTCAATAGAGCCATACACGAAATCGCAACGAGCGCTGTTGCTTTTCGAACTTTCTCAATCCCCATAACAATAAATCATAGCCATGGAGATTGAGTTTCTGCTGAATGCCAACCGAGTCGATCATCTGAAGATCGGATGGCATGATGCACAATGGATCGGTGACTAGCGAGCAGAAGAACACCGCAAATGACAGCGCAACGGGGCAGCAAATCATTGCCCAACTGGCCCGGGAACTCTCCGAGGAATCCGCGGTAGCCCCCTGGCAGGTCAAGGCAGCGATCGAGCTCCTGGACTCCGGATCCACCGTTCCCTTTATTGCCCGTTATCGCAAAGAGGTTACCGGCATGCTCAGCGACAGCCAGCTGCGCCTGCTCGAAGAACGGTTGCGCTACCTGCGTGAATTGGAAGACCGCCGCGCAGCTGTACTGGAAGCCATCGCCGAAGCCGGCAAGCTGACCGACCAGCTTGCCGAGGCGATTCGCGCCGCCAGCACCAAGGCGGAACTCGAAGACCTGTACCTGCCATTCAAATCCAAGCGCCGCACCAAGGCCCAGATTGCCCGCGAGGCTGGCCTGGAAGCCTTGGCCGATCTGCTGCTCGCGGACCCAATGACGGATCCGGTGCAGGCGGCTGCCGACTACCTGAACCCGGATGCAGGATTTGCCACCGACGCAGATGCGCTTTCCGGCGCGCGTTCCATCGTGACCGAGCGCGTATCCCAGGATGTCGTTCTCGCCGGTGAACTGCGCGAACGCCTGTGGAACACCGGCAAGATCGGTGCCAGCGTCGCCTCGGGCGCCACCGCAGAGGGCCAGGGAAAGTACTCCGATTATCTGGACTATGTGGCACCACTTGATCGCTTGCCATCGCACCGGGTCCTGGCACTGTTGCGCGGTGAACGCGAAGGCGTGCTGAATCTGCAGCTCGCTGAAGCTGATCCACGCGACGAACAGGCCTTGGACGAAGCGCGCAGCGCCTACGAGAACGCTATCGCCTCCTCCCTGGGGCTGAACGTTCCCACCGGTGCGCCTGCTGCCAAATGGATTACGCAGACCGTGCGTTTGGCGTGGAAAGCCCGCCTGCTGACCCGCTTTGAATCAGACCTGCGCTCACGCCTGTTCGAAGCCGCTGAAGATGAATCGGTGAAGATTTTCGCGGCGAACCTGCGCGATGTGCTGCTGGCGGCGCCGGCCGGCAACAAGGCCGTGCTGGGCTTGGACCCGGGCCTGCGCACCGGTGTGAAGGTTGCAGTGGTGGACCTGACCGGCCAATCGGTGGAAACGGCAACGATCTATCCCCATGCGCCAGCCAATAAATGGAATGAATCCATCGCAGTACTGGCCAAGCTAGCCCAGAAGCACGGCACCACGCTGATTGCGGTTGGCAACGGCACAGCGGGGCGCGAAACAGACCGTCTGGCTGCCGAGGTCATCAAGGTGCTTGGCGGCGAGGGCGTCAGCAAGGTCATCGTCTCGGAAGCCGGCGCTTCGGTCTACTCGGCCTCCGAATTGGCCAGCCAGGAATTGCCGGATATGGATGTGTCGCTGCGCGGCGCGGTATCGATCGCCCGCCGCTTGCAGGACCCGCTGGCCGAGCTGGTGAAGATCGATCCGAAGTCCATCGGCGTGGGCCAATACCAGCACGATGTCACTGCCTCGAAGCTGGACCGCGCACTGGATGCGGTGGTCGAGGACTGCGTGAATGCCGTCGGCGTCGACGTGAATACCGCATCCCCTGCCTTGCTGGCCCGTGTAGCCGGCGTGGGACCGCTGCTGAGCCGCAACATCGTGGATCACCGTAACGCCAACGGCCCTTTCGCCACCCGCAAGGATCTGCTGAAGGTACCGCGTCTGGGAGCCAAGGCCTTTGAACAGTGCGCAGGCTTCTTGCGCATTACCGGCGGCAAGGAGAAACTCGATGCTTCCTCGGTGCACCCCGAAGCTTATGTCCTGGCCAAGACCCTGCGGAGCAGCGCCGAGGCGCAGGGCCGCCGGCTTGAAGAGCTGAACCCGCAGGACTTCGCCACGGACCAATTTGGCGAGCCAACCATTCGTGACGTGATTGCCGAGCTGCGCCGCCCTGCCCGCGACCCCCGTGGCGAGTTCGTGACGGCCACGCTCAAGGAAGGCGTCGAGACCATCAAGGACGTCAAGCCGGGGATGATCATGGAAGGCACCGTCTCCAACGTTGCCGCCTTCGGTGCGTTCGTGGACCTGGGCGTCCACCAAGACGGCCTGATCCACGTCTCGGCCATGAGCAGCAAGTTCATTTCGGATCCTCGCGAAGTGGTCAGTTCCGGCCAGATTGTCAAGGTCAAGGTGCTGGAAGTGGATACCGTGCGCAAGCGCATTTCGCTGACTCTGCGACTGGATGACGAACTGCCTGCTGCTGGCGCGGAGGCCAGGAACTCCGGACCAGGCGAACGCAAGGGACCGGGAGCTGGCCGTTCGGCGCGCTCGGGCCAGAACCGCACTGGCCAGAACCGCAAGGCCCAGCCCGCGCAGGGCAAACCGGCTGCACCGGGCAACACCGCGATGGCCGAGGCGCTGCGCAGAGCAGGACTGGGCAAGTAGGTTAGCATCGTATCGGCATGCCTAAGTTAGGTTAGTATCGGCTACATTAACTCGATCCCAACTTGGGATGATTCCCTAATTCAGGTTTGACTAAGTGAGTCCGAACTTCGGTGACAAGGTGGCAAAACAGGTTTAGTCTGATGACATGGAACTTACAGGAAAACTGGCAGAAGCCTTCAGCACCCAGGTAACTCTCGAACTAACCGCAGCAACGGTTTACCGTCAGCTGGCAGTTGAAATGGACGTATTGAGCCTTCCCGGCATTGCTGGCTGGTTCCGCGCCCAGGCCGGCGAGGAAATCGTGCACGCGGAAAAGTTCATGACCCACATGACCGACCGCTCGGCCCACCCGAAGATTGGCGAGCAGCCTGCCCCGACTGTGAATGTGAACAGCGTTGCAGATGCCTTCGCAGCTTCCTTGGCCCACGAGCAGAAGGTCTCCGGAGCGATTCGCGAGCTGTACCGTTTGGCACAGACCGAGGGCGACATCGACTCCCTGCCGCTGCTGCACTGGTTCATCGATGAGCAGGTTGAAGAGGAAGCCACCGTTGGTGAAATCCTGGATCGAGTCAGGATGATCGGCAACGATGGAAGCGGTCTGCTGCGACTGGATGCAGAGCTCGGCTCGCGTTCTTCCGCATCCTAAGAGGCGGCGAAGCACGCATCTTCAAAAAATGGAATAAACTTAGGGAAGCAACCGGTGGTTGCTTCCCTAAGTTTTTTCATTTGAGGTGGTTGTGAACCAGGTGGGCTATCCACATCAGTCGGCTCGGACGTCGTCCATTGCCAATACCCACCGGACGACTGCCTCGCTCAAGCTGCGCAAGGGCGCCGGCCGCCACTACGTAGTGCAGAGCCATTTGGAGCAAGGCACAGAGCTGGTCCTGATTGAGGTCAACGGCTCGTGGGCGCATGTTCTCGTGCACCAGATCTACGGTTGGCTGCCGAATATCTATCTTGAAGCGATCCCGGCGGTCTTTGACGAGCCGGTAGTCGCTGAAGACGATGACGAGCTGGCCGAGCCAGTTCTTTCACGCTATTCATTGATCGAAGCCACCCATGCTACGACGGCAACGTTGAATCTGCGCAAGGGAAGCGGCACTGGGTATCCGGTGCTCAAGGTCATTGACCAGGGGTCCAAGGTCCGCTCGATGCTCCAGCAGGGATTGTGGTCCCAGGTGCAGTGCGGCAAATTGCTGGGCTGGGTTCCCAGCATGTACCTGCAGGAGATTCCCTCCCGTCCAGCCAAGGGCGGGCTGATCGCCGTCCCCAACCAGCGGGCACTGACCACCATCGGATTGAACGCGAGACGCGGTCCTGGCGACCATTACTCGCTAGTGCGGATTCTTCCGGCCGACACGGCCGTGGTCATCGTCGCGCGCCAGGGCGCGTGGCGGCAGATTGACCGTGACGGCGAAGAAATGTGGATCCCTGCCAGCCAGCTTCGTACGGTGTACTGACCAGATTCGATTCTGTTTCAGGCGATCTGCAGATCCGCAGACGAAACCAATCCGGATTCTGTCGCCACTACTGCCAGCTGCACACGATTGGTGACGCTCAGTTCCTCCATGATGCGCGCCAAGTGGAGCTTCACCGAGCCCTCGGAGATGTGCGCGATGCGGGCGATCTGGGAATTGGTGAGCCCGGCCGCGACGAGGCGCACCAGGCTGCGATCGCGTTCGCTGAGCTTGCGCACGACGGATTGCTGGCCTGAGCGGCGCACGATTTTCGCGGTCGATTCCCAGCCGTCCGACGGCTGGGCAAAAAGTTGGTAGCCTGCAGCGAGCATGCGCAATGCGCTGGGCAGTTCCGAGCTGATGGAGCTTTTCGAGATCAGTCCCGAGCTGCCAGCATCGTAGGCCTTGGAGATATCGTCCCGCTGGTATCGGGCAGCCAACACCACGATCTTGGTATTCGGTGCACTCTCGGAGATTTCCCGAATCGAGCAATACAGATCCGTCCCATTCAGCGACGATTCCAGGACGACGAGGTCCGGCTCCAACTCGGTTGCAGCTTGAACGGCCTCGGACATGCAATCCGAAACATGCTCGATCACCATGTCGCTGGCCTCGGCTAAGACTCCAGCAATCCCGGCCCGTGAGAAATGGTCACTATCAGCCAGATGAATGCGGATGTGCGACATACAAGAATCCTCCATCACTACGAACTGGTGTTGTCCTGGCCAATCCTTCCTAACCCGTTCTGCGGTGGGGAAAGCTAGCAGGTGATTCACAGTCTATGGCCAACTAGTCAAATCCCTTGGCTTGACAGATAGCATTGCGAGGTTGTTGTCATATTGTTACATCACTGTTTGGGTAAATTTTCAGGTCAACTGTTGTAAGTGCATTATTTTCTCTAATGGTAAGAAGTTAAATTACCGCTCAGTATTACCTGCTGGCCATCGATTCTGACCGCGTGGCTAAGAAATTTGACCTGAGTATGCAAAGAAATGGCTGAAAGAAACCTGTGAGTCAGGGTTCATCAACCGTAGAGTCAAACGTGGGCTTTTACGAGTTTCCTGATCACAACCATCTTTTGGAGGATAGTGGTGCAAGCAAATAATTTGTCACCTAAGAATGGTAAGAAACCGCGTGCCGCACGCCGAGTTCTTGCCGGTGCAGTCGTTGCCAGTCTTTTCGTGGCTCCTACGGTAACTGCCGCTTTTGCGGCTCCTGACGATCTGTCGGAAGCATTCGGCAAGGTCATTAACGTCGACGGCTTGACCCTAGACGTGGCCGATGCTGGTTACTCCTACTCGGCAAACCCAAGTTCGCCTGATGCTCAGGAGAACCCGCTGAACCTTGCATTGCTTAACGAATCACTAGGCATCGACCTGGGTTCCCTTAGCCTGCCGGTCATCGGCGATGATGGAACTGGCCTCATTCAGCTGGGACAGGCTGGCCTGTTGTCCTCGTACGCAATCGCGGACACCGCTACCCACGCCAAGGCTTCTGCAGGCGTCTTGGGTGGCGACGGTGCCTTGGCGGTTGACGGCAATACCGCAGAACTAGCTTCGATCGACCTGACTAAGCTGTTCAACCAGGTTGGTGTAGCCGGCTTGACTAATGAAGTCCTCGATGTTGCTGAGCTCCAGTTGGGCGCACTTGGCTCCACCACCGAGCGCACCGACGGCGCTGACCCTACTCACGAATACAAGGTCGCTTCCGCGACTGTAGACCTGCGTAGCCCGCTGATTTCCCAGCTGAGTTCAGACTTGACCACCACTACCACCGCTCTCGGCACTGCGCTGGATGGGGTTGTTGGAGACGGCGGCTTGACCGATACGATCAGCAGCTCGCTGAACGCTGTCAATATAAATCTCCTCCTTGCACAGATTGGCCTGTCGAACTCCAACCTGGTTGTCAACGGCTTGGATGACGTAACCGGCACCCTTAGCACCGTACTTGCTCAGGAGCTGGTTTCTGACACCGGCGCGGTTTCGCTGAACTTGGGCGAAGGTACCGTAAACATTGATCTGTCCAAGATCATTACCGGTGGCCTGAACGACCAGCCTGCAAACACGCCGCTGCTGGACGACGCAACCGCAGCGCTCATTACCGCTGAACTGACCGGATTGCTGAACGAAGTCACCACCAACCTCACTGATGCCGTTAACGAAATCCTTGCTGAAGCAAGCTTCACCCTGACCGCAGATGTCAATGCTGTGGTGCTCGGTGCTGATCTCGTTACAGGTGGCGTTGATATCGGTGGTTCGTTGAGCGACCTGCTCAACGGCAACACTGATGCCTTCACTCTTGCAAATGACCTGACCCTCCTGCCAGGTCTCGGTGGCATCAACCTTGGATCGCTGCTCGACAGCGTTCTTGAACTGGTTCTTGGCGTGACCGGCCCAGCTTTCCAGGGAGTAAACGCACTGCTTGATGGCTACCCAGAAGGCATCCAAGCACTTGTCACTGAAGTTGTCGCGCCAGTAGTCAATGGTGCAGTCGAGCCGCTTCTTGAAGAGGTTCTGGAAATCACCATCAACGAACAGGGCACCGTAGCTTCGACTGAAGTGACTGTTCCTGCTACGACTGCCAACGTTGCTGCTCCGGCTGCTGCGCAGGTTGTAGATCCAGCTGTAGACGGTGAACTGAACTACGTAACCGCTCTCGCAATCGATGTTCTGCCGGTCCTTGGTACAGCAGCTGTTGGCGTTGACCTAGGCACCTCAGCAGTTCGTGCAGCAGCTGAAGCGCCGGCAGTAGCCGATGTCGATATCCTGACTCCTGCCGACGGCGATGAACTTCCTGTTGGCCCCGTTGAGGTAACGGGTACCGGTGAGGCTGGCACCGAGGTAACTGTCTCGATTCCGGGCCAAGATGATCAGGTGACCACTGTTGACGGAGACGGAAACTGGTCTGTCACGTTCCCTAACGTGCCAGCCGGTGACCACACAGCTACTGCAACGGACGAGAACGAATCAACCGATTCCGTGAGCTTCGTGGTAGTTGAGAACAGTGATGAGAATACTGCAGATAACACGGACGCGAACACCGATGCGAACACCGATGTGAACACTGCGGATAACGCTGATGCGAACACCGATGCCAACACGGATGCGAATACTGACGCGAACACCGATGTGAACACTGCGGA